>NZ_CVTS01000051.1:0-250879 GCF_900004755.1 Pseudomonas sp. 25 R 14 | reverse complement strand
GGCACTGCCCGCCACCAGCAACAAGGCAATGGCATGGGCCAACGGCTTGAGGCGCAAGACTGTCTGGCCGTGCGGGCCGCGGGCATTCAGGTTAACCGGTGGTTTGCAGCGGACCATCTGGAATCATCCTTGTGTGTTGAGATGCACATCACGTATGGGAGTTAGGCGGTTGGCGAGGGACGGGACTGAACTTCTGTCATGCAAAATTCATCTAGCGCCCACCGCCCTCGGCAACGGCTACCGGGGCCGGTGTTGGCGGGTAGGCAAATAAAAAATCAGCAACGGCACAGGCCGTTGCTGATCAGGTGTTGCAGGTCGATGAACGCTGGGGTTACAGCGGACGACCGATACCGTTGCAGACGTCGGTCTTGCCGATGCTCAGGGAGTTGCCGGCGGTCAGGAAGCTGCTGCGGATCGCGCTTTTCCAGGAGTCTGGCAGTGGCACGAAACGGTTGGCGCGGATGGCGTCATCGTTGTTGACGGTCTCGCCGTAGTGCTGGGCAAAGAAGTCACGCACCTGGTTGGACTGGTCGCCGTTGATATAGCACTGGCTGAAGATCAGGTTGGTGAAGCCCAGGATCGGGTAGCCCGACGTTGGGTAAGGCACCACACCGGCTACGCCGCTTTTACCGAATACAGGTACCCACTTGTCCGGGTTGGAGCGATCAGCCACGGCAGGTACCGACACGTCATCAATCGCAGCGGAAACGTTATCCGGCGCTGGCGATACACCTGCAGTGTTGCTGGCCACGTCCTTGCCAACGCGAGCGACCTTGGTAGCGTCGTCCAGGCCTTCCAGGGTAGTGGCGGCGTAGTCAGGGCTCATGTAGGTGATACGGCCTTCAGCGACCGTCGTATCGTTCAAGGCATTCATCACACCTTGGCTGCCGGCGGCAGAAACGGCACCGGCCGGCAGGCCACCGCTGTAGCTGTTGGCAAAGGTGGTGGTAACGGCGAAGCTGCCGGTTTCAGCGCACTGGGCGTTGAGGAAGCGCGTGAACAGTTCGGTGGTGCCGCTGCTTTCGCTGCGGTAAACCACGGTGATTGCACCGCTACGGCCAGCGCCAGTGATCTGGCTCCAGTCAGTGAGACGACCCGAGAACACACCGCACAGCTCGTTGACGCTCAGGTCAACGGCGTTGGCACCGCTCTTGCGAAAAGGAATGGCAACCGAAGTGGCTACCGAAGGCACCTGGATCAGCTTGCCCCAGCCTGGTTGCTTGGCCGATGCGTAGGTCGACAACTCAGTGGCATTGAGCTTGGAATCGCTGCCCGCCCAGTGCACGTTCTTGGTGGTCACGCCAGGTACGAGCTTGTCGTACTTGTTTTCCAGGAATGCCGCTTTGCCGTTGCCGCTGCCGACACCGATGTACGCGGCGAAACCGGCAGTCAGTACGCCGGGGGTCTGGTACAGCGGCTGTGGCAGGGTTGCGCCGCCGCCGTTGATATCAGCAAATGCTGCCTGGGCCGAGCACAGGGCCGCGAGGGTCATGGATGCCGCGAGAACATTGCGCTTAAACATGAAGAAGCTCCTTTCGTCGTGTTCATACGTTGAGGTAGATGGCTCTTGCATGACGCCATGGCACTCGGTTCACACGCCTTGATCCAGAGGGCTTGCCGGGCGAGGCCATGGACACGAAGTTCGCAGTTTCCGATGACAGATGTAGGAAAAAACCTCGGGAGGAACAGCTTGATTTTTAAAAAGATTCTCGGGTGTTTTGGCAATGATTCTGGCTTTTAACGGGCTGAGTGACAGCAAGGTTGCAGGGGTTGTTTCGAGGCGTGGGCTGGAAGGAACACCGGCTGTGTGCCGTGGGTTAAAAAATGACGAAATGAGGAACCCGAGGTTAGGTGATCCAAATGTAGGAGCTGGCTTGCCTGCGATACAGGCAACTCGGTTTTTCAGTCACACCCAGGTGATGCTATCGCAGGCAAGCCAGCTCCTACATTTGGGCAATGGTGTCAGTCGGATTCAAGTGACCAGTTGGTTGATCTCGATGATCGGCAACAGCACCGCCATCACGATCACCAGCACCACCGCGCCCATCACCACGATCATCAACGGCTCCAGCAAGGCCGTCATGCCCATGGCCCGCCGTTCGATATCCCGTGACAGGGTTTGCGCCGCGCGCTCCAGCATGGGCGGCAGGGAACCGGTTTTTTCACCGCTGGCGATCAGGTGGATCAACACGGGGGGGAAGACCTTTTCCACCGCCAGTGCCGGCGCCAGGTTGACCCCCTCGCGCACCTTGGCCGTGGCATCACTGACGCTCTGGCTCAGGCGGTCGTTGGACAGGGTCTGGCGCGCGGCTTCCAGGGCACGCAGCAACGGCACCCCGGCGCCACCGAGGATCGCCAGGGTCGAGGCAAAGCGCGCAGTGTTGAGCCCCAGCACAAACCGCCCGATCAGCGGCAGGCGCAATACCCGGCTGTGCCAGTTCAAGCGCGCCACGGGGTTGCGCAGGTACAGGCGCCAACACCAGAAACCACCCACCAGGGCGGCAAAACACAGCGCGCCCCAGGCGCGGATAAAGTCACTGGCATTGAGCATCGCCAGGGTCAGCCCCGGCAGGTCCTGGCGCGCCTGGGAAAAGGCACTGACCACCTGCGGCACCACGTAACTCAACAAGAAGATGACGATGCCAATCGACACCAGGCCCACCACGCCCGGATAGATAAACGCGGTAAGAATCTTGCCGCGCAGGTTGTTGCGTTCCTCGATGTAGTCGGCCAGGCGCTCCATGACCTGGGCCAGGTCGCCAGACTCCTCCCCCGCCGCAATCAACGCCCGGTAGATCGACGGGAAATCCCGTGGCCGTGCGGCCAATGCATCGGCCAGGCGCATGCCACTGCGCACATCGGCGCGCACCGCGCTGAGGGTCTGGGCGATGTGTTTTTTTTCCGCCTGCTCGACCGTGGCACTCAGCGCCGCCTCCAGTGGCAGGCTGGCACCGAGCAGGCTGGCGAGTTGGCGGGTGGCCCAGGCCAGGTCGTTGTCCGACAGCTTGGCACTGAACAGGCTGCCGCCGCCCACTGCGTTGGCGCTGCCTTCGACCTGCACCAGCAACGCGGTCAGGCCCCGGCTGCGCAGGCTGGCAAAGGCTGCGCCCTGGCTCTCGGCCTCCAGGTGCCCGGTTTCCAGCTTGCCGCTGGCATCACAGGCTTCATAGCGATAGCGATTCATCAGGCGTCCCGTGTTACGCGCAGGATTTCTTGCGGCGAAGTGGCGCCGCTGCGGACCCAGCGCTCGCCGTCTTCACGCATGCTGAACATCCCGGCCTCGCGGGCGGCGATGCGTATTTCCTGCTCGCCGGCGCCCTGGTGGATCAGCCCACGCACCGCATCATCGACGCAGAACAGTTCATGGATACCGGTACGGCCGCTGTAGCCGACCTGGTTGCACTGGTCACACCCCACCGGGCGCCAGGTGCCGGGCGCCGCCGGGTCCGGCTGCTTGCAGTGCGGGCACAGGCGCCGCACCAGGCGCTGGGCCAACACGCCAAGCAGCGACGAGGCCAGCAGGAACGGCTCCACCCCCATGTCGATCAGGCGATTGACCGCCGACACCGCATCGTTGGTGTGCAGCGTGGCCAGCACCAGATGGCCGGTGAGCGAGGCCTGGACGGCGATCTGCGCGGTCTCCAGGTCACGGATTTCACCAATCATGATGATGTCCGGGTCCTGGCGCAGAATCGCGCGCAGGGCCAGGGCGAAGGTCATGTCGATCTTGGCGTTGACCTGGATCTGGCTGATCCCCGGCAGGTCGTATTCCACCGGGTCTTCCACGGTGAGGATATTGCTGGTACTGGCGTCCAGCCGCGCCAGGGCCGCGTAGAGGCTAGTGGTCTTGCCGCTGCCGGTGGGCCCGGTGACCAGCACGATGCCATGGGGCTGGCGGATCAGGCCATCGAGACGCGCCAACAGTTGCGGGTCCATGCCGAGCGTTTCCAGTTGCAGGCGCCCGGCCTGTTTATCCAGCAGGCGCATCACCACCCGCTCGCCATGGCCGGTAGGCACCGTCGACACGCGGATATCAATCGGCCGCCCGGCGACCCGCAGGGCGATACGACCGTCCTGGGGCAGGCGTTTTTCGGCGATGTCGAGCTGAGCCATGATCTTGATTCGCGACACCAGCGCGCCATGCAGGGCTTTGCGCGGCGACACCACATCGCGCAGGGTGCCGTCGACGCGATAGCGCACCACCGAGTGGGTTTCGAAGGGCTCAATATGAATGTCACTGGCTTCGTCGCGGGCGGCCTGGGTCAGCAAGGCGTTGATCATGCGAATCACCGGAGCGCCGTCCTGGGTGTCGAGCAGGTCGGTGATTTCGGGGATGTCTTGCATCAGGCGGTCGAGGTCGACTTCGTTTTCGGCCGCACCGACCACCGCTGCAGCACTGCCGGTGTCGGCGTAGGCGCTGGCCAGCAGGCCGTCGAGTTCATCGTCGCGTACGTGTTCGATGGGGGCCTGGCCGAATTGGCGATGGACTTCGCTGATCGACCAGCCGGGAGTCGAGGGGCAGATGGTCAGGCGCGGGCCGCTGGGGGTGGGGTGCAGGAGAATGCGTTGGGATTTGGCCCAGGCGTAGGGGAGCAGGCTCACGGCCGTGCACTCCCCGGAATCGCCTTCTCCACCGCCGGCAACTGCGGCGCCTGCACATCCGGCAGCGCCCAGCTGTGCTGCGGCTGCAACCCACCCTGGGCACGGCGCATAAAGTCATAGCGATTAAGCGTAATACTGCGCCCCGCGCCACTGTCGCGAATGATGTAGGGCCGCAAGAACACCATCAGGTTGGTCTTGTTCACACTGCGCGACTCATTGCGAAACAGCGCACCCAGCCCCGGGATGTCCGATAGCCACGGCACCGCGTCGTTGCTCTGGGTATAGCCATCCTGCAACAACCCGCCCAGCACCATGATCTGTCCATCATCGAGCAAGATGCTGGTATCGATCGCCCGCTTGTTGGTCACCGTCCCCGCCTCCACCGACGCGCGGGCGTCGACGCTGCTGACTTCCTGGTAGATATCCAGCTTCACCGTGCCGCCCTCGGAGATCTGTGGCCGCACGTTCAGCTTGAGGCCTACTTCTTCACGCTGCACGGTCTGGAACGGGTTGTTGCTGGTGCCACCGCCACCGGTCACGTAGCTGCCGGTGACGAAGGGAATGGTCTGGCCGACGAAGATACTCGCCGCTTCGTTGTCCAGGGTCAGCAGGTTGGGCGTGGACAACACATTGGTCCCGCCCTTGCTCTTCAACGCCCGCGCCAGGACCTTGAGGTCCAGCACCCGGCCGATCCCTGGAATATCCACCGTGCCGTCCACCAGGCCGATGTTCAGGCCCTTGGGCAACACGTCGATACTGGTCTTGCTGGTGGGGGTGCCGTTGATTCCGCTGCCGCCCAGGTTGACCCCGCCAAAACCACCCTTGCCGCCCAGGTTGCCGGCCTGCCACTGCACGCCGAATTCGCTGGCATCGTCTTCGTTGACTTCGACGATCAGGCTTTCGATCACCACCTGGGCGCGACGCTGGTCAAGCATGTCGATCACCTCACGCAGGTTGCGGTACAGCGGATCGGGTGCGGAAATCAGCAGGGTGTTGGTGGTCGCATCGGCCTGGATCGTCACGCCGCCGGCACTGAAAGCGGTGTTCTGCTCGCTGGTGGTATTGCTCGCACCTGTGCTGTCCTTTGCATAACCACTGGGCTGGACAGCGCTACCGGTCGGCGCGCCACTGCTGTTCTGGGGGCTGCCCTGACTGGTAGTGCCTGCCCCGCCCATTGCACTCAACTTAGTGCGGGCCTCGTCACTCACGCCACTTTCGCTTTCACCGGTGAGCATGCCGCGCAGGGATTGCGCCAGCTTGCCGGCCTGGGCGTTGCGCAGGTACACCACGTGCATATTGCTGGGGTTGCTCTGGGCATTGTCGAGTTTGTAGATCAGGTTGCGCGCCAGTTCCGTACGCTCGGGGCTGCCGGCGCGGATGATGATCGAATTGGAGCGCGGGTCGCCGACCACGGCGATCTTCTGGGTCTGGTCGTTGCCCTGGGTTTCCAGCAACTCGGCGACCATCGCCGCGATATCGACGGCAATGCCGTTTTGCACCGGCACCACGTCGGTGTCGATGGCGCTCGGGGTGTCGATGCCGTCAATGATCTGTGCCACCCGCGCGAGGTTTTCCGCATAGTCGGTAATGACGATGCTGTTGTTGCCGGGGTAGGCATTGATCGGATTGTTCGGCGAGACAATGGGCCGCAATACCGGGATCAGGTTCACCGCGTTTTCGTATTGCAGGCGGAAGGTGCGGGTCTGCATGCCATTGCCACTGGGGCTGGCGGCATTGTAGATCGGCCCGCCCAGCAGCTTGGCATCGGCTTCCGGGACCACCTGGGCGACACCGCCGACGTCCACCACGCTGAAGCCCTGCATGCGCAGCGCCGCCAGCAGCATGTCATAGGCCTGATGCGCCGGGACCTGGCCTTCGCTGACCAGGGTCAGGTTGCCCTTGACCCGTGGATCCACCAGGAACTGCTGGCCGGTGGCGCGGGACAAGGCGCGCACCACCGCCTGGATGTCGGCTTCGACAAAGTTCAATTGCACCGGCTGGTCGCCCAGCGGGTTGCGCACTTTGGCCGGGGCGGCGGCATGACCACGGGCGCGTTGGGTCACCGGGTGTTGGACCCGTGGCTGAGGGGTGATTTCACGCTGGCGCTCGGGTATCGGCACACCGTTGCGCCGGGTATCGGCCAGGGGCTGGCCGAGTTCGCTGTCCACCAGCAATGGCGCAGGTGTCGGCGACTGGGTGTTGCTACAGGCACTGAGCGCCAGCAACAGCAGCGGCGCTACCTGGCGAAACGGCGCCGAAAGGGCGAATGACCACTTCATGAAGCTTCCTTAGCGCCAGGCGCCTGATCCATGCGAACGGTCCCGGACAATCTGCCGGCCGGGTTTTCAGCGGTGTCGCCAACACGCTGCAAGCGTGCTTGGGACACCTCCAGGGAAAGTGCGCGTGGGCTCGCCAGCAACCATCCGACCACGGCATCCGCTGGCGCGTCGGTAAAGGTCAGGCGCCAGCCGTTGGAGTCCACGACCTGCAATTGATAGCGGCCTTCAAGTCCGGCAGCGTCGAGGGCCTGGCGCAAGGCACCTTCGCGGTCTTGCCCGGCGCGCGCGCCGGCACTGGCGCCCTGCAACAGCGCCTGCAAGGTGGCAGCCTGGGTACGCAGCTTGGGGGTTTCGGCTTGCCAGTAGTCGATCTGCTGCAAGGGTGGTTCAATCAACAGCAACCACACCAGCAGGCCCGCCAACACTGCCCCGCCGCCGCCCAGCAGGCGTTTTTCGCGCAGCGCCAGGGCGCTCCAGAACGTTTGGAACTGCGCGCGCAGGCGTTGATAGCTGAGCTTACTCATTGGCGTCTTCCGGGCTGTCGAGCGGCCCAAGGGTCCAGCCGTGATCATCACGGGTGGCGGTGAAACCGGCCTGGGCCAGCGCCGCCTGCCAATCACCTGCGGCCGTCGGGTTGCGACTGTCGGGCAACAATTGCAGGTGCAAACGGCCTTGTTCAAAAGCCAGGGCCTGGACGCTGCCAACCATAAACGGCAGGTGGCTGCCCGCCAATTGCACCAGGCTGCTGAAACGCTGGCCGGGGTCGGCGCCGGCGCCTTGCGCGGCGGCCAATTGCTGGCGGGCCTGTTGCAGCGGATTGAGGATGACCGGCAATTGCGGGAAGGCCTGCTTGACCTGGGCGATCATCTGCGCCTTGAGCTGTTGCCCTTCGCCTACCTGGCGCGCGGCGTACAGGTTCAGGCCCAGGGTCCAGACCGCCACGGCCAATGCGCTGAGCCCCAGTGCCCGCCCCCAACCTCCGTTGCTGGGGCGTTTGAGGCGCCCGTGCAAGCCCCAGCCCGGCACCACACCCTGCCAGCGCTGGGCCGTGTGCTCATCGATCTGATGCAGTTGCGCGCCACCGTTCAATAGCGCCTCCAGGGCTCGCGCGCCCAGGGGATGCAAGGCGCTCTGGTGCAGGCTCTGGCGCAGCAGCAGATGCCCCTCGACGCAGGCCACGCTCAAGCCTCCCGCCGGCGGTACGGGCAAGGCATAGGGCGCCGGGTACAGGCCACGCAGGCTGATATGCACCTGGGCCAGGACCCGGTTCAGTTGTTCCAGGCCCGCCTTTGGCAGCCACCCCACTTGCACTTGCCCGTTGCTCTCCCGGGGGCCATGGACCACCTGCACCTGTGCCACCGGACCGAGGATCAGCGCCTGGGCTGCACAGGTCACAGCTGCCGTCACCTTGGCCGCCGTCAATGGCGGCAGTTCCAGGCTGGTCAGCAAACTGTCCCAAGGGTGCAGGAAGCACTGGGCCGCCAGGGTCTTGCGCGGTAGTGCCAACTGCCCAAGGCTGGCCTGCCCTTGCCGGCTGACCTGCCCGGTGCGGTCCAGCCAGGCATAGTGCACCAGGCTCTCGGCACTCAGTTGGTCCAGCGGCGGCAAGGCAATCCGCAAGCGCGTCATGCGCCCACCCGCCACCAGATCACCTGGGGTTGCCGGTCTTCGGGGCGATACAACAGCGCTTGCGCGGCAACCCGGCGCTGCTCGCGACGCGCGCGGCCGTGCCAGCGGAACCACTCGCTGGTGATCCCCACCTGCACCGAATCCACCACCAGGTGGGGCATGCGCAGGCGGTTGACGAAATCGCCCCGGTTGATAAACCAGCGCCCGCTGTCCCGCTCGGCCACCAATCCCTGGGCCTGGGGCAGGCTGAGCCCGGGCACCACCGCACTGAGCACTTCGGCGCTGGCAGTGTTGCCATTGACCCAGGTATTGCCGGGCAGCACGCTGACATACGCCGCCAGGCGTTGCAGCACACGCGGTTCAAGGCCGTCGATACCGGCGAGGTCATCCAGGCTGCGCAGCATCGGAGCCTTGGCCGGCAGCAGGGTCTGGGCGGCCTCGGGTGAAGTGCTGCGCAGGCTGCTCACCTCACTTTCGCCCGCACGTTGCGCATACGAAGCAAGCACCCGCTGGCTGATGCGCTGGCCGACGCCAGGGTCGATGCCAAGCAACTGGCACAGGCGCTGGAAACTCTGCAATTGCGCAGCATCGGGCTGCTGCTGGCGGACCAGGTTGCGCAGGTTGAACTTGCCCTGCTCGTCATCCAGGCGCCCCTCGACCACCCCGGCAAAGGGGCGCGCCCAGGGCTGATCGAGGCGGGTCAGCACGTCTTTACGCCGCGCATCCCACAACTGTTGTCGACTGGCTTGCAGCGCACCCTGCAACAGCCAACTGCCCTGGACCCGCAGTTGTTCGGCCTCCAGGCTACGGGTAAACACGCTTTGGCGGGTGAGCATGGCCCCGGCGAGCACCGCCACCACGGCGGCGATCAGCAACGCGCTGATAATCGCCATGCCATGTTGCTTCGCCGCACTGGGCAAATGCCTGTTCATGGCGCGCCTTACAACTGCCAGGAGCCGATATCGGCATTCACGCCGTCGCCATCCGGTTGGCCGTCGGCCCCGAGGGAAAACACATCGACTTCACCATTGGCGCCAGGGTTGAGGTAGTGATACGGGCGGCCCCACGGGTCGTTGGGCAAACGTTCGAGGTAGGCGCGCCAGTTGCTGCTCTTCGCATCGGCCGGGCGCTCGACCAGGACCTTGAGACCCTGGGTCATGTTCGGATAGGTGCCGTGGTCCAGGCGGTAGAGTTTGAGCGCCTGCATCAAGCCACCGATATCTTGCCTGGCGGCTGTGGCCCGTGCCTGATCCGGGCGGTCAAGCACCTTGGGCACCACCATGGCAGCGAGAATCCCGAGAATGACCACCACCACCATGATCTCGATCAGGGTGAAGCCACGCTGGCCCCGAGGGCCTCGCGGGGTGGATGTGACGTGCGCGATATCCATCTCGACATTCCTTGGCTTGAGTGCTTTTCGTCGCGCAGTGTTGCAAGCCAACATGTCAGGCGTATTGAAAATCCTCGGGAGCTTTGGTCGCCAATCGGTCAAGTGCAGCGGCTAGTCTGCGGGCCTGTTTCCCGGCATTGAGCACGTCATGCGTGGTCGTCAGAAGAACCAAGGTTTCACCCTGATCGAGGTGCTGGTGGCCCTGGCGATTATTGCCGTGGCCATGGCGGCGGCTGTGCGGGTGGCGGGGTTGATGACCCAGGGCAATGGCCTGTTGCGCGACAAATCCATCGCCATGCTGGCGGCCCAGAGTCGCCTGGCCCAACTGCGCCTGGAGGGGCGCGCAAGCCCCGGACGCAAGACGTTCGAGTGTGATCAGGGGCGCTTGAAGCTGCGCTGTGAACAGGTGGTGGCGGGCGATGGTTCCCTATTGAAGGTCAGCGTGCAGGTGCTGGATGCCACACGCGAGGCGCCGCCCCTGGCACGCCTGGAAACCCGGGTGGACCGCGCGCCTGCGTTGCAACAGGTCAAGGTCGAGTGAGCCTGGGCAAGGCTGGCGCCTCGGGCAGTTTATCGAGATTGACCCGGACCTTTTCGGCGCCCCGCTCGATCACCACCCCATCGCCCTCGATGGCCGCCAGGCGTACGCCGGGGCTGAGGCGCTCACCGGCGAGAAAGCTGCGTGGCGGTCCTTCGTTGAGGCTGAGGATTGCCACTGCACCCTGGGCGCCGGCCAGCACCCCGGACACCTTGACCTGCAGCGCCGCCGGCACATCGGCAAACCATTGCAGCGCCGGGCTGTCACTGCGCGCCGCCAACGCCTGGGGTGCAATCGGCGGGGTATGGGACTGCGCAGACGTCAGCAGCAGCGGCGTCCATGTAGCAACCCCGGCCAGCGTCGCCAGCAAGGCCAGGGCCTGGACGCCGTGGGCGGCAGATAAGCGATCGATGAATGCCATGGGCGGGACCTCCTGTTTGTCCATCCCGACAGCCTACAGGGCAAATCTCACGGTTTTATTTCAGTGGTTGATCCGGTTGAGGGCACACGCATGACGGATCGCAGGCAACGCGGTTTCACCTTGATCGAGTTGATGGTGGTGCTGGTGATCATTGGCATCGCCAGCGCTGCCATCAGCCTGAGCATCAAGCCGGACCCCTTGCACCTGTTGCGCAAGGACGCCGAGCGCCTGGCTCAGGTGTTGCAAATCGCCCAGGCCGAAGCCCGCGCCGATGGCCGTGCGATCACTTGGCGCGCGGATGCCAACGGCTACCGCTTGAGCCGCAGCCGCGACGATGGCCCAGGGCTGGAGGACTTCAAGGGCGATCCACAACTGCGCCCACGGACCTGGGACACCACGCCGCTGCAGGTGCGCATCGAACCCCGGCAAACCCTGGTGCTGAATGCCGAATGGATCAATCCGCCGCTGCAGGTGCTGTTGTCGGACGGGCAGCACAGCCTCAGCCTGCAACGTGATGCAACCGGCGCCCTGCGCGTGGTGAGCCCGCCATGAACCGTAACCAGCAAGGCTTTACCCTGATCGAGGTGATGGTGGCGATCATGCTGATGGCGGTCGTCAGCCTGATTGCCTGGCGCGGCCTGGACAGCGTGACCCGCGCCGACGCCCACTTGCAGGCGAGTACCGAACAGACCCAGGCGCTGCTGCGTGCCCTGAACCAGTTGCAACTGGACGTCAGCCTGCGCGCCGGGGTGGAACTGGCGCCGCCACCCACCGCCGACCAGCCCCCCGCCGCAGACGCTTTGCCGGCGGTGACTGTGCGCAGTTCCGACAGCAAGGGGTTTCGCCTGGAGCTGATCCGCAGCGCGCCAACCCCCGGCGATGGTCTGCAACGGGTGCGATGGTGGCTCAAGGGCGACACCTTGTACCGCGCTGCGGCACCGGCACGGGATCGCTATCCGCTACCGGCCCCCAAGGAGGCGGTGGCGGTGTTGAGCCAGGTCAGCGACCTGCAAGTACGGGTCTGGGATAACGACAAGGGCTGGCGGCAGTTGAGCGGCAATCGCCGAAGCCATCCGGCGGGGCTGGAAATCACCTTGGTGCGGCAGACACCGCAGGGGGTGGAGCGCTATCGGCAGGTGCTGGGGCCGTTGGACTGAATTGCAGCGATCTCCCCTTGTGCGCGGTTGCTTACCTGTGGGAGCGGGCTTGCTCGCGAAAGCGGCGGGTCAGTCAACATCAATGTTTGCTGGGCCGACGCCTTCGCGAGCAAGCCCGCTCCCACAGGGAACCTCGCCGACAGGAGGGAATAGAGTCCGCGCCTAGCTGAGCAACACCACCCCACCCGGCAGCTGCGTGCATTTGGCCCCATAGGCATCGCGAATCAGCAATGCCACGCCTGCCAGTTGCTCCAGGCTGAAGCGCGCCTGCACCCGGCGCTTGCCCAGTTCACGATTGAGCAAGACCAACATCCCCGGCCGGTAACGGTTGATCTCGTCGATCACCGTGTCCAGCGTGGCGTTATTGAACACCAGCACCTGCTCGCGCCAGGCGATCACGGCCTCGGTGTCCACCGTCAGCACTTGCCCCAGCCCTGCCGCGTCGTAGGTCAACTGGCGCCCGCTGTCCAGGCGCACGCTGCGCCCACCCACGGCAACCGCCAGCGAGCCTTCAATGCAGGTCACGCACACACTGTGATCGGTGTTGCGCACATTGAATCGCGCCTGGCTCGCACTCAGCCACCCTGCCCCCGCCTGTACCGTCAGCGGCTGCGCCGCCAGCACCTCGACCTCGCCTTCAAGCAATTCAATGCCCTGCTCACGTCGGCTGATACGGGTCTGGGTGTTGAGCTCCAGGCTGATGCCCTCGCTCAGTTCAACCCGCCGCTGCTCACCCACCTGCGTGCGGTAGTCGGCACTCAACCCGGCAAAACCACCGGGCACCGTGACGCGTACCATCACCAAGGCAACCGAGGCGGCAAGCGCCCCGCCGAGGAACGCACGCCGGCCAAAATGCCGGGGTGCCTGGGCCTGTGCCAGCGCCGGGGTCAATTGTTGCCACAACCGCTTGGCGTGTTCGAAAGCCTGGGCGTGCTCCGGGCTCTGGGCGCACCACTGGCGCAAGGCCTTGGCATCGGCCACGGTCGCCTGGCCCGAGGTCAGGAGGACCAGCCAATCGCGCGCTTCGTCGTGCAATCGGCTGTCGGGCGTGCCCCGGGCAGTGGGAAAGCTAAAAATTTTCAAGCGCGCAGGTACTCACGGATTGTCAGGGACTCAACACTAAGACGGTTTTCCGGCGCCGGGACCGAACCGCTGGATGACTTTTCTTTCCAGGCGCTGGGCGCAATGCCCCAGGGCGGCCTTGATTTCCTTCTCGACCATGCGCGTGGAGATGCCGAAACGCTGGGAGATTTCCAGGTGCGGCGCTTCCTCCAGGCGGGCCGCGATGAGGATCTTGCGGCGCCGGGCGGGCAGTTCGTAGAGCGCTTTGAGCAAGGACTGGATTTCTTTCTGGCCGCCCACCACCCGCGAGGGATCCTGGGCTTCGTCGCTGATGTTGAGCAACTCCTGGACCTCACTGCCGGTCAGCAGGCGGGCATCAGCCTGGCGCCGGTCGGCGGCGATGTTCAAGGCCATGCGATACAGATAGGCATTGGGTTGTTGCAGGTTGGCCGGCATGTCCATGCGGTCGACCCGCAGGTAGGTTTCATGCAGGACGTCATTGGCCAGGTCCTCCGAACCCAGGCGCTTGCGCAAACGCACCTTGAAGTCTTCGTAGGAGGCCAGGAACAACCTGACCATTGGCGTGTGCCCGGTATCCTTCATGCCCCGGAAACTCCTTCCCGTGCTGTGCATTCCATGCGTTTTCCTGTGGTGTCGGGCATTAAGAGCAGGGTCAACGGCAACCGCATCGAACTGGGTGCCGGGCGTTCTATCCGGGTGCTGCCCAGGCTGCGAACCAGCGCTTCATCACGCTGCGCATCACCGGTGGAACTGACCAGGCGGCTATGTTCAATCCACCCGTCGTGGTTGACCCAGACCTGTACCAGCGCCCGGAAACTGCCGGGGCGGGTCATGGGCGAACGGCACAGGCTGGCTTCGACGGCCTGCTGCAAGGCCGTGGCATAACTGCGGTTGAGCCGTGCAGCATTGCGCGGCGACACCCCTCGACCGGCCAGCGGCTGGCTGACTTCAGGCAACTGCAGCGTAAATGCATCACTGCGTGCGTAACGCGCCATCAGGCCACTCCCGGTCAGTAACAGGCCCAAGGCCTGTTGGGCACTGTAGTGCCCATGCACGCCAATCGAACGCCGCCCGTGGGTCAACTCGCGGTCCACCAACACCGCCATCCCGGTGGCACGACTGAAAGCTTCCAGGGCTGGCACCAGGCTTTGCGCAGGTAGATCCAGGCGTAACACCTTCGGCTCCCCAGCCAGAGCTGCGGGCAGTGGCAACCACATCCAGGCCAACAGCAAGACCAGGCAGCAGTGTGTGCGCCTCCAAGCCCACCGTTCGACCCCTGCTCTGCCTTGCTGCACGGCTGACGTGTCCTGGGAAAAGCGTCATCCTGAGGCCAATTTATGAACCTGATGTTACGGTGATGGCAAAAAAAACATCACGGTTTCACCCGTTTCATCGGGCTAGACTGGCAAGCACTTACGGCCCACTTCCTCGGGCCAGCCAGGAGGCCCTGATGAAGCGGTTGGTGATGCTGTTGCTGTGTGCGGGCCTGGTGTCGGTCGTGCAGGCCGAGGACACGCCGGGCGGTTGTGTCGAAGCCAGGGTGGATGGGTACAAGGCGCCTGACTATGGGTGCTTGAGCCAGCAGATGGGCGGCAAGGCCGCGCAGAAAAACCGCGAGACCCGGGAAAAACCGGTCCATCAGCGGCCGCCGAACCAGATTGGCTTGTCGACACCTGCGGCGACCAGCGTGCGGATGGGCAATACGTTTGGGACAGGGGTGAAGGCGCAGCGGCCCTGAGGCCGCCACGCCCTCCACTTACAACAACGACAACGGATAACTGATAATCAACCGGTTCTCATCAAACTCCAGCGTGCTGTAATCGCGACGCAACGTCGAGTTACGCCAGCGCACGTTGAGGTTCTTCGCCACCCCGCTTTGCACCACATACGCCAACTCCGACTCCCGCCCCCATTCCCGACCATCAGTGACCGCCCCTACATGGGCATTGCTGCCGCGGATATAGCGAGTCATCAACGTCAGCCCCGGCACGCCCAGGGCCGCGAAGTCATAGTCATAACGCAGTTGCCAGGAACGCTCGCGCGCTGCGTCGTAGCTGGCGTTGTAGCTGTCGTTGGCCAGGCTGGTACCGGCGGTGCCATTGACCCGCATCCAGCCATTTTTCCCGGACATGCGTTGCCCGCCCAGGTACAGGGTATGGGCACCTGTTTTTGCCGAGAGCATCGCCGACAGCGCACGGTTTTCCAGGTCGCCAGCCAGGGCCTTGGCGTTTTCTTCGCCAGAGAAATAACCCAGGTTGGCCCCCAATACCCAACTGCCCAGGGGCTGGCTGTGGATCAGGTTGAAGTAGCGCTGCTGATAGATATCGACCAGTTCCGAGTACCACACGCCCACTTGGGTTCGCTTGTCGTTGAACTGGTACTCGACGCCGCCGAAGTTGAAACGGTCCGAGGTCACATCCGCGCGCCCGGCCATGAACATGTCTTCCATGCTCGCGTCATTGCGCGGGCTGTTGGCGCGGAACTGGCCGCCGTACAGCGTCAAGCCGTTGAGCTCGCGGGAGGTCAATTGCGCGCCACGAAAGGTCTGGGTCAGCGAACGGCCATCGTCAGAGCGCAACACCGGCAGGGCCGGTGCCCACTCCCCGACCTTGAGCTCGGTGTTGGAAAGCTTCGCCTTCAATGCCACGCCCAATCGCCCGAAATCATCCGCCGGGCGACCGTCGTCGTGCACCGGCAACAACTGGGTGTTGGCGGTGCCCTTGCCGCCATCGAGTTTCACCGCATACAGGCCCAGGACATCCAGGCCAAAGCCCACGGTACCCTGGGTAAAGCCGGAGCGTGCATCGAGGATAAAACTCTGCGTCCACTCCTCGGCCCTGGCCTGGGAGTAACGATCATCGACAAAGTTGCGATTGATATAGAAGTTGCGCAGGTTCAACGAGGCTTTGGCGTCGTCGACAAAACCTTCGGCATAACTGTTGGCGGTAAACGCCAGGCAGCCCAGCAGCACAGGGTTGGAACGGGAAAGGATGTTCATTGTTGTTATTCCTTTGCTTTTTGACAGGCAACACTCTCCCGTCGCAGATAAACCGCTATCTGCCGGGAAAATGTCGTGGTGGTTCTAGCTAAGAGGCTGCTGGGTTACCTAGCCCGCCAGCGCGATGATCGCCGGCACACTGAGCACCGCCGTGTAATACCCCATGAATTGCACGCCGGTGTTGAAACCCAGAAAGCGCGCCAGGAAACCACCCAGCAACCCCACCGTGACGATCACCAGCAGCCCAAGCAGACCGCCCTCCCAGATACCGATCACCAGCACCAGGCCGATAAACGTTGCGATCACCGCTTCGTGGCTGATCTTGCGCACCACAAAGGCGGCGGCGCCATGGGCAAAGTTCATGGTGAACGGGTAGGCCACCAGGATTGCCACGATCACGGCGAGCATGCCGTAGCCGAGGAAGTCCCAGGTGCTGAGCAAGTTGTGCAGGTTGTTGACCTGGCCGCTGGCGTTGTCCACCCAGAAGCGTGGCGGTGCGTTGAACAGTGGCGCAGCGGGGCCGGCAGCCACCGGGCTCAGGGGCAGACCGAAAGCCATCAGCGGGATCAGGGTTTCGGCAATGTAGGTGGACTCGGTAACTCCGTTTCGCGCGGTGATCACCGTGGTCAGGCGGTCGTACGCCTGCTTGATCCGCGCGCCGATCACTTCGCCCATGATCACCGTCATCGCCACCGGGCTGAACACGAACGTCGCGCTCGACACGCTGGCGGCCATGGCCGTGACTTTCACCTGGCGTCGGTTGATGACTTTGAACGGGTTGGGGAAGTAGCCGCTCCAGCCCTTGACGTCCGGCGCCAGGGAGAACACCCGGTATTCGTTGCGGCGCATGTGCTCGCGCTCACTTGGGGCCAACAGCGAAAACAGCGACGCAATCAGCGGCGCCACGGCGATGCCGAGGAAATAGCTGACTGACAGTTTCACCCCGTAGTGGCCGGTCAAGGCCTGCAACGCGACGATCACCACCACAAACGGCACCAGGGTCAGCACCGAGGCCCAGCGCCCGGCGGAGAAATAGGCAATGGCCAGGGCCGCACACAGGAACACCCACGGCGCGAACTGCTTGATCACCCCGCCAAACGGCGCCAGTAACACCGCGAACAGAACCGACAACGGCACCGCAATCAACGCCGCCACCGCGCCGCCGGTGATCATTTTGCGCAGGGCGATATGTGGCACGCCGAGTTTGCGCAGGTAGTTGGCGTCGCCAAGCAAGGCGGTGGCCACCGTATCACCGGGAATGCCCAGCAGAGCCGTGGGCACCGCGTGGGTCATGTGCTTGGCCACCGCGCCCGCGAGGAAGAACGTCAACACCCCGGCAGGCGGTGCGCCGAGCAACACCACCAGCATGGTCAACGGCGCCAGGGTGGCGGTTTCGTCGGTGCCCGAGACCAGGCCGATGGCGGAAAACACCACCGCCCCCAGCAGCCCCAAGGCGAACGCCATCATGATTTCATGCATCAGCATTTCCATCACGGTCGCCCTCCGTTCAGGTGCGCCTGTTCTTCACGAGCCTGGCCTTCACGGAACAAGTCGTACAGCTCCAGTTCGCGCAACTCGGCGATCACTTCGTCAGACAAGTCCTCCAACCGACCAAGGCTGCCGTACTCCTTGAGCAGATCGGCCACCACTTGTTCGCGAAACGCCGGGTCCGCCGCGTGCTCCTGCACGTCACGCTTGGGCGGGAACAACTTGGCGCTGATCACGCCTGCACCCAGGCAGCCGAGCACGCCCACCAGCATGGCGTAGGTCTTGGCCATCTGCGCCGACTCGACGATGGGTTGCAGCAGGTAATGTGCGCCGAAATACGCGCCCAGGCTGACCACCGCACCGATGCCAATGGACAGCACCAGGTCGCGGCCATCGATGGTGTCGCCCCAGACCTCATAGAGGTTTTGCTTTTTTGGCGGTGAAAGAGGTTGCTGCATGGTGCCCTCCGCGCCCTTGCGGGCTTGTTGTTTTTATTAAGGCTTTTTATGAGAAGCATTGACGCGCTTTTATGGCTTTCGCCACTCGCGAGCCGCCGACGCGCTGCAACTGGCTGTCGATAAACACGCCGACCTCGATCAATCGCTCAAGGTCGACACCGGTTGCCAAACCCTGGTGTTCCAGCAGGTAGACCAACTCTTCGGTTGCCACATTACCGGTGGCTCCCGGTGAATAAGGGCAGCCACCCAGGCCGGAGACGGAGCTGTCGAACACCCTGACCCCGGCCTCCAATGCCGCCTGGACGTTGGCCACGGCCATGCCATAGGTGTCATGGAAATGCCCGGCCAGGGCGCTGACTGGCACCTCTGCAGCACAGGCCGCGATCAGCCGGGAAGTGGCTTGCGCAGTACCGACGCCGATGGTGTCGCCCAGGCTGATTTCATAACAGCCCATCTCATGCAGTGCCGTCGTCACCCGTGCCACGTCGCCGGGCGCAACCTCGCCACTGAACGGGCAACCCAACGCGCAGGACACATAACCACGCACCGCCACGCCTACCTCGCGCGCCTTGGCCAACACCGGACCAAAGCGCTCAAGGCTCTCGGCAATCGAGCAATTGATGTTCTTGCGGGAAAACGCCTCGGAGGCCGCCGCAAACACCGCCACCTCCCGACACCCCACCGCCAGCGCGGCGTCCAGGCCTTGCAGGTTGGGCACCAGGGCGCTGTAGGTCACCCCGGCTGGCTGCCCGAGACGGCGCAGCACCTCGTCGGTGCCGGCCATCTGCGGCACCCAGCGTGGCGAGACAAAGGCCCCCGCCTCCAGGGTTCTCAGCCCCGCCGCGACCAGCCCCTCCAACAGCGCCACGCGGGTTTCTACCGGCAGGCTGCGGGCTTCATTTTGCAGGCCATCGCGCGCGCCCACTTCCACCAACCGCACAGAGTCCACGGTTACTGCCCGCGCTTTTCAAGCAACAGCTCGGCGGCCCGATCAGCGCGCACGTCATGGCTCTCGACCATGCGTTTGACCAGCCAGTCCAACTCTTCACCACGGGCTCCGGCCGACAACGCAACGTTGCGCGCATGCAAGGCCATATGCCCGCGCTGGATGCCTTCGGTGGCCAGGGCACGCAAGGCGCCGAGGTTCTGCGCCAGGCCCACGGCCACGGCGATCTCCCCCAGTTCCTGGGCAGTCTTCACGCCCAGAATGCGCAGCGACAATTGCGCCAGCGGATGGGTCTTCGTCGCCCCGCCCACCAGCCCCAGCGGCATTGGCATCTCAAGGGTGCCGACCAAGTGCCCGGCGCTGTCCTTTTCCCAGGTGGTCAGCGAGCCGTAGTGACCGTTGCGGCAGGCGTAGGCATGGGCGCCCGCCTCCACGGCACGCCAGTCATTGCCGGTGGCCACCACCAACGGGTCGATGCCGTTCATGATCCCTTTGTTATGGGTCGCAGCGCGGTACGGGTCGATCACCGCAAAGGTGTAGGCGTCGATGATCCCTTCAATGACTTCTTCACCGCTGTACGCGGCGGTGGCCAGATGCTCAGGGGCGATGCGCAACTGGGCACGGGACAGGCGCAGGTCCGCAAGGTTGGACAAGATGCGCAGGCGCACCTTGCCGCCAGTCAAGCGTTCCATCAACGGCGCCACGGCTTCAGCCATGGTGTTGACAGTGTTGGCGCCCATGGCATCGCGCACATCGACGATCAGGTGCGCCACCAGCATCGGCCCGCGCGGGCTGTCGGCAAAGGTATGGACCTCGATGTCGCGGCAACCGCCACCCAGCTTGATCAGCAATTGGTCCTTGCTGTTGGCCTGGGCGATGATTTCATCCTTGTGCCGCAACAGGCTCAGGCGCGCATTGAACGGGTCAGTAATCCCGACAATCTGCACTTGCGCACGCATCAATGGCGCGCTGCTGGAGGTCTGAAAACCGCCGGCGTGACGGGTCAGCTTGGCCATGAACGAGGCCGCGGCGACCACCGAGGGTTCTTCCACCACCAACGGGATCAGCACGTCGCGGCCGTTGACCTGGAAGTTGCTGGCCACGGCGTAAGGCAATTCAAAGGTGCCGATCACGTTTTCGATCATGCCATCGGCGATCTCCAGGGGCAGCGCGCCAGCCCCGCGCAACAGGTCAGCATCAGCCGCGCTGAGGCCCAACAGTTGCTGGAGGTGGTCAAGACGCTGGCGGGGGGACAGGCTACGAAAATTGGGCAAGCGCGAATCGATTGGCATCAGGGGCTCCTTGGGGAGTCATTTGTTATTGGATGACGCCAAATTGCCCGATCTGTAGCCTTGAAAGAAGGTACAGTTTTGCCGGACAGTTACGCGACTGTACCCATAACAAGCACCCCACGAGGAAATGCCCCATGGCGCGCTCGACCCTCGCGCAGCAGGTAGCCAGCGCCATCGCCCAGCAAATCACCGATGGCGCCCTGAAAGCCGGCGAAAAGCTGCCGTCGCTGCGCGAATACATGCGCCTGCACGGTCATTCGAAAAATACCGTGATCACCGCCTACGAACACCTGGCCGCCGAAGGCTTGGTGGAGGCCCGCCACGGCCAGGGTTTTTTTGTCATCAAGCGCGTGGCCCAGCCCCGCGAAGAAGACGACAGCCTGCCCTACAACCGGGCGCTGGATACCATCTGGATGATGCGCCAGCAGTTCCTGCGCGACCCTGGGCATTCGCCCCTGGGGGAAGGTTTCCCGCCGGTCGAATGGCTGATGGATATGCGCCTGGACAAGTTCCATCGCCAGGTGGTGCGGGCCGGTGTCACCACTTTGTTTCGCTATGGCACGCGCCTGGGCAACGCCGGGCTGCGCGCACGCCTGGTCCAGAAGCTGGCGGACTACAACATCAAGGTCTCGACCCGCCAGTTGGTCACAACGCTTGGGGCCAACCATGCCATGGACCTGATCATCCGCCGCTACGTCAACCCGGGCGACCCGGTGCTGGTGGAAGACCCGGGCTACTACCCGCTGTTCGGCAAACTGCAATTGCAAGGCGCGAGCATGCTCGGCGTGCCACGCGAGCCCGACGGGCCGAACCTGGAGGTGTTGGAACAGTTGCTCAAGGCCCATCGCCCCAAGCTGTTCTTCCTGCAATCGATCGGGCATAACCCCACGGGCTCGGACTTGTCACCGGCCAAGGCGCACCAGTTGCTGCGCATCGCCGAGACCTATGACCTGCTGCTGGTGGAAAACGACGCCATGGCCGATTTCAAACCCAGCTCGGCGATCAAACTCTCGGCCCTGGACCAACTCAACCGTACGTTGTACCTGGGCAGTTTTTCCAAGTCGGTGTCGGCGGCGCTGCGGGTGGGGTTTATCGCCGGCAGCAAGCAGCGGATCGAAGAGTTGGCCGATATCAAGATGATCCTGCATAACAGCGGCGCCGAGTACAGCGAGCGGACCATCGACGTGATTCTCGGCGAAGGTCAGTTCCTGCGGCACTTGTCGCGCCTGCAAGATCGCCTGCGCCAGGCCACCGCCCGCGGCCTGGCCTTGCTCGACGAACTGGGTGCCGAAGTATTTTGTCGCCCCGAACAAAGCCTGTACCTGTGGGCGCGTTTCCCCCAGGTCGACGACGCCAACCTGCTGACCCGCCTGTGCCTGGCCGAGGGCGTGATGCTCGCACCAGGGGCGATTTTCTCCACCCAACCCAAGAGCGTCGTGCCCTGGACCCGGCTCAACGTGGCGTATCTGGATGACCCGGTGTTCTGTCGGATCATCCGGCAAATGCAGCAATAAACCGCAATCAATAGGAATGTGCCGAAAGATTTGCCAGAATGCGTGACTTAGAAACATTCGCATTCGCAGGATATTCCCATGCACGCCCACCCTTCGCTCCCCGCTGCGCGTCGCATCCTCGCCGTCGAGGATGACCCGGTGCTCGCCGCCCATCTGGACAGCCACCTGGGCCAACGTGGCTTCGAGGTCACGTTGCGCCAGAACGGTGGAGAAATCGTCGAGTTGGTGCGCGCCCAGCCTTTTGACCTGATCCTGATGGATATCATGCTGCCAGGCAGCAGCGGCCTGGAGGTGCTCGCGCAACTACGCCGGCATCAACGGGTGCCGGTGATCCTGATGTCAGCCCTCGGCGCCGAACAGGATCGCATCACCGGGTTCAGCCAGGGGGCCGACGATTACCTGCCCAAGCCGTTCAGCATGTTGGAAATGGATGTGCGCATCGATGCGATCCTGCGCCGCGTGGCCTATGAACATGAGGTGCCCGGCACGGCGCGCAATGAGGACCCACAGCTGACGTTCGACGAGCAACGCAACGATGTCAGCCTCAATGAGCAGTGGGCCGACCTGACCACGACCGAGTATCGGGTACTGGAAACCCTGGTGACCCATGTCGATGAGGTGCTGACCAAGGCATTCCTGTACCAGCAGGTGATGCACCGCGCCTATTCGCGGCATGATCGCAGCCTGGACATGCATGTCAGCCGCATCCGCCGCAAGTTGCAGGCCATCGGCTACACCGCCGGACGCGTGGAGACGGTCAGGAGCACCGGCTACATCCTGACCCGGCTGGCGCCATGAGGCTGCCCCACCGTCATTCGCTGTTGTGGAAACTGATCGGCCTACTGGCGGTGCTGTGCCTGCTGGTGGTCAGCCTGCAAGTGGATGTGAGCCAGCGTATCCAGGAAGCCACTGCGCGCTTGCCCGCGCCCACCCGGCAGATTCTTACCGATTATGCGCAGCAGGCCGAAGCCGCCTGGCATGAGCGCGGCGCGGCGGGCGTCGACGAGTTCCTGAATACCTTGCGCGCCAGGGAGCAGGTGTGGGCGGTGGTGGTGGATGAGCACCATTCGCTGTCTTCCCAGGCACTGACCAGGCTTGAACGGCGCAAGTTGGATTTCGTGCGCCGGATCGACTGGCCGGTGGGTCGCCCCGGTGGCCGGCCAACGTTTTATATCCCGTTCAGCGATGGCCAATCGCGGCTGGTGATGGAGTTGCCCTTGCACCTGGACCCGCGCAAGGACAATGGCCGCTGGAACATCCTCTTGCAACACGTACTGCCGGCCTCACTGGCGCTGTTGTTCGGCGTGCTGTTGTACCGGGGGCTGATTTCGCCGCTGGTGATCCTGCGGCGCCAGGCCAATGCGCTGAGCGCCGGTGACCTGGCGTCACGGGTCGGGCCCCAGGTGACACGCCGCCGCGATGAGCTGGGCGAGTTGGCCCGGGCCTTCGACCATATGGCCGAGCGCCTGGAGAGCACCGTGGTCCTGCAGCGGCGCTTGCTGCGGGACTTGTCCCACGAACTGCGTACGCCCTTGAGTCGGTTGCGGGTGGCCGGTGAGCGCGAGCCCGACCCAACGGCATTGCGCCAACGCCTGGAGCGCGAAGTGCAAGGCATGGAACGTTTGATCGGCAGCACCCTGGAGCTGGTCTGGCTGGATACCGAACGCCCGTCGATGCCGGTGGAAGCGGTGGAGATGGAGCCGTTGTGGGACCTGTTGCGCGAAGACGCCTGCTTTGAAAGCGGCTGGTCGAGCGAGCGCCTGCCTTGCGAGCTGCCCGCAGGCGTTTGGGTGCTGGGCAACCTCAATGGCCTGGCCCAGGCCCTGGAAAACATCCTGCGCAATGCTATCCGCCACTCCCCAGAACAGGGTGTGGTGCGCCTGACCGGTAAGCTTGAGGGCGATTTCTGGCACCTGTGCATTCAGGATCAGGGGCCGGGGGTCGAGCCGGACAAGCTGGAGCAGATCTTCCTGCCCTTCACCCGCCTCAATGCCGCCCGCCCGGGCGGTGACGGTTATGGCCTGGGCTTGTCGATTGCGCGCAGCATCGTGCAGTTGCAGGGCGGCACGTTATGGGCGCAAAACACCACGCCCGGCCTGTGCCTGCATCTGCGGCTCAAAGTGTATAAGTTGTAAATTGCGTTTACTCCCATATGAGAATCACTAGCATTGGCGCCATGCATTACTTGTGACCAACTCGATCCCAAAGGGGTTGTGTTGCCTGATCTGGCCCCGATGAGCCCACCATGAAAAGCAAATCCCCTGCCTGGCCGACACTCTCGCGGATTGTCGCCGCGCTGATCGGCGGCTACCTGTTTACCTATGCGTTTACCGCCGCCCTGGCGCGCCTGTTGCCCATGGACAAGGTTGATGCCCTGGTCGTCGCGACCCTGCCTTCTTTCCTGATCTACACCCTGGTAATCCTCTGGGCCTTTGGCTGTCGCAACGCCTGGCGCGCCTGGGCCGGAGTGGCCCTGGCGCTGCCATTGGCCGCCATCGGGTTCTGGCCACAATGGCGCGAGGTGCTGGGATGAAACACAAGACCCTGACCCAGGCCATGGCCTGGCTGCATACCTGGAGTGGGCTGGTGTTCGGCTGGCTGCTGTTTGCGATCTTCCTCACCGGCACCCTGGCGGTGTTCGACAAGGAAATCGACGGCTGGATGCACCCGGAAGTCCCCACCACCAGCCTGTCGCAAAGCGCTGCCGCGCAGCAGGCCCTCGGCTACCTGGCGCGCCAGCATCCCGAGGCGAAGACCTGGAACATCGGCTTGCCTGGCGAGCGTTCCGACACCCTGACGGTATCGGCCGGCGAGCAACGCCGTGGCGGCGGCACCGCGCTCGACCCACACACCGGCGAGCCCCTGGCCGTGCGCGAAACTGCCGGTGGCGGGTTCTTCTTCCGCTTCCACTTCACCCTCAACCTGCCGCGTGACCTGGGGATCTGGACCGTCGGCCTGGCGGCCATGGCAATGCTGGTGGCGCTGATCAGCGGGATTGTGATTCACAAGAAGTTCTTCAAGGACTTCTTCACCTTCCGCCCCGCCAAGGGCCAACGCTCCTGGCTCGATGCGCACAATGCGACGGCGGTGCTGGTGCTGCCGTTTCACCTGATGATCACCTATACCGGGCTGGTGATTTTCTACCTGATCTACATGCCGGCGGCGGTGGATGCACTGTTTGATGGCGATCGCGACAACCTGGGCCGGGCCCTGCGCGGTGCGCCCGCCGAACAACAGGCGCGCGGCGAACGCCCCACACGTAGCGAAGCCGCCGAGTTGACGGCGCTGGAACCGCTGCTGCTCGCAGCGGAGCGAGCCATGGGGCCAGTGTCCAGTCTGTCGATCCACAACCCGGGCCGCAGCGACGCGCGTATCGAGGCGCGCCCGGTGCTGGGCAACCGCATCGAACTGACCAAGGGCCAGAGCATGCTGTTTGACGGGGTCAGCGGTGAGATTCTGCGCCAACCCGCCGTCAGCCGGCCGAGCCTGCTGACCCAAAAGGTCATGGCCGGCCTGCACTTCGCCCAGTTTGGCGGCTACTCGATGCGCTGGTTGTACTTTGTCTGCGGCCTGGCCAGTTGCGCGATGCTGGCGACCGGTGTGGTGCTGTTTACCGTCAAGCGCCGCCGTCGCCACGATGGCGAAGGGGCTGTCGGCGCCCTGCTCTACCACGTCGCCGAACGCCTGAACGTGGCGGTGGTGGCCGGTTTGACGGTGGCGTGCGTGGCCTTCCTGTGGGCCAACCGCTTGCTGCCGGTGGAACTGGCCCAACGCGGTGGCTGGGAGGTGCGGGTGTTTTTCCTGGTGTGGTTGTTGAGCCTCGGCCACGCCATTGTCCGTCCGTGGCGCAGTGCCTGGCGTGAACAACTGGCACTGGCGGCTGCGCTGTGTATCGGCCTGCCGGCGCTGAACCTGCTGGGGGGCAGCAAGGGTGATTACTTCTACCTGGAATTGACCACCGTCGCCCTCGGCCTGATGCTGGCCTGGCCGTGCTGGAAGCTGTGCCAGGCGCCCAAGGAACGTGCCCCACGGCGCGTAGGCAAGCAACCTGTGGCAGAGGCCAACTGAGATGGCATTGATAGCAGCGTTGTTGCTGGCCTGCGGTGGAATGCTGGGCTTATGCCTGGGCTTGGAACGGCACTACAAACAACTCTGGCAACGCCTGCCTTCGCCCATGCTGCGGCGTGGCTTGCGGGGGATGGGTTGGGTGCTGCTGGCGGCCAACTTTGCCGTGAGTGTGCAGGTGTGGGGCTGGGCCATGGGGCCGGTGGCGTGGTTTGGGTTGATTTCACTGGCGGGGCTGAGTGTGGCGTTTTTGCTGCCTTACAGCGCCCGCTGATTGCACGAGCTGGCTTGCCTGCGATGCCATGGGTATCTACACAGCTCTGTTCTTCTTGGCGTTGTGTACCTATCCGTTTTTTGTGTAACGGCGGCTAAGATCAACAGCAAGAGCAAAAGCAAAGTGCGGAGCTACTTACCTGTGGGAGCGGGCTTGCTCGCGAAAGCGTCAGTAAGAACGCCGCAGAGTGTCAGATACCCAACGTCATCGTTAACGACCATCGCGAGCAAGCCCGCTCCCACAGGGGTACGCGCACGATTCGACGATCAGGCCGGCTGTCAGGCCGCCTCGCTTTGTTTTTGATTTTGATCTTAGGCGCCCCGTTAAACCACGCTGGCCGTCATCCGACATTGATTTGGGGGCGCCCCCCCCCAAATCAATATCGGATGACGGGCACACCGAGCCTAGGCGAGGTGCCGAGTGGTGGGGCAAGAGCGTTTTGCTTACTTTTGCGCTGTTCAAAAGTGAGCCGCTGTAAAAGCGGAACCATTAGCCGCCGTTACACAAAAAACGGATAGGTACACAACGCCAAGAAGAAAAGAACTGTGTAGATACTCATGCCGCAATAGCGGCGGATCATTCAGCACATGTGTCGACTGACACTCTGCCATCGCGAGCAAGCCCGCTCCCACACAAGTCCTTCCTACAGGGAAAAATAACGCTTTGGGTCGGCTCAGTGAACGACAGCCCGGGTCACCAAAAAACTCAACAACTGCGGCTCGTCTTCCAGTTCAATCGCCTGCACCGGGCGCGGCAGGAGGTCCAGCACGCTGCGCCAGAACGCCTGGGAGGCCTCGTCCTGGTCGTAGAAACGCACCAGCCAGTCAGCCTCGCCGCTGGTCAATACCTGAGTGGCCACGGCACGGCCAATGCCCTTGCGGCGATAGCGCTTGAGGATAAACAGGTCCGCCAGCTCCAGGGCGTTGATTCCCGCCAGCTCGCTGCGTTCGATCAATAGAAAACCGGCGATATAACCGTCGACCAGCAACAGATTGGCGCTCCATTGCGGGTCTTGCCAGTAGCGCGACAGGTGTTCTTCGTGAATATAGAAACGGCCGTCAGCCTCGACGTCTTCCTGTTCCCAATCCGAGGATTCATAGGCATAGAACTGGTAGAGGTTGCGGATCAGCTCGGCCTGTTCAGGGCCGGTTTGGATCAGTTCAACGGTGGTGTCACTCATGGCAGGGCTCACGCGGGCGGGGCGCCACAGTAGCGAAGGGCGGCGCCCCAGGCAAGCCGCTAGCCCCCGGCGACGGCCTGCTGCCTGGCCTGGGGCGCTGCGCTCAACCACTGCTCCAACTCACGATGGACCTGTGGCGCCAGCAGTTGCCGGTCGGCCATCCATTGGTCGTTGAATACCGTGTCCAGGTACTTTTCACCGCCATCGCACACCAGCGCCACGATCACGCTGTGGGCCGGCGCGTGCCGGGCCTCGCGCAGGGCCTGGTAGACCACGCCGCCAGCCGAGCCACCCAGTAGCAAGCCGTAATGCCGGGCCAGGTAGCGTGCGGTTTCAAAGGCCTGGGCATCGCTGACGGTCAATCCTTTATCGATCAGCGCATAGTCGACCACGGCACCGATTTCCGCGCCTTCGGGGGTGCCGGTACCGGATTGGTGATACGGCGCACCGGGGCCGCCGAAGATCACCGACCCACAGGGTTCGACACCGATCACCTGCAGGCCGCGGGCATGGCG
The DNA here is from genome assembly GCF_900004755.1 of Pseudomonas sp. 25 R 14. Classification (NCBI taxonomy): domain Bacteria; kingdom Pseudomonadati; phylum Pseudomonadota; class Gammaproteobacteria; order Pseudomonadales; family Pseudomonadaceae; genus Pseudomonas; species Pseudomonas sp. 25 R 14. The sequence goes on along the minus strand of NZ_CVTS01000051.1, from coordinate 223,050 downwards.
TTTCAAGGCGCGCGCAGTGCCGCACAGCGAGCCGCCGGTGCCCACGGCGCCCACCAGATAGTGGATTTCGTCCCCCAGCGCCGCGCGCAATTCCGCTGCCAGCGCCGTGTAGCCATTGGCATTCGCCGGGTTGTGGTGCTGGCGGGTCCAGTAGGCGCCCTGCTCGCTGGCGATACGTTCGGCGGTGGCATCCCGGTCGGCAGTAGCCAGCCCGCCACCGGGATCGCCAACCCGCACCAACTGCGCACCAAAGGCCTGCATGGCCCGCAGTTTGTCGGGGCTGGCGTGTTCGTCAACCACTGCGGTGAAGCTATAACCGCGCTCGGCGGCGAGCAACGCCAGGCCCAACCCGGTGTTGCCCGAGGTCGACTCGACAATCCGTCCACCCGGCTTGAGCTGCCCCGAGGCCTGTGCCTCATCGAGCATCTGCCGGGCCATGCGGATCTTGGCGGTGCCGGTGGGGTTGAATTGCTCCAGCTTGAGCAGCACGCAGCTGCCGTTTTCAGTGACGCATAATTTGAGCAGCGGCGTATCGCCGATCAGTTCGGACAGGCAAGTCTTGATCATGACAACCTCTGGGCAGTATGAAAAACAGGCGCGGCGCTTAGCCGGCCAGGGCCGCGACGGCACGTTGCAAGCTGGCGAGAAACGCCTGGTTTTGCTCGACCAGGCCCAGGGACACGCGAATGAAACCGGTGTACCCCGGCTCGCGCCAGGCCTTGACGATGATCCCGTCCTTGAGCAGTTCTTCGACCACTTCCAGGGCATTGCGGGCGGTATCGATAAACAGGAAATTGGCCTGGGACGGCGCCACGCGAAAACCCGCAGCCTGTAGTCCCTGGGTCAGGCGCTGGCGCTCGATCGTGATGAATTCGCGGCTACGCACCACGTGCGCCTGGTCAAGCCAGGCGGCCTGGGCAGCCTCCTGGGCCGGTTGATTGACGTTGTACGGCGTACGCACCCGGTGCAGCGCGTCGATCAGGCTGGGGTGCGAGGCAATGCCATAGCCGATCCGCAGCCCCGCCAGCCCGTAGGCCTTGGAGAATGTGCGCAGGATGATCCACGGCCGCGTCTGCGCGCCCAGGATCGCCAGGGCGTCGGCGCCGTCCTCGACGAATTCGAAGTACGCTTCGTCGATCACCAGCAAGGTATCGGGATGGGCGGCGGCGACCAGCTCAGTCAGTTCAACCGGCGATAGCGCTGTCCCTACCGGGTTGCAGGGCGTGCTCAGCATCAGCATCTTCGCCGGTGGCTGGAGGGCCGCAGCCCAGGCCGGCAAATTGAGGCTGAAGTCATGGTTGAGCGGCACCTTGTCCACCTGCGCCCCCATCATCAACGGCAGGCTTTCATGCAGGCTGAAACAAGGCTGCTGGGTGACGACCCGATCCTGGGGATCGAGCAGTGCCAGGCACAGCAATTCGAGGATGTTTTCCGAACCGTTGCCGAGGATGATTCTGGCCGGATCGATATCCAGCTGCCCACCGATCAGTTGCCGTAACGCCCGACCGCTGGGGTCGGGATAACGCTCCAACCCTGCCCCGCCCTGACGCGCAAGCATGGCAGCGGCGGCCGGCGACATGCCCAGGGGGTTTTCGCAGTTGGACAGCTTGGTCACCGTTGGCGTACCGAGCTTACGTGGATCGGCGCCCGGATCGTACAGGGGCAAGCGCCGCACACTGGGCCGCACCAGCGCCTCGATGCGGTGGGCGGGGTTGTCTTGATGCATTGAACACCTCCTTGTTATGACAGTGCGATGGCGCCTGCGCGGTCCAGCGCCTTGAGTTGCCGTTCAAACGAGACGATCAGCAGCAGCGCCGTGGCCGCCAGGCCTATCGCCAGCCCGGCCCATACGCCAAAGATGCCGTAGGGACTGACGATGCCCAGCAACCAGGCGGCGGGCAGCCCCACCAGCCAGTAGCCGAACAGCGAAATACGCAACGGCCCCGCCGTATCGCCGATACCGCGCAAGATGCCGTTGCCGATGTTCTGGCTGGCATCAAAGATCTGCAGGACGATGGCGATCAGCAAACCGGTAGCCATCAGGCTCACTGCATCCTGGTTGTTGGCGTGTTCGGTGCTGATAAACAGGCCGATCACCTGTTCGGGCAGCAGTGCATAGGGAATCGCAAACAGCAGCATGACCACCACTCCGAGCCCCAGCCCCAGGCGCCCCAGCTGCCGGGCGCGCTGATACTGCCCGGTGCCGCAGGCCTCGCTGATATGGATCGAGGCCGCGTGGGAGATCCCCGCCGAGAACATGAACACGATGTAGATGATCTGGTTGAGCACGGTCTGCGCCGCCAGCGCTTCCATGCCCAGGGTGCCGATCAGCAGGGTCAGCACGCTGAAGAACCCGGCCTCGCTGGCATAGGTCCCGGCAATCGGCAGTCCGAGCTTCCACACGGCCTTGATCGCCGTCGGCGAAAAACTCAGCTGTGCAAGCTTGAAGTAGCCGGCCAGGCGCCGGTGGGTCAGCACCACCACGAGGAACATCAGGAACGACAGCAGGAACACCACCGCGCTGGTGATTGCCACCCCTGCCAGCCCATAGGCCGGCAGGCCCAGTTTGCCGAACACCAGCACGTAGTTCAGTGCCGCCGTAAGAACGATCGACACCAAGGTGATTGCCAGCAACGGGCCGGGGAACTTGAGGCCGACCGTGAAGTGGCGCAGCGCCTGGAACCACAGGCACGGCAATAGGCCTGGGGCAATGATCAACAGGAAGTCCATGGCCCCCGCCACGACGCTGGCGTCCTGGCCCAGCCATGTCAGTGGTTGACGCAACGCCAACAACACGCCCATAAACACCAGGCCACTGACGGTGGCCCAGAACAGGCCCGCCACCAGCAGCGCACGCACTTGAGCTTCATCGCCCCTGGCGTTGGCTTGCGCCACCAGATTACTGACGCCCGTGACCAGCCCGGTGCCGGTGGTGCGCAACTGGTTGAACAGGGCGAGTGCCAGGCCACCGGCTGCCAGCTCCTTGGCGCCCAGGGTGCCAAGCACCACGATATCGATGGTGGTCAGGGCCACATACGCCAGGTTGGTCAGGATCAGCGGCAGTGCCAGTAGCAACAGTGCCCGGCTGTCAGCGCGCCAGGCGCCAGGTTGCGCGGTATTCAAGCCGACCATAGCTGGACCCTCTGCCCACGGTTCTGCGCCAGCGCGCGATCGGCCATCAAGCGACCGAGGGCGACATCGGTCACCACCATGCCGCTGTTGTAGGCAAACACCACATCATCGCGATGGCGCCGTGCGGGTGCCAGGCCCAGGAGGATATCCGGCAGTTCGGCGTCCACCTCGGGCAGGCTGCCGTCAGCCGCCGCCAGGTCGGCGCTGGTGACCTGCATCTGCGCGATGTCGGTGGCGATGCGGTAGTCAGCGCCATGCAGCACGTCGGCATCGATGCCATAGCCGACCAGCACTGCCACGGCGCCCGGCTTGAGCCAGGCCCGCTGCACTTGCTGGCGCGCCGAAAGCCCGGCGACGCCGAGGATGATATCGGCCTCGCCAGCCGCCGCCTGCAGGTCGTCGACCACGATCACATCGCGCAACGGATAGTGTTTGTGCAGGTTGTCCCGCACCGCGCGCAGACCCTCGGCGTAGTGCCCATAGACATACAATCGCTCCAGGTCCGGCATGGCCGCCAGCAGCATGGGCAGCGCCACCTGGCCCTGCACACCGGTGCCGACCACCAGGGCGCTGCGGGCATCCGGGCACGCGGCCCTGGCCATCAACGCCGAAGTAGCCGAGGTGCGCAGCGGCCCGAGCTTGACCACATCCATCAAGGCAATCGGACGGCCGGTGCGGTCATCACACAAGAAGATAAACGAGTGGAATTGATAGGCATCGCGGGTGCGCTGCGGATCATGTTCGTAGACCACCTTGAAACCCACGGTTTGGCTCGCGCCATCGCGGCCGACCATCGAGTAGCTGATGGAGCGCCGGTCTGTCGGTTCGACAATGGTCTTGAGCGGGTTCTGCGAGTCGCCGCTGCGCAAGGCCTTGTACGCCTGCTCGACCACCTGCAGCACTTCGCGGTAACTCACCCCCAGGTCTTCGAGCGCGGCTTGGGGCAGCACCCATAGATCAGCGGGGGCAGCGGGTTTGTTCGAACTGTTCACTCAAGGCTCCTTGTGCAATGGTTTTAACGCTCACGCCAGGCTGTCCAGCTTCCAGCGCAGGTGTTGATTACGCAGCTCCACCACCACTTTGTGGGGCAATGGGGCTTCGTGAAATGGCGACTCGTTGGAGTCCATCTGATAGCCGGCAGTATTGAGGTAGATCAGCAAGTCGCCGGCCTGGATCGGGCAGTCGAAGGCGACTTTGCGCCAGGTCAGCATGTCCGACTCCAGGCAGGTGGCTCCGCCGATACAGGCGACAAAGGGCGACGGCGCCCGTGGCGTTGCCGGCAGCAGCAGTGGGTCAGGCAGGAACTCGCTGTTGAACCATTGTTCGGAGAGGCTGAAGCTGCTGCCCTGCACGGTGACCAGTGCATACCCGTCGCTGGCGCTGCGGTCCTTGACGCCCTGCACGCGGAACACACTGATGCCGGCCTGGTCGAGCAAGGCGCGGCCAGGTTCAATGATCAGGCGCACCCCGTGTTCGATGACCTTTTGCGCCAGGCTCAGGCCGGGGCTGACGGGCGTGGCGAGGATATCGTCGAGGGCCTCGGCCCCGGCGCGCAACGCACCATAGGGATAGAACCCGGCAAACCCTTTTTCCCCGTGATAACCCTCGGCACAGTCCTCGGCCATAAAGGCCCGCCACTGCGCCGGGTCGACATAACGCACGGCAAAACCACCCCCCAGGTTGACCGTGCGGCAGTTGTCCAACTCACTGGCCTGGCACAGATCGATCAAGTGGCTGGCGACTTGCGCCCGCTGCTCGGTGTCATAACCGCCCAGGTGAAAGGAAAAGCCTTGCAAGTCCAGGTTCGCCACATGCTGGCGGCAGAACACCAGGGCCTGGTCGCATTCCCGGGCATTCAAGCCGAAGCGGCTGTGGGGCTGGCTGCTGGGGCAATAACGCAACAGCAGGTGCGCCCGTTGTCGCATCGATTGCGCCAACTGCTGGATACGCATCAGTTCCTCCAGCGAATCCACCGCCAGCAAGCACTGGTGGCTCAAGCCCAACCCCAGCAACTGATCACTCTTGCGCGGGCCGGACACGCCGATATCACCGCCGGCAACCCCGCCCGCCAAGGCCTTTTGCAGCTCACCGACGCTGGCCACATCCACGCCAATCGCACACTGCGCGCAGGCCTGGATAAAGCAGTTGGCCTTGTTGGCCTTCTTGGCAAATAACAGGCTGCCGCGCACCTGGGCGTCGGTGAAGCTGTGCTGGAAGGCTTCGACATTGGCGTGAAAGATCTGCGGGCACAGCAGATGCAATGGCGAGCCAAGGCCGTCGACCAGTTCGGTCAATCGGGTGCGGTGCTGATCGAGCAGCCGCTCGACCCACAGGTGGCGCAGGCCGGGCAATGAGCTGGAATGGGTCATCGGTCTAGAACTCGAATTTGGCCGAGAGGAACACTTCGCGCTCGCGCCCCACATCCAGCCCACCCTGGTAATAGGCGCTGGCGTAGTAGTACTTGTTGGTCAGGTTCTTGCCGTGCAGGCGGTAGGTCACCGGGGTATCCGCCAGTTTCGAGCGGTAACTGACGCCGGCATCGAGCAAGGTGTAGCTGGGGATGTAGCCGCTGTTCTGTGGATCCACCGGGCGGCTGCCGACGTAGCTCAAGGTGCTGTCCAACGACAGGCCGGGCACGGCGGCCACGCTGTACAAGGCACCGACCGCACCTTTCCACTTGGGCACACTTTCGGTGCGTTTGCCTTCTACCGTGACGTCATCGACATCTTCCATGCGCGTGGACAGATAAGCCGCATTGGCGGTGAGTGTCAGGGCATCGGTGACGCGGTTGGACAGGGTCAGCTCAGCGCCACGATGGTGAAATTCACCATCGCTGACGTAAGTGTTGCTGGTATTCAGGTAACTGGCCTTGCGCCGGATATCGAACACCGCCAGGCCCAGGTTCAGGCGATCATTGAGGTCCAGCTTCAGGCCGACTTCGTACTGCTGGGACTCGATGGCGTCGGTGGGCTGGTTGGCATTGGTCGCGTTGTAGGGTGCGTAGTCGCCCTTTTCAAAGCCTTTGGAGTAGCTGACGTAGGTCATCAGGCTGTCCCAGGGCCGATAGATCAGCGCGGCGCTGGGCACGAATACGTTGTGGCTTTGCGCCGGCGCCTTGGCCGAAAGATGATCGGCGCGGTACCAGATATAGCGCCCACCGAGCATCACCTGGAACTGTTCGTTCAGGGAAATCAGGTCGCTGGCAAAGACCGAGGTTTCCTTGATGGAGGACACAAAGTCGGTGGGCTGCTCCGGGCCGAAATGCCATTTCGGCGGGTTGACCGGGTGCAGGATGTTGCCTACCGAGACGTCACCGATGCTGATGCCCGGAGTGCCGCTGTCCACCGAGTCCCAGAACGGGCTGACATCCTTGAATTGCTTGTAGCCGGTGCCGAAGAACACGTCGTGATAGATGTTGCCGGTGGCGAACTTGCCGGCCAGGTACGACTGCAGTGACCAGGTGCTGAACACTTCGCCACGGGACACATAAAAGTCCGCCGAGCCAATATCACCATTGGGCTTGATCCCGAACAGGTCGTTGTAGCCGCCGTGGCGCTCGACCCGCGAATAGTTGCCCTGGGTCACGGACGTCCAGTTGTCATCGAGTTCGTACTCGAACTTGGCGTCGAGGTTGGCGCCTTCGGTCTGGTGGCGGAACCAGGAGCCGGTCAGCAGATCCCGGCGATTGATCTTGGGCGGCAGTACATAGCTGGACGGATCCAGCGGATTGGCGCGGCCGCTCTGGTCGGCACGCAGCAATGGGTCGGAGACCGTGGATTTGCGCGACCAGTCCGCGTTGAGTTGCAACAGCGCACGATCACTCAAGCGAAAATCGGTGGCCAGGCCAATGAACTTGCGCTCCATGTCGCGGGCGTGATCGAAGTCACCGTTTTTTTCGTAGCCCGCATTCAGGCGATAGCCAAAGGCGCCGTCGTTGAATGAGTCACTCGTATCAATCGCCACGTAGCGGCCGAGCAACGACGAGCCTTGCACGCTGACATTGAGCAGCGGCTCCAGGGTCGGGCGCTTGAGGATGTAGTTGATGGTGCCGCCCGGCGAGTTGAAACCGTAGAGAAAGCCCGACGGGCCCTTGAGCACATCGATGCGCTCGACGTTTTCCAGGGGCACATCGTGGTGCGGTGCCAGGGTCAGGCCGTCGCGGCGGATGGTGTTGAAGTTGTCCATGGCAAAGCCGCGCAGGCGGAAGTTGTCAAACCCACTACCGCCTGAAGCACTGAGCACCGAAGGGTCGAGGCTCAACACGTCCACGGCGGTGCGCGCGGAGCTGTCGGCGATGGTCTTGCTGGAGTAACTCTGGATGGCCAGGGGGATTTCCATGGCGTCCTTGGCGCCAAAACCACCGGCATTCACTTCCAGCGCCTTGTTCAGCGGTGCGCTGACCCGGGTGGCTTCAAGCTCGGTGACCAATTCTTCGCGATCTTCTGCTGCGACGGCGGGCAAGCCAGTGAGCGAGGACATCAGCCCCACTGCCAACAATGTGGGAAACCGTGGAGCAATCCCGTGCAACTGGTTCATCTGCAATCCCTTGAGCCAAAAGTAAACGAGCCGACCTCAGGCATGGAGACACATGAGAATCGTTATTGATAGATACAATATAACATTTCTATTTGCCAAACAATCGCACAATCATTCAATACCGGCTATCGCGCCGCTACTAAGCTCAGGCCTTTCCTGGATCACCTGAGATGACTGCCATGCCCTCCTACACCGCCATCAACCTTGCGCACAAATACAGCCTGTTCAGCGAGCAATGGACACCCAAGGTCGTCGCGCAGATGAACGACTACCAATTCAAGGTGGTGAAGATCGAGGGGGATTTTGTCTGGCACAGCCACGCGGATACCGATGAGACCTTCATTGTCCTCGACGGCGCGCTGCGTATTGATTTTCGCGATGGTGCGGTACAGATCGGCGCCGGTGAGATGTTTGTGGTGCCCAAGGGCGTCGAGCACAAACCGTATGCCGAGGGTGAGGTGAAATTACTGCTGGTCGAGCCCTGCGGTGTGTTGAATACCGGTGATCAGGGCGGCGAGCGGACCATGCTCAATGATGTGTGGATCTAGATCACCACATTGCGGATAAAGCGCACCGCCACGGGCCCCTCATTGCGATAGGCATGGGGCTGGTGGCTGGGGAACATAAAGAACTCGCCGGCGGCGATGGTGGTTTCGACATCGCCCACCACCAGGGTCAGGCTGCCCTCGAACACAAACAATTGCGTGCTCCAGCCTTCCAGGTCGGGGTCCGGGCAATAGCGGTCGCCCGGTTCCAGGCGCCACTCCCACAGTTCAACCTCACGCCGGGCGGTAGCCTTGGCCAGTAGCACGGCTTTGCTGCCATCGATTTCCCCGGTCCAGGCCAGTTCGTTGATGCGGCTGTGGTCACGGGCATCGGGCGCCTGGATCAGGTCGCTGAAGGCCACGTCCAGCGCTTCGGCCACACGGTCGAGGGTGGACAGGCTGACGTTCTTTTCACCCGCCTCGATGGCCACCAGCATGCGCCGGCTGACCCCGGATTTTTCCGCCAGGGCCGTCTGGCTCAATTCGGCCGCGTGGCGCAGGCGACGAACGTTCTGGCTGACGTGCTGCAGGACCGAAGCCCGTTGCGGATTTTCTTTGTGCACTATATTGCTCACTCGATGGATTTGCGCAGTATACTGCCCAGCTGCGGCGCATTGTGCGTTCCGCGCCCCTCCTGTGCAAGACCAGAGCCGCCATGACCACCTCGACCTCCTCCGCACTGTTTTCCCGTTTCAGCAAAGCCGAATGCGTGCTGGTGCTGATCACCATGATCTGGGGCGCAACCTTTATCCTGGTGCAACATGCCATGACCGTCAGCGGGCCGATGTTCTTTGTCGGCCTGCGTTTCGCGGCAGCGGCGCTGGTGGTGGGCCTATTTTCCCTGCGCAACCTGCGCGGCCTGACGTTGTTTGAACTCAAGGCCGGGGCCTTTATCGGCACCGCGATCATGTTTGGCTATGGCCTGCAAACCATTGGCTTGCAAACGATCCTCAGCAGCCAGTCGGCGTTCATCACCGCACTCTATGTGCCCTTCGTACCGCTGTTGCAATGGCTGGTGCTGGGGCGGCGCCCGGGCTTGATGCCGAGCATTGGCATCATGCTGGCGTTCGCCGGCCTGATGCTGCTGACCGGTCCCGCCGGTGCATCGCTGAACTTCAGCCCCGGTGAAATCGCGACCCTGATCGGTGCCATTGCGATTGCCGCCGAAATCATCCTGATCAGCGCCTACGCCGGCCAAGTGGATGTACGCCGGGTGACGGTGGTGCAACTGGCCACCGCGTCGCTGCTGTCGTTCCTGCTGGTGGTGCCTATGGGCGAATCGTTACCGGGCTTTTCCTGGTTACTGCTGTTCATCGCCATGGGCCTGGGCTTGACCAGCGCGGTGATTCAACTGGCGATGAACTGGGCGCAGAAAAGCGTCTCGCCGACCCGCGCCACCTTGATCTATGCCGGCGAGCCAGTCTGGGCCGGGGTGATCGGGCGGATCGCCGGTGAGCGCTTCCCGCCGATTGCCATGCTGGGGGCGGTGTTGATTGTGGCGGCGGTGATTGTCAGTGAGATGAAGACCCGGCAACAGAAGTCCACTGGTAGGAGCGAGCTTGCTCGCGAAGAGCGTTAACGATGACGCGGGTAACCTGATACCCCGCAGCGCTCTCAGGTTTTTCGCGAGCACGCTCGCTCCTACACAGGGACAGTTAAGGGTTTTCGGTGCATCTTGTAGGATCCTGCCACAGCTTGCCGTTTGGTAATCCGGTTTCCGGCACGTATGATGCATCCCAAACCACTGCAGATTAGAAGCCTATGTCCCTGATAGTTCTACTGCTTCTGCCTTTCATCGGCAGCTGTCTGGCGGCCTTGCTGCCGCACAACGCACGTAATACTGAATCCCTGCTGGCCGGCCTTGTGGCCCTGGTCGGTACTGTACAAGTCGCCCTGCTCTACCCCCAGATCGCCGACGGTGGCGTGATCCGCGAAGAATTCTCCTGGCTGCCCAGCCTGGGCCTGGATTTCGTGTTGCGCATGGATGGCTTCGCCTGGTTGTTCTCGCTGCTGGTATTGGGCATCGGCAGCCTGGTGTCTTTGTACGCCCGCTATTACATGTCGCCGGATGACCCGGTGCCGCGTTTCTTTGCGTTTTTCCTGGCGTTCATGGGCGCGATGCTCGGGTTGGTGATCTCCGGCAACCTGATCCAGATCGTGTTTTTCTGGGAACTGACCAGCCTGTTCTCGTTCCTGCTGATCGGCTATTGGCACCACCGTTCCGATGCGCGCCGTGGTGCCTATATGGCGCTGATGGTGACCGGTGCGGGTGGTTTGTGCCTGCTGGCGGGGGTCATGCTGCTCGGCCATGTCGTCGGCAGTTACGATCTGGACCAGGTGCTTGCCGCCGGCGACCAGATCCGTGCCCACTCCCTCTACCCCATCCTGCTGACGTTGATCCTGATCGGCGCCCTGAGCAAAAGCGCGCAATTCCCCTTCCACTTCTGGCTCCCCCACGCCATGGCCGCACCGACGCCCGTGTCGGCCTACCTGCACTCGGCCACGATGGTGAAGGCCGGCGTGTTCCTGCTGGCCCGCCTGTGGCCCTCGCTGTCGGGCAGCGAAGAATGGTTCTGGATGGTCGGTGGCGCCGGTGCCCTGACCCTGTTGCTCGGCGCGTATTGCGCGATGTTCCAGAACGACCTCAAGGGCCTGCTGGCCTACTCCACCATCAGCCACCTGGGCCTGATCACTCTGCTGCTGGGCCTCAACAGCCCGCTGGCTGCCGTCGCGGCGGTGTTCCATATCCTCAACCACGCCACGTTCAAGGCTTCGCTGTTCATGGCAGCAGGCATCATCGACCACGAAAGCGGCACCCGCGATATCCGCAAGCTCAGCGGCCTGGTGCGCCTGATCCCGTTTACCGCGACCCTGGCCATGGTCGCCAGCGCCTCCATGGCCGGGGTGCCGTTGCTCAACGGTTTCCTGTCCAAGGAAATGTTCTTCGCCGAAACGGTATTTATCTCCTCGACCCAGTGGGTGGAAATTGCCCTGCCGGTGATCGCGACCATCGCCGGTACCTTCAGCGTGGCCTATGCCCTGCGCTTCACCGTGGATGTGTTCTTCGGCCCGGCGGCCACTGACCTGCCGCACACCCCGCACGAACCGCCACGCTGGATGCGCGCGCCGGTGGAGCTGCTGGTGTTCACCTGCCTGCTGGTGGGGATCTTCCCGGCCCAGGTGGTGGGTTCGATCCTTGCCGCCGCCGCCCTGCCGGTAGTCGGCGGTGTATTGCCCCAGTACAGCCTGGCGATCTGGCACGGCTGGAACGCGCCGATGATCATGAGCCTGGTGGCCATGACCGGTGGCGTGGTCCTGTACCTGCTGCTGCGCAAGCAACTCAAGCGCGGGCGCTTCAAGTACCCGCCGATCATCAGCTACTTCAATGGCAAGCGCATGTTCGAGCGCTGCCTGGTGGTGATGATGCGCGGTGTGCGCCGGCTTGAAAAACACATCAGCACCAAGCGCCTGCAGACCCAGTTGTTCCTGCTGGTGCTGGCGGCGGTGGTCGTCGGGATGATCCCGATGCTGGGCAACAGCCTGAGCTGGGGCGACCGGCCGAAAATTCCCGGTTCCATCGTCTTCGTCACCCTGTGGCTGCTGGCGATTGCCTGTGCCCTGGGCGCCGCCTGGCAAGCCAAGTATCACCGGCTGGCAGCCCTGACCATGGTCAGCGTCTGCGGCCTGATGACCTGCGTGACCTTTGTCTGGTTCTCTGCGCCGGACCTGGCATTGACACAACTGGTGGTCGAAGTGGTGACCACCGTGCTGATCCTGCTGGGCCTGCGCTGGCTGCCACGGCGGATCGAAGAGGTCTCGCCGCTGCCCAACTCGCTGCGCAAGGCGCGCATTCGCCGGCTGCGCGACTTGCTGCTGTCCACTGTGGTCGGTGGCGGCATGGCGCTGTTGTCCTATGCCATGCTGACCCGCCAGACCCCCAACGACATTTCCTCGTTCTACCTCAGCCGCGCCCTGCCTGAAGGCGGCGGCAGCAATGTGGTGAATGTGATGCTGGTGGACTTCCGGGGCTTCGATACCCTGGGCGAAATCACCGTGCTGGGTGCCGTGGCCTTGACGGTCTATGCGCTGCTGCGCCGTTTCCGCCCGCCCAAGGAAAGCGAACAACTGCCCGCGCAACAGCGGCTGTTGGCACCGGACGTGGACACCGACCTGGTCAACCCACGCCAGGCCAGCGACACCGCCCTGGGCTTTATGATGGTGCCCGCCGTGCTGGTGCGCCTGCTGCTGCCGATTGCCCTGGTGGTGTCGTTCTACCTGTTCATGCGCGGCCACAACCAGCCGGGCGGCGGGTTTGTCGCAGGCCTGGTGATGTCGGTGGCGTTTATCCTGCAATACATGGTCGCCGGTACCCAGTGGGTCGAGGCGCAGATGAACCTGCGGCCGCTGCGCTGGATGGGCTTCGGCCTGTTGTCGGCGACATTGACCGGCTTGGGCGCACTGTTCTTCGGCTACCCGTTCCTCACCACCAGTACCCTGCACCTGAGCTTGCCGGTGCTGGGCGACATCCATATCGCCAGCGCGCTGTTCTTCGACGTGGGCGTATACGCGATGGTGGTCGGTTCGACCCTGCTGATGCTCACCGCCCTGGGTCACCAATCGGTGCGGGCCCATAAACCCGGCAACCAGGCGAAAGCCGCCGCCAACCCACAAGGAGCTGCCGCCTGATGGAAGAAGTCATCGCAATTGCCATTGGGGTCCTGGCGGCCTCCGGCGTCTGGCTGGTGCTGCGGCCACGGACCTTCCAGGTGGTGATGGGCCTGTGCCTGTTGTCGTATGGGGTCAACCTGTTCATCTTCAGCATGGGCAGCCTGTTTATCGGCAAGGAGCCAATCATCAAGGACGGCGTGCCCCAGGACCTGCTCAATTACACCGATCCCCTGCCCCAGGCCCTGGTGCTGACGGCGATTGTGATCAGCTTCGCCATGACTGCGCTGTTCCTGGTGGTGCTGCTGGCGTCCCGGGGCCTGACCGGCACTGACCATGTGGACGGCCGGGAGCCCAAGGAATGAGCTGGATGAACCAACTGATCATCGCGCCGATCCTGCTGCCGTTGCTGACCGCCGCGCTGATGCTGATGCTGGGCGAGAAACACCGCCCGCTCAAGGCCAAGATCAACCTGCTGTCGAGCATGACCGGCCTGGGCATCGCGGTGCTGATGCTGTACTGGACGCAAAAAGGTGGCCCCGCCTCCATCGGCGTGTACCTGCCGGGCAACTGGCAGGCGCCGTTCGGCATCGTGCTGGTGGTGGACCAACTGTCTGCGTTGATGCTGGTGCTCACCGGGATCATTGGCGTCAGCGCCCTGCTGTTCGCCATGGCCCGCTGGGACCGCGCCGGTACAAGCTTCCACGCGCTGTTCCAGATCCAGTTGATGGGCCTCTACGGCGCCTTTCTTACCGCTGACCTGTTCAACCTGTTCGTATTCTTCGAGGTGCTGCTGGCGGCCTCCTACGGCCTGATGCTCCATGGCTCGGGCCGGGCGCGAGTGTCGGCGGGGCTGCATTACATCTCGATCAACTTGCTGGCCTCGTCACTGTTCCTGATTGGCGCGGCGCTGATCTATGGCGTCACCGGCACCCTGAACTTTGCTGACCTGGCGCTGAAGATCCCGTTGGTCCCGGAAGCCGACCGCGGCCTGCTGCATGCCGGCGCGGCGATTCTCGCCACGGCGTTCCTGGCCAAGGCCGGGATGTGGCCGTTGAACTTCTGGCTGACGCCGGCCTACTCCGCGGCCAGCGCGCCGGTGGCGGCGATGTTTGCGATCATGACCAAGGTCGGCGTGTACACCGTGTTGCGCCTGTGGACCCTGCTGTTTTCCGGGCAAGCCGGCGCTTCGGCGCTGTTTGGCGGCGACTGGCTGGTGTACGGCGGCATGGCAACCATTCTCTGCGCCGCCCTGGCCATGCTCGCCGCCCAACGCCTGGAGCGCATGGCCAGCCTGAGCATCCTGGTCTCGGCCGGCATCCTGCTGTCGGCGGTAGGCTTTGCCCAGCCCAGCCTGACCGCTGGCGCGCTGTTTTACCTGGTCAGTTCGACCCTGGCCTTGAGCGCGCTGTTTTTGCTGGCCGAACTGATCGAACGCTCGCGCTCGTCCAATGAACTGCTGCTGGACGATGAAATCGAAACGTTGCCGCGCCCCATGGAAACCCCGCATCCACCCAAGGGTACCAACCTCGACGATGAACAAAAGGCCGTGGTCGGCCAAGTCATCCCGTGGACCATGGCCTTTCTCGGCCTGAGCTTTATTGCCTGTGCCCTGCTGATCATCGGCATGCCGCCGCTGTCGGGGTTTATCGGCAAGCTCAGCCTGCTCAGCGCCCTGATCAACCCGCTGGGCCTGGGCCATGCCGTAAGTGAGCCGATCCGTCCGGCAGCCTGGGGCTTGGTCGCGCTGTTGATCTTCTCGGGCCTGGCCTCGCTGATCGCCTTTGCCCGATTGGGCATCCAGCGCTTCTGGACCCCGGAAGAACGGCCTTCACCGCTGCTGCGCCGCTTGGAGTGCGTGCCGATCTTCGTCCTGCTTGGCCTGGCGATTGGCCTGACCTTCAAGGCAGAGATGCTGATGCGCTTTACCCAGGACACCGCCAACCGCCTCAATAACCCCGAGCACTATGTAATGGCCGTCATGGCCACCCGCCCAGTGCCCAGCCCGCAAGCCCAGGCCGCCGCCGTGGAGGTACAGCCATGAAACGCCTGTTTCCCGCCCCGTGGTTGTCGTTGGCATTGTGGGCACTGTGGCTGGTGCTGAACCTGTCGATCAGCCCCGGCAACCTGCTGCTGGGGGCGATCCTGGGTTTTCTCGCGCCGCTGATGATGGCGCCGCTGCGCCCGCTGCCGGTCCGTATCCGCCGCCCTGGCGTAATCATTCGTCTGTTCTTCCTGGTCGGCCGCGATGTCATCCTCTCCAACCTGCACGTGGCCTGGGGCATATTGACCTGCGGCACACGGCCGCCGCGCTCGCGTTTTGTCAAAATCCCCCTGGACCTGCGTGACGCCAACGGCCTGGCGGTACTGTCGATGATCACCAGCGTGACCCCAGGCACCGTCTGGTCGGAACTGGCCCTGGACCGCAGCATCCTGTTGCTGCACGTGTTCGACCTGGATGACGACGCGCAGTTTATCGAGCACTTCAAGCAGGCCTATGAACGGCCCCTGATGGAGATCTTCGAATGAGTGCCCTGCTCTCCAATGCGATCTTGGCCAGCCTGTTCCTGTTTTCCCTGGCCATGGTCCTGACCCTGGTACGCCTGTTCAAGGGCCCCTCGGCCCAGGACCGGGTCCTGGCCCTGGACTACCTGTATATCCTGGCGATGCTGATGATGCTGGCGTTGGGTATTCGTTACGCCAGTGATACCTACTTCGAAGCAGCGCTGCTGATTGCGCTGTTCGGCTTTGTCGGCTCATTTGCCCTGGCCAAGTTCCTGCTGCGTGGAGAGGTGATCGAATGATCAATGTCAGTGAACTGCCGCTGTGGGTGGAAGTGCTCGTGGCAATCTTGCTGCTGCTCAGCAGCCTGTTTGCGCTGCTTGGCGCGATCGGCCTGCTGCGGATGAAGGACTTTTTCCAGCGCATGCACCCACCGGCGCTGGCCTCGACCCTTGGCGCCTGGTGCGTGGCGCTGGCGTCGATTATCTATTTCTCGACCCTCAAGTCCGGGCCGGTGCTGCACGGCTGGCTGATTCCGATCCTGCTGTCGATCACCGTACCGGTGACCACCCTGTTGCTGGCGCGCACATCGCTGTTTCGCAAGCGCATGGCGGGGGAAAATGTGCCGGCCGAAGTCAGCAGCCGTCGCACCGAGAGTGGTAGCTGATCGGTAAAAAAATGTGGGAGCGGGCTTGCTCGCTCCCACATTCAGGCCCAGGCGACGACCAGCAACCCGGTGCCCAACACCAGGCACAGCGGCGAATAGAAAAACGTATCCAGCCGGGCAAACCGCGAGCCGCCAACCTTCTTGAAAAACCCCACCAGCTCCGAGTCCCCAATTGCTCGCGCAAACATGATCAAGGCAATCGCGCTGATCCCCCACTGCAAGGCCTGATGGCCCACCGGCTGGAAAAACAGCCCCGCCCGCAGGCACACCAGCAATGCAATCAGCACCAGCCCCACGGCCACCAGGAAGGTGCCCAGCGCCGACGGTTTGAACGCCGGTCGTGGCCCGCTGGCGAACTCGCCGGGCAGTTGCGGGATCGCCGCCGTGCTGCCGAACTTGCCGCCTGCGGCCCAGTACACATGGACCATGCTGATAAACGCAAATACCCCGACAACCCACCTCGCAATAACAAAGCTCATGGCTGGATACCCCTTAAAAAGTTCGAAAGAGGATAGTCCTTTTCAGATTTTTTGCAGGCATTTAGTCGTCTGGTGATAAAGTGCCGCCCCATGAAACTCGCCCGTGCCGACCGCTCGTTGATTGCCTGGATGCTCTATGGCTGCGTCCTGTTCAACGTGTTCGCCTGCAGTATTGGCCATGGGCAAATGGTCGGCATGCAGCTCAACGGCATTGGCGGCCAGTTCTGTACCGTAGACCCGCGCACCCAGGCGCCAGCCCCCGTAAACACGGGCGATGAGTCGCTGCCTACGTTGTCCAAGGCCTTCGGTTGCCCGCTGTGTTCCACCGGCGGCATGGGCCCGGCGCTCAACTCCAGCCTTAACGTTGCGGTCCTGCCCCAGCCTCACGCGCCACCGCCAGCCGTGGTGGTCACGGCTGACATTCCCACCCGTTTTACCTGGCCTGCGGCTAATCCGCGCGCCCCACCCGCCTACGCCTGATACCTGCGCTTTCTGACCCGCATACCACGCTGCTTCCCCTGGGAAGCGCGGACGGCTGTGCGTTGCTTCCAAGCCATGCTTTTCAGGATTTATCGATGAAACATTTACCTCTACTGGCGGGCCTGTGCGGCTGCCTGCCTTTTGGCGCCTGGGCCCTTGAGCTGGCCCCCACCACCATTGACGGCGCCGCCAGCAACGAGCCTGGCCTGGCCCTGGACCAATCCAGCGGCATGGCCTCGCGCCTGGGGCTGAGCGTGCGGGAAACCCCGGCCTCCATCAGCATCGCCGACCGCAATGATATCGAGCGCCGTGGCGCCAAGACCTTCCAGGATGCGGCCAATACCCTGCCCGGGGTCAACGCCAGTGCGCCGCCGGGGTTTGGTGGTTTTATCTCCTATCGGGGCTTTACCAGCAGCCAGATCACCCAGATGTTCAACGGCATCAACGTCGCCGGTGGCCTCGCACGGCCGGTGGATGCGTGGATTTATGACCGAGTGGAGCTGGTGGGCGGCCCCTCCTCGCTGATCAACGGCGCCGGCTCCGTGGGCGGCTCGCTGAACTACGTGACCAAGCTCGCCACCCGCGAAGAACAGGCCGTCGAAGGCCAGATCAACTATGGCAGCTACGACACCACCGGCATCGCCCTGGGCCTGAACCACGCCCTGACCGAGCCCGGGGCCGAGGTCCAGCACTACGCGCGCCTGGATGTCAGCCGCAACACCAACCACACCCATATCGACCGCCAGCAACGTGAGGCCTGGAGCGTGGCCTTTTCCCTGCTCAGTGACCTCACACCCAACCTGTCCCACACCCTGGCCCTGGAGTATCAGGACGAACACGAAGACAGCCCGTACTGGGGCACCCCGGTGCTCAACCCCAAGGCCGGCGAGTTGAAGATCGACAAGCACAACCGCTTCAACAACTACAACGTCGCCGATGGCCGCTACGAACAGCGGACAATCTGGGCCCGCTCGATCATCGACTACCGGATCAACGACAGCACCACCTTGCGCAACACCCTCTATCACCTGGACAGCCAGCGCGACTACCGCAACCTGGAGACCTACCAGTACAGCGCCGACAACAGCGTGGTGAACCGTTCGACGGCCTATCAGGTGCGCCATCAGGGTGAGCAGAACGGCAACCAGTTCGAGCTGCGCCATGACAACAGCCTGTTCGGCCTGGCCACCACCTGGTCCGGCGGTTTCGAATACAAGGTCAACAGCACCACCGCCAGCCCGCTGAACGTGTCCGGCAAGAACGCGGTGGACCCGAACCACTATGATCCGGGGCATTTCTACGACCTCCCTGGCACCAAACCAGGCTTTATCAAGGACAAGACCACCGAAGTGACGACCAAGGCGCTGTTCGTCGAGAACCGCCTGGGCCTGACCGACAAACTGTCACTGCTGACCGGCCTGCGCTATGACGCCATCGACCTGGACGTGACCAGCCACCGTGACAATCAACCTAACGTCAAACGCCGTTGGGAGCCGGTCACCGGACGCGTTGGCCTGACCTACCAGTTCATCCCTTCGGCCAATGTCTATGTGCAATACAGCACCGCAGCCGAACAGCCCACCAGCACCACCCAAGTGTTTGATGTGTCCACCGGCAAGCAATGGGAAGTGGGCAGCAAGTTCGATTATCTGGACGGTCGCGGCTCAGCCACCGTTGCCGCGTACCACATCGAGCGCAAGGACTTTGCCGTGACCGACCCACAAGACCCTACCCGCAGCCTTGCAGTGGGCGCACAGACGTCCAGAGGCATCGAGTTGGCCAGTTCGTTGCGTATTACTCCCAAGCTGTTGGCGGAAGGCAACTTCGCCTGGGTCGATGCGCAATACGATGACTTCAACGAGAAAATCGCCAGCGGCGCGGTGGTCTCGCGCAAGGGCAATACGCCGACCAACGTGCCGAAACGGGTGGCTAACCTGTGGCTGACCTATGACATCGCACCTGCCTGGCAAGGCGGCGTGGATGCGCGCTACGTGGCGCAGGTGTATGCCGACAACGCCAATACCCTGACTGTGCCGGCGTACACCCTGTTTGGCACGTTTTTGACCTACAAGGTCGATCAACACACCTCGGTGACAGGCCGGGTGCGCAACCTGACCAATGAGGTGTATGCGCAGTTTGCCCATGTGTCGCCGGCGTATTACCTGGGATCGCCGCGCACCTTCGAGTTGGCGGTGCAGACCAAGTTCTAAGGCTGGAATGCAGTTAAACCTGTGGGAGCGGGCTTGCTCGCGAATGCGGTGGGTCAGTCTATACATCTGGTGACTGACACTGCGCATTCGCGAGCAAGCCCGCTCCCACAGTTTGGTCTTCATATGAGAGGTTATTTGAGGCTGGCTTCGACCTTTGCGGCCACATCCTCCGTCAGCCATGCCTTCCACACCTGCGGATGCTCCTTGAGAAACGCCTGCGCCACTTCACGGGGCGGGGTGTGTTTTTCGCTCATTGTCGCCAGGGCCTGGTTGAGCGGTTCAATCGGGAAGTCGACCTTCTCAAAGAATTGCGCGATCTGCGGGTACTGCTGCTGGAACGGCGTGGACACGCCAATACTCAGCTTGGACGCCAACGACCGTGTCGGCTTGGGGTCGGGGTTGTCGGCATCGGTCAGGGTCTTCCAGGCCTCGGCATCGAACGGCGGCTCTTGCAGCTGGATCAACTTGTAGCGCCCCATCAGCGGTGTCGGCGACCAGTAGTAGAACAGGATCGGTTTGCCACGGCGGATCGACGAGGCAATTTCGGCATCCAGGGCCGCGCCTGAACCGCTGCGAAAGTTCACGTAGCTCGCGTCCAGCCCATACGCCTTGAGCTTCTGCTTGTTGACCACTTCCGACGTCCAGCCAATAGGGCTGTTGAGGAACCGCCCCTTGCCAGGTGCCTCCGGGTCCTTGAACACGTCCTTGTAGCGCGCCAGGTCCTGTACGCTGCGCAGCTCAGGAGCCAGCGGCTTGATGCCCCTGGCCGGGTCGCCCTTGACCACATATTCCGGCACCCACCAGCCTTCGGTTGCACCCTTGACGGTATCGCCCAGGCCGACCACCTTGCCCTCAGTTTCAGCCTTGACCCACACCGGGCTGCGTCCCGCCCATTCCTCGCCGATCACCTGGATATCATTTTTGGCCAGGGCGGTTTCCAGGGTGATGGTGGTACCGGGCAAGGTGTCGGTGGGCAAGTCGTAGCCCTTCTCGACGATAAACCGCAGGACTTCGGTGATCAGGCTGCCACTTTCCCAATTCAGGTCGGCAAAGTGGATAGGCGCCTGGGCAGCCGCTACCGGTACGGCCGCCATCGACAGGCCCAGAGTGGTAAGGGACGCTGCCAACAGCGCTCGAATTGCTTTCATGCCTTTGAACCTCGCGCTTACACAGCCATGACGGATGGCTTTGCTGTCACGCCGCGAAAGCCCCTGAATAATTAAGTCCACGCAACTGTAGTAGAGGTTCAAACGGTTGCCGGTATTCAGGGCTGCTGATGCAAACGCTGCAGCTCCCGGCGCACCATGCTGGCGTACTCGGCGGGCCGCAGGGCATAGAGTTGACTGGCCACCCAGTTCAGCCAGGCGCCTTGCAAGTCATCTTTGCGAGCCAGCAGTTCGGCAGCCTTGGCCTGGGCATCTGCCAGGTGCTGCTGGTGAAAACGGGCCCGGCCTTCGCTCATTATTCGCTGGCCTTGAAGGTCACCAGCTCACCCTTGCGCCACTTGGCGGCCTTGCCGGTCACGGCCTTGAGGGTTTTGCTCAGGCCTTCCTGCAACTGTTCGTGGGTGGCGAACACCAGCATCACGCTGTGGCCTTCCTTGAACACAATGCCCTCGCCCTGCGCCGTGGAAACAAACGCGTAGTCGCCCAGGCCATAGACCGTCAACTTGATATCGCGAAACTTCAGTTCGAACTTGCCACCCTCACGACTGGGCAGTACTGCCGCGCGAAAATGATCACCGACCTTGAGTTCCAACCGCGGCTTGTCATCGACCACCAGCGCTGTTTCAGTATCGATTTCAGCAATATAAATGCCTTCCGGGGTTTGTTCCGTGATGTAAACAAACCGCGATTGAAACTGTTTAACCAACTTTGCGCGCAAATCACCCAGCACGAACAATGCGTGCATATCCAGATTACTGACTGCCAAGGAAACGCCCCCACATCTAAAAAAGCGCTACCCGCCCAGGCAGGCAGCACAAAAAAGGCCGATACGGCACGACACACTGAAAAACTGAAGTTGATCCCCGCCAGACTCGTACAGCCGGGCCGGACAGGCCTTATACAAGGTCGTCAGGCATTGCAGGAAATCACAGGTTTATCGGCCAGAGAATACTGGACGCCCCACTTCAGAGAATACCCCATTTGAAAGGGTGGTTTCCGACAGCCATAAACAACGGAAAAACGTTGGATGGAACCGAACGTGGGCTGCCGACAACAATATTAGAACAGCAACACGGCTTAAAACCACCCGAAAAGCTGCACGTAGGTCAACAGATCGACAGGAGCTGGCCATGCAACGAGTTCAACGTCAACCGACACAGGCTTGCGGCACCTTGTCCCGCAAGGGTAGCGCGCTATTCTACAGTGTACATGCCAACAACGTGTGCCCGGATTTCGCGCTGTATCGGGTCGTCCCGGCTGGCAGGAATTTTTTCCATATTCTTGAAGTGCCCAGCGGTCGGGTCAAAGGCTTTCGCAGCGATCACAACAAGGCTTGCGCCTTGGCCAAAGAGTTGGAAGCCCTGCTCTGCACCACAACACCTTAAGCGTCGACTGCAACAAAGCGTGTAACCAGCACTCAATGCAAGCGATCTGATCGCTCCAGGTCCAGTAATGCCTGCCAGGCGGCGCGGCACTCCTGGGCCTCGTCACGGCTGGCAAAGGCGGTGCCGCGCTGTTCGCCATTGAGCAACACCACCCAGCAGGCCCTCAGGCCCAGCGCACGCAGGGTCTGTGGCACACCACTGCCAATCATCACCGCCACATCGACTTTGCTTTGCATGGAAGTTCTCCGCAGGATTAGTTAGCAAGCTAACAATGTGCGATATCTTAAGCTGTTCCCTACGCTGGAAAAAGCTATCGGCGTAGAAGCTTCCTTGCAGAACACGCAACAATCCGGGCCCGGACCTACTGCGCGCCAGCCTGCCCTTCAGGCTTGTAGCCCAGGCGCAAACCGCCCCAATGCCGGCCACTGACCATGATCGGCACGGACAGGTCGTGCATCAACTCCCCGGTGTCACGGGTATAGGTTTGCAACAACACGGCCTGCTGGTGACTGCCACAACGAATCCCGGTGCGGTCTTCAAACTTGCGCTTGGTCCGATTGTTCACGGCGTCCACCTGGGTATCGCCGGTCAGCGCCTGGGAAAACGCCTTGTTGTGCGTCGGCACATAACCCTGTGGCGTGCAGGCAATCGCGAACACCAAGCCTTCGTGACGGGGCAGCAAGGCTTCCTGGATAGTGGGCAATACTTGATCGGTGTAGCCGTCGAAACGGCTGTGATATTTGGTCGGGTGACTGTTGGCAATCGGTGTGTAGCTGCGATTGAACAGGTCGTCGAGGCTGATGCGGTTCTGCTGGACATCCGCTTCGAACTGCGCGGCGATCCGGCTCGCACCTTCGCGGGCCAGGTCGTAGATGCGCTGGTGATAGTCGTCCAGGCCAACTTCAGCCAGGCGCTCGCTGATCGTTTCGGCCTGCCCTTCCATTTGCACGGCGGCCTGGGCCAACTGCTGGGTCTGCTGGTCGCTGACGGTCAAGTCGCTACGCATCTGCTCCACCGCATGGAACAGGCTGTCGAGCTGCACCCGATTGGTCTCGGTACCCTGGGCAATCGCGCTGACCTGGCCCTCCACTCCCGCCGCCAACGTGGCAATGCTTTCCAGTTGCTCGCCGGCGTGCTCCACCTGCTCGACGCCAGCCTGCAAATCCACGGACAGTTGGCGAATTTGCTCCACCACCTGGGCGGTACGCTGCTGGATGTCCGCGACCATCACCCCCACTTCATCGGTGGCGGTCGCCGTACGGCCCGCCAGGCCACGCACTTCATCGGCCACCACGGCGAACCCGCGCCCATGCTCACCGGCACGGGCGGCTTCAATCGCGGCATTCAGGGCCAACAGGTTGGTCTGGCTGGCGATGGACTGAATCACCAGGGTCACGCGCTGGATTTCTTCGCTGCGCTGGCTCAGGGCCTCGATCAATTGGCGACTGTCGCTGGCGCGCTGGCTGAGTTGGTGCATGCGGCTGATGGATTCCCCCAGCACCGCCCGCCCCTCGGTACTGCGCTGATGGGCCTGGCCCGCAGCACTGAGGGCCTCACGGCTGAGCTGGGAAGTCTGTTGCTCGGTGCCAATCATCACTTCGGCACTGTTGACGATTTGCTGGGCAGCGCCCAATTGCGATTGCAGCCTGGCCGCCAGTTGCTTGACCGAATAGGCCACGCCAGCTGCTGACAACGCATTATGGCTGGTGGTGTAGGACAGATCGCGAGTCAACGCGCCCATGGCATCCTCGGCCACATCAGGCGCAAGGCTGCGGGCCGGTTTTTTCAGGCGTGGCAGCCAGACCAGCAACAGGGCGACGGGTACGCAGAGGTAGATCGACAGCTCGGCAAACGCCAGGCCCAACAGTATCAGCACCAGGGCGATGCTTTGCAGGAACGGCGTCACCCAACCAGGCAGTTGGCGGCTCACCGCATGCGGCACCACGGCGGCGCCCATCAGAGATCCATCCCCAGCCATGCTTGTCACCCCACTGTCTGTCATTATTGTGCCTGCATTAAACGCCACTAATTGGCCATTATCCATGGGCCTTTGGTGTTAGGGCTTGCAGCAGATCAATAGACTGGGGGGATGAGGTTGCTGACGCTCACCTGATGTAGGAGCGAGCTTGCTCGCGAAGAACTCAGGGACAACACGTTTATCCAGAATACACGTGTAATCGTTGACGACTTTCGCGAGCAAGCTCGCTCCTACAGGGGCGGACAGATCAGGCTTGGCGCTGATGCTTGTCGATTTGCTCGTGGCGCTCTTGCGCTTCGATGCAGTACTTGGTGGTCGGGCTGATCAGCAGGCGCTTGAGGCCGATAGGCTCGCCGCTGTCATCACACCAGCCAAAGGAATCTTCCTTGATGCGCTCCAGGGCACGCTCAAGTTGCGGCAGCATGCGCTGGTCGCGGTCGATCGCGTTTACCAGCCAGGTGCGCTCTTCTTCTACCGAAGCGGCGTCAGCCGGGTCAGCCGGGGTGTCCAGGCTTTCAATGGCGATGCGGTTCTGCTCAATGCGCTCGTGGTGTTCGACTTTCATGTCTTGCAACAACTGCTCGAAAAAAGCGTGCTGCTCGGCATTCATGTAGTCATCCGCCGGCATGGCCAGCAACTTTTCCTTTGTCATTGATTTCTCTATAAAAAATACGTGCATTAAGGCGAATAAGGGAGCGTTCCGGCCAACCTCTGCAGATCGGGGAAAGACGCCGTCCATTCCAAGCGCCACCCGGCACTCAATTTACGAGGGGCGGCAGTCTACGGCTGACTTGAGGGCGCAGCAACTGAAATGACAGGCAATTTGTCCGACATTCTCCCAAAAGGCACCAGGACGGGCTTGGCAGGCGGTTATCGGAGTGCGTTTATAGCAGGAATTTTCATAAAGCAGCTATAAGTTGCAAGCTGCAAGCGACAAGCTGTCAAGCCCGCCGCACTTGCAGCTTGAAGCTTAACGCTTGCGCTGCTTCTTATTGCGATACTGGTCGATCACCACCGCCACCACAATGATCAGGCCCTTGATGATGTCCTGGATGTAGGCATCCACCCCCACGAAGGTAAACCCGCTGGCCATCACCCCGAGAATCAGCGCGCCAATCACCGTGCCGGTGATACGCCCTACCCCGCCCGCCAGGCTGGTGCCGCCGATGACCGCCGCGGCAATCGCGTCCAGCTCGTAGGACATACCCATCCCGGCCTGCCCGGTAGCGGCCCGCGCCGATGCGACCACACCCGCAAGCCCGGCCAGCAGCCCGGCGATGCTGTAGACAATGATCAGGTGGCGCTTGACGTTGATCCCCGAAGTCCGCGCCGCCTGCATATTGCCGCCGATGGCATAGGTGTACTTGCCGTACTTGGTGTAGCGCAGGGCAATGTGAAAGATCACCGCCACCACCAGGAAGATAATGACCGGCATCGCGCCATGGCCGATGGCCGTGTAGGAATCCGACAGCATGCTCACCGGCTGGCCTTCGGTGTAATAACGCGCCAGGCCACGGGCCGAAACCATCATGCCCAGGGTGGCGATAAACGGCGGGATCCCGGTAATGGCAATGATGCTGCCGTTGATCGCCCCCGCCAACAACCCCACGCCCAGGCCGGCCACCACCGGGATCCACACTGGCAAGTCAGTCAGTGATGGAAACACCGCACGGGAAAAATCCGAGGTTTGCGCCAGACTCGCAGCAATCATCGCCGACAGCGCCAGCACCGAGCCCGAGGACAGGTCGATCCCCGTGGTGATGATCACCTGGGTCACACCAATCGCCAGCAAACCGATGATCGACACTTGCAGGATCATCAGCACCAGGCGCTGGGAGTTCATCAGGAAGCTCTGGTCACGTACGATCCAGCCAAACAATTCGAACACCAGGCCGATGCCGATCAGCACCAGGAAAATGCTCAGTTCGGTAGGAAACCGCCGCCGACTCTTGACCGGTGCCGTGGCGGGCTTCTTTTCCTCGGGTTTGCTTTCCAGTATCGCGTTCATTACCCGTCACCTTTTTATTCGTTAGTGGACTGCCGTCATACCGGAAGCCAGTTGCATGACTTTTTCCTGGGTGGCCTCGGCCCGGTCCAGGGTGCCCATCAGCTCGCCTTCGTGCATCACCATGACGCGGTCGCTCATACCCAGCACTTCCGGCAGTTCCGAAGAAATCATGATCACCGCCATGCCCTCGCTGGCCAGCAAGGCAATCAAGCGATAGATCTCGGCCTTGGCGCCGACGTCGATGCCACGGGTCGGTTCATCGAGGATCAGCAGCCGGGGATTGGTCATCAGCCAACGGGCCAGCAAGGCCTTTTGCTGATTGCCGCCGGACAGGGTGTCGATGCACTGCTCAAGGGAAGGGGTTTTCACCCGCAGTTTCTGGCACATGTCTTCGCACAAGGCCCGCAGGGCTTTTTGCTGGATGAAGCCATTGCCCGAATAGTGCGGCAGCACTGCCATTTCCATGTTTTCCAGGACCGACAGGCAGGGGAACAGGCCACTGAGCTTGCGGTCCTCGGTCAACAGTGCAAAACCCTGCTTGATGGCCAGATGCGGGTCGCTGATGCGCAGCACCTGGCCGTCGAGGCGGATTTCGCCACCGTCGCTTGGGGTAATGCCGAACAGGGTTTCGGCGACGTTGGTGCGGCCCGAGCCCATCAGCCCGGCAATACCGAGGATCTCGCCGGCATGCAGATCAAACGATACGCCCTCAAACACACCCTCCAGGCGCAGGTCGCGCACCGACAGCAGCAGCTCGCCGACGGGCTTGTCACGCACGGGAAACAGTTGGCTCAATTCACGCCCGACCATCATCGAGATCAGGCTGTCGCTGTCCATGCTGTCGGCCCGTTGCAGGCCGATATAGGCGCCGTCGCGAAACACCGCCACTTCATCGGCGATGGCAAACACTTCATTCATTTTATGGGTGATATAGATGATGCCTTTACCCTGGGCCTTGAGGTCGGCAATGATCGAAAACAGATGGGCCACTTCCTTGTCGGTAATTGCCGACGTCGGTTCGTCCATGATCAGCACGTCAGAGTCATAGGACACCGCCTTGGCAATCTCCACCATCTGCCGCTCGGCAATGCTCAGGCTGCCAACCAGTTCCTCAGGATCGAGGTTGATCCGCAACCGTGCCAGCAACTCGGCCGTGCAGCGGTGCATGGCCCGGTGATTGACCAGCCGCAGGCCATTGAGCTGCTCGCGACCGATCCAGATGTTCTCGGCGATGCTCATATGGGGCATCAGGTTGAGCTCCTGGTGAATCATCGCAATGCCCGACTGCAACGCGGCCAATGGCGTATCGAATACCACCGGCTTGCCCCGCAGGCGGATTTCTCCGGCATCGGGCTGGTAGATACCGGCGATGATTTTCATCAGCGTCGACTTGCCGGCACCGTTCTCTCCCATCAGCGCCAGGACCGAGCCGGGGCGCACCCGCAATTGCACATCGTCCAGGGCCACGACGCCGGGAAAGCCTTTGCTGATATGGGCGATTTCCAGCAGGTAGGGTTGTTCCAGGCCGGCGGGCTGCGCAGCCGTCGCTTGAGCGAGCATATCGGGGCTCCATCAGCAGGGCGACGGTGATCACCCTGCAGGCTTATTGTTGTTATTGAACGCTACTTAAATGACGCAACATTGTCCGGGGTGATCAGTTGGAAAGGCACCACGACGTTTTGCTCGACCGCCTCGCCCCTGGCCATTTTCACCGCGGCCTCCACTGAACCGACCGCCTGCCCCTTGGCATCCTGGAACACCGAGAGCGCCATCTCCCCCTTGGAAATCGCATTCAACCCGTCGGGCGTGCCATCGACACCGCCAATCAACACGCTGCCCGGTTTGACGCCGGCGGTTTTCAACGCCATGGCCGCACCAATCGCCATTTCGTCGTTGTTGGCGACCACCGCATTGAACTCGCGGCCCTGGGTCAACCAATCGTTCACCAGCGTCATGCCCTTGTCCCGCAGCCAGATCCCGGTCTGCTCCTGTTCAACCTTGATGTCCGGATATTGACCGAGGATCTCCTTGACGCCCTTGGTGCGATTGGTCGTCGAGTTGTTGGCCAGGTCACCCAGCAGAATCACGATCTTGCCTTTGCCGCCCATCTTCTCGGCCAGGTACTGCATTTGCAGTTTGCCGGCCTCGACATCATTGGACGTCACCGTCACCACCCCTTTGGGCAAGTCGGTCTGATCCGGGCGGCGGTTGACGTAGACCAGCGGGATGCCGGCCGCCACCGCAGCCTTGGTGATACGGGCGGTGGAGGCCGTATCCACCGGGTTGACCACCATGGCATCGACTTTCTGGCTGATAAAGTTCTCGACCTGGCTCAGTTGCTTGACCACGTCGGCGCGGGCATCTTCGAATTGCAGTTGCACGCCGTCGCCCTTGGGGTAGGACTTGGCTTGCTTGTCCATGTCTTCACGCAGGTAGGTCAGGAAAGTGTCGTCGAACTGCGACATGCTGACGCCAATCTTGAGATCGGCGGCGGCGGCCACACCACTGGCAAGCAGCATCGCCAAGGCCAGCGGGGCGAAACGGATCTGAGTCTTCATGAACGGTCTGTCTCCACTTTCTTGTTGGTTTTCTGGACGTAGCGTTTATCAGAGCGATGGTGTTGAAGCAGGCAGTCGCACCACTGGCGCCCCTGGGATGCAGCACACCAGGGCGCCCTTGCTTTCGACGCAAAGGACATTGAGAAAAGAGAAATAGAAGGGCCGTGCGCGGGGCAGGAAGGCAGAACGTAACACTTGCAGTACAGCGTTGGAGATTTTCATCTGACGGTACCTGGTTGTTTTTTTATCTTGTTTTTGTTGAGTCCCGCGGCTCCTTTAGAAAGGAAGGCCGAGACGGACTTTCAGCAACCTGGAATGACTTTATTGGA
This sequence comes from Pseudomonas sp. 25 R 14, assembly GCF_900004755.1. Taxonomy (NCBI): domain Bacteria; kingdom Pseudomonadati; phylum Pseudomonadota; class Gammaproteobacteria; order Pseudomonadales; family Pseudomonadaceae; genus Pseudomonas; species Pseudomonas sp. 25 R 14. The sequence goes on along the minus strand of NZ_CVTS01000051.1, from coordinate 194,410 downwards.
AAATAATTTCCATATCAACTCATTTTAGAATTTTATTCTATTTTCGTCCCCCCCCTTTCACCGCGGCCATCTCTACCACTTGCCGGTGCTCGGCGCTGAGCCTGGCGGCATCCAGCACCCGTGTGGTTTCCCAGGCATCCCGGGCCTCCACCGGCAGTGCGCCGAGGCCTTGCACAGCACGTTGCAACTGCCGGTAGAACTCGTTCCAGGCGCCCTTTTGCGAGGGGATTCGCTCGCGTTCCGCCCCTTGCTCAAACCAGCCCCAGCGCCGATGTTCTTCGGCGCCCCAGTGCTCGCCTTCAGTCTTCGGGTTCTTGCCAGCCATCAGCGCTTCTTCCTGGCCGTCCAGGCCCTCGACGGTGTAGCAGCCCGCCGTGCCATTGACCCGAAAACGCGGGGCCGGGCTGTTTTGCAGGGCGCTGCCCCACAAGTGGGAAATCACCCCATTGGCATGGGTCAGGCAGACAAAAAAGCCATGATCGACCGTGGGATGCTCGGCGCTGTACTGCAATTGCGCAAACACCCGCTCCACCGGGCCGAACAACTGCAAAGCCTGGTCCACCAAGTGGCTGCCCAGATCCCGCAGGAACCCGCCGCCGCTGGCATTGCCCACCGCTTGCGGGTTGTAGCGCTCCACTCGGGATTCAAAGCGGGTGATGGTGCCCAGGGCGCCAGCGTCGATCAGCTTGCGCAAGGTGAGGTAATCCGAGTCCCAGCGCCGGTTCTGGTAAACGCTGAGTTTCACCCCTTCACGTTCGGCTGCGGTGATCAGCGCCTGGGCCTGCTCGGCATTGCTGGCAAACGGTTTGTCGCTGACCACCGCCACACCATATTCAATGGCCTCCAGCACCAGGGCCGGGCGGCCCTTGAGTGTGGTGGAAATCACCAGCACATCCACCCCGGCCTCAACGATCTGCGCGATGCTGTCGAATGCCGGCAATCCGGGATGCTCCGTCGCCAGTTGCTGGCGCCGCTCGGGCGAGCGAGTCACCACACCGACAAACGTCGCCCCGGGCAATGTGGCGATCAGCGGGGCATGAAAAAAACGGCCACCGTGGCCGTATCCAACCAGTCCGATGCGCATGAACCAACTCCTTGCTTGAAGTGCAAACCCCATCAAAATGTAGGAGCTGGCTTGCCTGCGATGGCGGTAGATCAGTCAAGTATTTCTAACCTGATCCACCGCCATCGCAGGCAAGCCAGCTCCTACAACGACCGCGTTTCACCTGTGGAATGGGAGGCGCTAGCCGTAGAACGCAGGGCGATCCGGCAGGCTGACCTTGACGACCTGCCCACTGCCCTGGGCCTCGATACACGCATCCGCCGCCACCGCTGCGGCAAAGCCATCCCACGCCGATGGCCCACCCACCTGGCCGGCACGCACACCATCGATAAAGGCCTGCAACTCGACGTCATAGGCAGCGATAAAGCGATCTTTCCAATCCATCAGAATCGCATTCGACAGCTTGGCGCCGCTGCGCAATTGCACCTGGGACGGTTCCGGCAATTTGGCAATACCGGTCTCCCCCACCACTTCGCACTGGATGTCGTAGCCGTACTGGCAGTTCACAAACACTTCCACATCAATCCGCGTGCCCCTGGCGGTTTCCAGCAGCACGATCTGCGGGTCGCGCAAATGGCTCAGGGCCTTGCTGGTTTTACGCGGGAACACCACCTGCACCGACACATAGTCATCGGCCAACAGCCAGCGCAACACATCCAGTTCATGGATCAAGGTGTCGGTAATGGCCATGCTGGTGTTGTAGTTCTCACCCACACTCGGGTTGCGATGGGCGCAGTGCAGCATCAGCGGCTCGCCGATCTGGCCACTGTCGATCACCGCCTTGAGCGCCTGATAGCCCTGGTCGTAGGGGCGCATGAAACCGACCTGGACCAGGCGCTTGCCATGGGCCACTTCGGCCTCGACGATGTGGCGACAGCCCTGGGCTGTGACCGCCAGGGGCTTTTCACAGAACACCGGCTTGCCCGCAGCAATCGCCGCCAGCACGAACTCCTCGTGGCTCGGCCCCCAGGAGGTGACCAGCACCGCCTCGACCTGCGCCGAGTTGATCAGTGCATGACCGTCGGCGTACACCTCGGCATTGAGTTGCAGGTCCGCCACCACCTGGGCCGCCTGTTCAAGGTTGATATCGGTGACCGCCACCACCTGGCTGTTGAGCAAGGTCTGGCTGCAACGGCGAATATGGTCGCGGCCGATGGCGCCCGTACCGATCACACCCAACTTCAAAGACATGGCAACACTCCTCTTATTGTCAGTACTGCCGGGCCTTGGCCAGGCGTTCATTGAGTTGTTTGGCGCAGGCGTTGGTGCGCGCGCTGGTGGACACCTGCGCCACGCCGACCCGCCACCACGACAGGTAGCCGTGGATCATGGTCTTGGGCAAAACCTTGATGTCGATCAGGGTCGACACGCTCTGCTCGCGTGCATCGGCCAACGCGGCGTGCAGTTGCGCAACCGTCGTGACCTTATAAGTCTTGCAACCATAGGCCGCCGCACTCATGGCGAAATCCACCGGCACCAGGCCACCATCGAGCTTGCCGCTGGCAGGGTTGCGGAAACGGAATTCGGTGCCAAAGCTGTCCATGCCGTTGCCCATCTGCAGGTTGTTGATGCAACCGAAGGCCATGTTGTCCAGCAGCACCACGTTGATCTTGCGCCGCTCCTGGATCGAGGTCGCCAGCTCCGAATGCAGCATCATGTAGGAGCCATCGCCGACCAGGGCGTAGACCTCACGCGCCGGCTCGGCCAGTTTCACGCCCAGGGCCGCGTTGATCTCATAGCCCATGCACGAATAACCGTACTCGACGTGGTAGGTGTTGACCCCCTTGCTGCGCCAACTGCGCTGCAAATCCCCCGGCAGGCTGCCGGCAGCGGCGACAATCACCGCATCGTCGGCCAGGGTCTCGTTGAGCACGCCCAGTACCTGGCTTTGGGTCAGGCAGGAGCCGGTCAGTTCGATAAACTCGCGCAGTACCGCCGGGTCCATGTGGTCATTGATCTCGGGGGTGAAGTCGGCGTCGGTGTAGCGCGCCTGATAGACCCGGTCCACTTCGGCATCCAGTTGCGCACGGGCCTGGCGTGGCTGCTCGCCCCATTGCGCGCAGTAATCGCCCAGGACGCCGGTCAACTCCTGCAGCCCCAGCCTGGCATCTGCCAGCACCTGCACGCCGTCGAGCTTCAGGACATCGCCGGGGCTGATATTGAGGTTCAGAAACTGCACCTCGGGGTGTTGGAACAGCGATTTTGATGAGGTGGTGAAGTCGGTATAGCGCGTGCCAATGCCGATGATCAGGTCGGCGTCGCGGGCCAGCAGGTTGGCGGCCAGGCAACCGGTTTCACCGATACCGCCGACATTCAAGGGGTGGCTGGAGACGATTGCGCTCTTGCCGGCCTGGGTCTCGGCAAAGGGGATCTGAAAACGCTCGGCAAACGCTTGCAGCGCCGCATTCGCCCCGGCGTACTTGACCCCGCCACCGCAGATAATCAGTGGCTTGCGCTTGGACTTGAGCAGCGCGGCAGCCTCGCGCAGCATCGCTTCGGTGGCCGGGCGACGGTCCAGGCGGTGTACGCGCTTTTGCAGGAAATAATCCGGGTAGTCCCAGGCCTCTGCCTGCACGTCCTGGGGCAAGGCCAGGGTCACGGCGCCGGTTTCGGCAGGGTCAGTCAACACGCGCATGGCGTGGATTGCCGCACTCATCAACTGCTCGGGGCGGTTGATACGGTCCCAGTATTTGCTCACGGCGCGAAACGCGTCGTTGGTGCTGATGCTCAGGTCATGGAATTGCTCGATCTGCTGCAACACCGGGTCCGGCTGGCGGCAGGCATACACATCACCCGGCAGCAGCAACAGCGGGATGCGGTTGGCGGTGGCGGTCGCGGCGGCGGTGAGCATATTTGCCGCGCCGGGGCCGACCGACGCCGTACAAGCGTAGACCTTGCGCCGCAGATGCTGCTTGGCAAAGCCAATCGCGGCATGGGCCATGCCCTGTTCGTTGCGGCCCTGATGCACCACCAGGTCGCCACTGTCCTGTTCCAGGGCCTGGCCCAGGCCCAGCACATTGCCGTGGCCGAAGATGGTGAACACCCCAGCGACGAACTTGCTCTGCACGCCATCGACTTCGATGTACTGGTTATCGAGGAACTTCACCAGGGCCTGGGCCATGGTCAATCGGGTTGTGGTCATGTTTCGCACCCGTGTCTTTTGGATTTGGCGTTGTTAAAGATCCAGCAACCAACTGTGCCGGGGGTCGTTGTGAAAGTGCCAGGCGCGCTTGGGACCGGCCATCACGTTCAAGTAATACGACTCGTAGCCATACGGCACGCTGACCGGGTGATAGCCCTTGGGCACCACCACCAGGTCGTGGTTTTCCACGGCCATGGCCTGGTCGATGCTGCGGTCGTCGGTGTACACCCGCTGGAAGACAAAACCCTGGGATGGGTTGATCTGGTGGTAATAGGTTTCTTCGAGAAAGCTCTGGTGCGGCAGGTCATCGGTGTCGTGCTTGTGCGGCGGGTAGCTGGACGAATGCCCGGACGGCGTACGCACCTCCACCACCAGCAGCGAATGGGCCGGTTCGCTGTCGGGCAGGATGTCGCAGACATAGCGGGTGTTGGCCCCCTTGCCGCGCACGCTGCGCCGGCAGTGCTCGGGACGGATCAGCCGGGGCGCAAGACCGGCGGCGGCAGAGCCCGGCGCGGCACAGACGGCGATCTGCACATCGCTCAGGGCTGTCACCTGGGCCACCGTGTTGGGCGGCAGATAGGCTGCGAACGGCGATTTATCCTCGAACACTGACTGGCGATCCCCGAGGTTCTGCCAACTGAAGCCCTCGCCTTCGATCGTCACTCGGCCACTGAGCAGTACCAGGCACAACTCTTTGTCGTCGGCACTGACCGGCAGCGTTTGCCCCAGGCCCAGGCGGTAAGCGGCAAACCCCACATACTCCAGGCCGCCTGCTGGCAGCGCGACCATGGTTTGCCCGCGCGGCGTGCTTTTGACCAACAGGCTCATTGTCCAGCCCTCGCATCCAACAGCGCCCGCAAGGTATCGAAGCCTTTTTTTGCATAGATATAGCTGGGCGCCACGGCCGGATCCTGCTCAGCCTCCACCACCAGCCAACCGCTGTAACCGGCGCCCAACAGTACGTCCAGCAACTCGGCGAAGTCGATATCGCCATCTCCCGGTACGGTGAAGGTGCCGTTGACGATACAGTCGGGAAAGCTCCACATCTGGTTGCGCGCCAGTTGCACCACCGGCTTGCGCACGTCCTTGAAATGCACATGGCAGATGCGCGCCAGGTGCTTGCGCAGCACCTCGACCGGCTCGCCGCCGCCCATGTAACAGTGCCCCGAATCAAACAGCAGGCCGACCTCCGGGCCGGTGAGGCGCATCAAGGTGTCGATGTCTTCCGGGGATTCGACATAAGCGCCCATATGGTGGTGATAGGCCAGGCGCACGCCCTGGGACAGGGTAAAACGCGCAAGTTCGGTGAGCTTGTCGGCGTAGGCCTGCCACGCCTGCTCACTGTGGAAACGCGGACGTTCGATCAGGCGGACCGGCGAGCCCTGGATCGAGTCGGCCACTTCACCGTAGACCAGCACCGTGGCACCGTTCTCACGCAGCAGTTGCACATGACTGGCGATGGCGTCGATTTCCTCGGCCACCGAACGTCGGGCCAGGCGGCTGGAGTACCAGCCGGAGACCAGCGCCAGGTCGTAGGGGCGCAACACATCGCCCACGCCCTTGGCGTCCTTGGGGAACTTGCCGTTGAGCTCGAAACCTTCGTAGCCGATGGCCTTGCCTTCGCTGAGCGCGGTGCTCAAGGGCGTCTCGCCGCCCAGGGCCGGCAGGTCGTCGTTGCTCCAGGAGATGGGGTTGATGCCAATACGGATTGCGGGCATGGCTGCACCTTTTATTGTTTTAACCTGAGATCACTGGGATCTGCTTTCTGTAGGAGCTGGCTTGCCTGCTCCTACAATTGATCGTGTTTAAACTCTGGAGCTGCGCCAAGCCTGGATCAATTGCTCGAAGATCTGCTGCACTTGCTGGATCAACGTTTCGTCGTCAATTTCACCCGCCAGCCACGCCCTGCTCGGCTCCTGGAAGATCGTGCGGCCCACGGCAAACCCACGGCAGGTCCGGCTCTGGCCCGCCTGCTGGAAGCCCTCGGCCAAGGATTGCGCCGGAGCATTGAGACCCAGCAATACCACGCCCCGGCAATAGGGATCGCGCTCCTCGATCAGCTCATCGAGCTTGCGCCACTGCTCGGCAGTCTGCGCCTCGATCTTCCACCACGCCGGGTAGATGCCCAGGTTGTACAAGCGCTTGAGGCTGCGATAGAGCACATCCGGGTAGGTCGAAGGATGATCCTTGGGTGGCACCACTTCCAGCAGCAGTTCATGGCCGCTGGTTTGCGCTGCCTGGTACAGGCCCTTGAGCTGGGCTTCCTGCTCAAGGCGCAGCAACGGCTCGTCGTCGGGGTGAAACTGCACCAGGCACTTGATGATCTGCTCCTGGGGCCAGGCGATCAGGTTGCTGCCAATCGAACGGCCATGCTCGAACGCCAACGGCCGCGAGCCCTGGACCTCTACCGGGCGCGCGACCCACCAGCCACGGCCGGTGGCGGCGTTCAGCGCATCCTGGCCAAAACGCTGGTCGGCCAAAATGCCCACATCGGCCTCGACGCCCTGCTCGCGCAGCTTGCCTTCGACACGCTCGACCGCCTGGATAAACAGCTGCTTGATCGCGCTGATCCGCGCGGGGTCCTGGCCACCTTTTTGCGCCAGCTCCACCAGTTGCCAGCGATGATCGAAGGCAAACACAAACAGTTGCTTCCAGTTTTTGCGCGGCACGCTGACCTGATGCAAACGTTGCAATACCGGGTCCAGGTCCGGCCGGGTGATGGGCACCGGGCTGTTGAACAGGTATTCGAGTTCCGCCGGGGTCGGCATTGCCGGGGCGCAGGCATGGCGCGACACCACCAAACCGCCGCAGGCATTGGCCAACTGGCAGCAACGCTCATCACTGGCCTCGTTCAGCCAACCACTGAGGAAACCCGCCATAAACGCATCGCCGGCCCCCAGTACATTGAGCACTTCGACGCGCACGCCAGGGTAAATCGCACCGTCTGCCAACCGTGCCGGGATCTCGCCGTGGATCACCGTGCAACCCTGCGGGCCGAGCTTGACCACCAAGGTCGCCGTCGTCAGGCGCCGCACCGTGCGCAAGGCGCTGAGCAGATCCGCACTGCCGCCGGCAATCAGGAACTCTTCTTCGGTGCCCACAATCAGGTCGAAACGCCCGAGGATGCCCTGCACATGCTGGCTGACATTCTGGTCGGCGACAAAACGGGTCTCGCCGTCGGCCTTGCCCGCCAGCCCCCAGAGCACCGGGCGATAGTCGATATCCAGCACGCGCTTGACGCCGTGCCGCTCGGCGTAATCCAGGGCCTGGAGGCTGGCCTGGTACACGTCGCCGGTAGAAAAATGGGTGCCGGTGATCAGCAGCGCCTTGCTGCTGGCAATAAAGGCTTCGCTGATATCTTCGGCGCGCAGGGCCATGTCCGCACAGTTTTCGCGGTAGAACACCAACGGGAAGGTTTCGCGGTCCTTGAGGCCCAGCAGGACCATGGCGGTCAGGCGTTGTGGGTCGACGGTGATGCCACTCACATCACAGCCTTCACGCACCAACGACTCCACCAGGAAACGCCCCATGTGATCGTCGCCGACCCGGCTCAACATCGCCGACCTGAGCCCCAGTCGCGCCGTGCCAAAAGCGATATTGGCGGAAGATCCACCCAGGTACTTGGCGAAGCTTGAGACATCCTCCAGCCGCGCCCCGACTTGCTGCGCGTACAGGTCGACGCCCAGGCGCCCGAGACAAATCAGATCCAATTGACGCCCACTGGCAAAACGAGTCTGGCCCATGCTGGCTCCTGTTATTTTTATCAGCCCGCGCCTGCCGTCAAAACGGCGACGCTCTTGGTGGATGCAGACTAGGACGTCCGGCGCCATCAATCAATATTTATTCTATAAATATTTTATGTGGAATATATTTTCCATTAAGGTATTTTTTGGTGCCTTCCCTGTAGACTTGCGCCCATTGACCTATTGTCAGGGGCACCGTGCCTGTCACCTGCCCTGTAAGAACAAGCCAGAAGGATTGCTTATGTCCCGCACCGATCAGCAGTCTTGCGCCGAGACCGACGCTCTCGCCAATCCTCCGATCAATGCCGAACGTCTGTTGCAGTTGATCACCGACGAATACGAAAGCCTGCCCCGCCAGCTCAAGCGCATCGCCAGCTACATGAGCCAGCAGAGCGATCGGATCATGGTCGACCGCATCAGCGATATCGCCCGGGAATGCGAAGTCCACCCGTCGGCCATCGTGCGTTTTTCCCAGCGTTTTGGTTTCAGTGGCTTCAGTGAAATGCAGGCGCTGTTTCGCGAGGCGTATACCCACAAGACCACGCCGGTGCAGAACTACCAGCAGCGCATCCGCAGCATGATCGCCAACAAGTCGCAGAAAGCCAGCGGCGGCGACCTCGCCCGCGAGTGCGTGAGCGCCACGCTGTCCGGCATCGAGCGCCTGGGCCTGGAACTGGACGACGCGGCCTTCGAGAAAGCCGTGGACCTGGTGGTCAACGCCGACAATATCTACGTGGTTGGCGTACGCCGCTCGTTTGCGGTGGCCGACTACCTGGTCTACAACCTGCAACACACCAACAAGCGCATCCACCTGGTCTCGGGCCTGGGCGGCAGCTACCGCGAACAGATGCGCAGCGTACGCGCCAATGACCTGGTGATCGCCATCAGCTTCACGCCCTACGGCAAGGAAACCCAGCACTGCCTGCGCATCGCCCAGCACCACCAGGCCAAGACGCTGATCATCACCGACAGCAACCTGTCGCCGCTGGCCAAGCGGGCCAACGCGGTGTTACTGGTCAATGAAGGGTCTTCGTTCGCGTTTCGCTCGTTGAGCGCAACGCTGTGCCTGTGCCAGGCGTTGTTTATTGCCGTGGCGTACCGGCTGGAGCTGAAGGTCGATGAGATTCACGAACAGGTGGGGTTCGACGACTAAAAAGGCCTGCGCCATACCCCACATTTTGACCGAGGTGGCCCTGAGAATTGCCTACATGAATTTTCTTTTAGAAACCTCACTATCATTTCTTGGCAAAATGCTTCACTCCAGTTTGACCAGGTAGCCCCCATGACCCGTATTTTGACCATCGAAGACGACGCTGTGACGGCCCGCGAGATCGTCGCCGAGCTGAGCAGTCATGGCCTGGACGTGGACTGGGTAGATAACGGCCGCGAAGGCCTGAGCCGGGCCGTCAGCGGTGATTACGACCTGATCACCCTCGATCGCATGCTCCCGGAGCTCGATGGCCTGGCCATCGTCACCACCCTGCGCACCCTCGGCGTGTCGACGCCGATCCTGATGATCAGCGCCCTTTCCGACGTGGATGAACGGGTCCGCGGCTTGCGGGCCGGTGGGGATGACTACCTGACCAAACCCTTCGCCTCCGACGAGATGGCGGCCCGGGTCGAGGTGCTGCTGCGCCGCAACAATGCGGTGAAGGCTGCGCAAACCGCACTGCGCGTGGCCGACCTGGAATTGAACCTGATCAGCCGTGAAGCCAGCCGCGCCGAGCAGCCTTTGAGCCTGCTGCCCACCGAGTACAAGCTGCTGGAGTTCTTGATGCGCAACACCGGGCAAATCCTCTCGCGGATGATGATCTTCGAGGAAGTCTGGGGTTATCACTTCGACCCGGGCACCAACCTGATCGACGTACATATCGGCCGCCTGCGCAAGAAAATCGACCCCCCGGGCCAGACGCCGCTGATTCGCACGGTACGAGGCTCGGGCTATGTCATTGCTGAACCCGTCTAACGGCTGGCGCTCGTCCAGCAGCCGGTTGCTGGCGCTGTACAGTTCGCTGTTCGTGGCCTGGAGCTGCATCCTCATGGGGGTGTTGTACTACGAGGTCTCGGGATACCTGGGCGACCTTTCGCGCCACTCGTTGATGCAACGCCAACACCTGTTCCAGCGGTTCGAAGGCGCACAACTGGATGAAGCCCTGGCCACCAGCATGACCTTCGACATGAAGGGCATCGACGCCTATGGCCTGTTCGATGGGCAACAACGCCCACTCAGCGGCCCGATCCAGCAGATTCCAGCAGGTTTGGCCCTCGACGGGCGCATCCATGCCTTGGCCAACTGTATCGAGTCGGATGACCCGAAACTGCCCCTGGGCAGTTGCGACGCCGTGGCGACCCAGACCCAGGATGGTCGCTGGCTGGTGTTGGTACGCGATAACGGCTCGTTGCTGGGCGTGACCCGGATCATCCTGCAAGCCCTGCTTTGGGCGATCTCCCTGACCATTATCCCCGGCGTCGCCGGCTGGCATCTGCTGCGCCGGCGCCCGTTGCGCCGGATTCGCGCAATCCAGGCCAGCGCCGAAGCCATTGTCGCCGGCGACCTGACCCATCGCCTGCCGCTGTCCAACCGTCGTGACGAACTGGACATGCTGGCGGCCATCGTCAACGCCATGCTCGGGCGCATCGAAAAACTGATGAACGAGGTCAAGGGCGTGTGCGACAACATTGCCCATGACCTGCGTACCCCGCTGACCCGTTTGCGTGCGCAGTTGTACCGGATCAAGCAACAAGCCGATGAACACTCGCCCCTGGCCTTGCAACTCGATGAAGTGATCAGCGAGACCGACACACTGATGGCGCGCTTTCGCGGCTTGCTGCGCATTTCCGAACTGGAAGACCGGCAACGACGCTCCGGCTTCCTGGTGTTCGATCCCCTGCCGTTGCTTCAGGAACTCCATGACTTCTACCTGCCGTTGGCGGAAGAAGGCCAGTTGGCGCTGCTGTTGCAGGTCCCCGAAGCACTGCCGCCGATTAATGGTGACCGCGCGCTGCTGTTCGAAGCGCTGGCCAACCTGCTGAGTAACTCGATCAAGTTCACCCCACCGGGCGGCGAAGTGATTGTGCGAGGGAGCAACGAGGCTGGCAGTACGTGCATCGATGTATTGGACTCCGGCCCAGGGATTCCAGAAGCAGAACGGGCCGCGGTGTTCCAGCGTTTTTACCGGGTCGATGACGGTCAGCAACAGGGCAGCTTTGGCCTGGGCCTGTCGATTGTGGCGGCGATCATCAACCTGCATGGCTTTGGGCTGGAAGTCGGCAGCAGCGAGCGCGGCGGCGCGCGATTGACCCTGGAATGCCGCCAGAAAAACCCACTGTAGGCGCCGGCTTGCCGACGCCTACAAGATCAGGCCGGGAAATTTTTGCGCAAGGCCTCGACACCACCGGTATAAACGCCGCTGAACAGCGCTTCGACCTCAGCCTCGGTCACACCGGCGATCGGGGTGAACACACCTGACCAAGTGACTTTGGCCGAGTGTTCACCCAGCGCTTCAACCTGCAAGGTCGCCAGATACGCGCTCACCGGGAACGGCGATTCACTGATCGTGTAACTGTAGGTGCGCGCAGCGTTATCAAAGGTCTGCAGATGCTCGACCACCACCGCGCCATCCACGGTTTGCAGATGACGCACACGCCCGCCTTCGCCCGGTTCGCTCTTGGCAATCAGGGGCAGCCAATCGGGCAACGAGTTGAAGCCGCCGACCAGGTGCCAGACTTCGTCGGCCGAGGCCGGGATTTCAATAAAAGCAGCGGCTTTGGCCACGATAAAACTCCACAACATGAGGAAAAGGGAGGCCAGCTTACGCTGCCTGTCGGCGCTCGTGCCATTGGTGGGTGGCCCACCGCCTCAAGCGAAGAAGTTTGCATGCACCACCTATCTTACTGGGACCGCTGAATCAGAACAGCCACTGGCCGATCAGCCAGGCATTGGCGCCGCTGATCACGCTGAACAGACTCCAGGCCAGGATCCTGGTGGGCAGGCGATTGACGAAAGGCCCCATCAATTGCCGGTCGCCGGTCATGCGGATCAGTGGATACAGGGCAAAGGGCAACTGCAGGCTGAGCACCACCTGGCTGAGGATCAGCAACTTGCCAATGGCATCGTCCCCCATCAACCACACCCCGAGGAACGCCGGGATCAGCGCCAGGCCACGGGTGATCAGGCGGCGTTGCCAGCAGGGAATGCGCAGGTTGAGGTAGCCCTCCATGATCACCTGGCCGGCGATGGTCCCGGTGAAGGTCGAGCTTTGCCCGGACGCCAGCAAGGCAATGCCGAACAGGATACTGGCGAAGGCGCCTCCCACCAGCGGATCCAGCAGATGGTAGGCATCCTGGATCTCCACGACCTCGGTATGGCCGGTCTGGTGGAACGCCGCAGCCGCCAGCACCAGGATCGCGGCATTGACCAGCAAGGCCAGGGCCAGGGAGCCGATGGTGTCGATGCGCGCCAATTTGACCGCATCCTGGCGGCTGGCCAGGTCCTGGCCGAACAGGCGGGTTTGCACGATGGACGTGTGCAGGTACAGGTTATGGGGCATCACCGTGGCCCCGAGGATGCCGATGGCCAGGTACAGCGGCGCGGCATCGCTGATCGCCGAGAGCGACGGCGTGAAACCACGCAAGACGTCCGGCCAATAGGGTTTGATCAGCACCAGTTCGACGAAGAAGCACACGCCGATGGTCGCCACCAGCGCCAACATGATCGCCTCCAGGCGCCGGAAGCCACGGTTTTGCAGGGCCAGGATCAGCAGCGTGTCAAAGGCGGTGATGACAATGCCGGTGGTCAGCGATACCCCCAGCAGCAGGTGGAACGCCAGGGCGCAGCCGAGGACTTCGGCCAGGTCGGTGGCGATGATCGAGATTTCCGCCAGCACCCATTGCGTGCGCGCGGAGCGCTGGCTGTAGCGTTCGCGGCACAACTGCGCCAAGTCCTTGCCGGTGGCGATGCCCAGCCGTGAACACAGGCACTGCACCGCCATCCCCGCCAGGCTGGCGAGCAACACCACGAACAACAGGCTGTAGCCATAGCGCGACCCGGCCTCGATGGCCGTGGCCCAGTTGCCGGGGTCCATGTAGCCGATGGAAATCAGCAGGCCGGGGCCGGCAAACTGCAGCACCCGTTTGAAAAACGACGCGCGGGGATCAACGGGGATGGTGCCCGCCACTTCTGGCGGGCAGAACGGGGCAGTGGCAATTTTCGGCAGGCTGAATTTCACGCGGGGTACCAGGCAGACACACAGGACAAGGACGCAGCTTAGCAGTCCGGCGAGACCGTGCGCATCAGCGTTTCCCGGGGCAGGTCAAAGGCCTCGACCACCTGCACCACCAGGTCCATTTCCTGATTCAGCGCCTCACGCTCCATGCGCTGGCGAATCACCCCCAGCACCAGCACCGCCAGGGTCGTGATGGAATACGCCGGCCCGGAAAACGCCCGCACCCCGCTCACCAGCAGCATGGCCGCCGCCAGCGCCTGCCCCACCACCGGGATCGCCGTGGCCGCACCTCGGCGCAGGATAAACCCGGTCAGCCCGGCCAGCGCCGTACCGCTCAAGGCGGTGGTGGCCGAACGAGCGACATCGAAACGGTTGAAAAACCCCTGTTCCTTTTGCGCCGCAGCCCTGAGTTCGGCCTCGAACACTGCGCGGTCGGCCAGGCTGAGTTTATCCTTGTACTGCTCGATCAGGGTCTCGGCGACCCGCTCTTCGAGGCTCACCAGGGCCACACTGTCGATGGGCTGGTCAAACTTGAGACCGACGCGCAGGGCCACGTCCTGGGCCAATTGGCGATAACTCACCCCGTGCCCACGGGCCAGGTTCATAAAGCTGTCACCGCCCATACGCTGCAACTCGATAGCCAACTGCAATGGGTCGCGTACCTCGGCTTCGATGGTCGCGCTGCGCTTGGCGGCCATCAGCTCGGCGAGAAACTGCAGCTCTGGCGCCCGTGCCTGGCGCAGCACCGGGAACAGGTCCACGTCTTCCTCGGCAAAACGCACCTCGGCACTGCGCTGGTCCGCACGGATCATGCCGCGGCGCTCGTGCAGCAAGTCGGTGTACTGCACCACGGTCTGCAACTGCGGCCAGTAGGCAGCGTGGTCGAAAGTGACCAGATGCACGTTGGTCACTTTGCCCTTGAGGGATGGCGTCAAGGGAATCGCATAGCGACCAATGCAGCGCTCGGTATCCGGCTTGAGCGCCAGGGCCCAGTCCTTGCTGGAATGGCAGTTGATCACCCGCCCCTTGAGCGGCGCCGACACCTGCTCCCAGGGGCTGGAGGTGCAAATTGCGCCGCCCATCAACAACAGGTGATTGAGCGGCAGTTCCCGGGCCAGCTCGGGGCTGGCCAGCAGGCTCTTGACCAGCAGGCGGGCGCCCAGGGAATGGCCGATCAGGTTGATCTGGCGCACCTCGATTGACTCGGCGTGCAGGTAGTTGGCCAACTCCACCAGCAGTGTCCTGGCCACTTCGTCCACCCGCGCTTCGACACTTTTGTAGTGATCGAGAAAATAGCCCACCGCCTTGCCCAGGCCCACGGTCGCCGCGCCCAGGGTGCCGCCGCCGAGCATCGAGGCGATGATGTCCTTGAAGGGGGCGAACAGGTTTTCCAGGAAATGCCCGGCCGGCCAGAACAGCATCAGGTTGGTCGAACCCTCGATCGCCGCCAGTTGCGCCTGGAAACTGGCCAGCTGTTGCGGGTTGAAAAACGCGGAATAGCCATGGACATAGAGATTGAGCACCTGTCCCCGGGGCTCGCCGCACAGCACGAACGAGGGCTTGCGGGTGCGGTGCATTTCATCCCACTGGTGTTGCATGAGGCGGTGGCTCCTGGTGACGACGGAGGAGGATGGTAACAAGATTGCGAAATCCAATGTGGAAGCTGTCGAGCCCCCACAAGGGATTCGCACAGCGCTCATATACCCCGTGTGCCCTGATCCACAAAAAAAACCGCCCTCACGGGCGGCTTGAAGAACTCAGCCTTGATCAGAAGCCGAGGGAGAAACTGATGGTCATCGCATGGTCCTTGTCATTGCGTGACAACTGGCCCGAGTAACCCAGTCCCAGTTTGCCGTTAGGGCTGATCTGGTAATCCACGCCCGCTTCCACTACCGCGCTGTCCTTGGCAATCGGCACGCCTTGGGTGCTGAAGGATGCGCCACCGTTGATAAAGCTCAGGTCTGCATCCGGCTTGCTGTCACCCAAGGCATGGCGCCAGCCGATGCTGCCCCGTGGGGTGATGCTCGAACCGTTACCCAGGCTGATGGTTTTACCCAGGCGCACGCCAAGGGTGGAGAACGTGATGTCCTGGTCGGCATCACCTTTGAGCGCGGCCGAACCGCCTTTTTCCTTGAGGGTGTCGCTGTCGTAGTTGACGTAGGCCAGGCCTGCGAACGGTTCCACGGCCAGGCCGCCAGCCTCAATGGTGTAACCGACTTCACCGAACACTTGCGCACTGCGCGCCTTGTAGTCGGCTTTCAGGCGTTGGCCCTCGGTGCCCACTGCCACGTCACGTTTGCTTTCGATGTCGTGCCAGGTGTAGCCCACACCCATGCGCGCAGCGAAAGCCTCTTGCTGGTACGCGGTGTAGGCCATCAGGTGGTAGCTGTCGACATCGGCACTGGAGTTACGGCGCTTGGCGTCCAGGTCGCTACGGGTATAACCAGCAGCGATACCGGCACGCCAGGCGTCGTCCAGTTGCTTGTCAGTGCCCAACAGGAAGCCGCTGAGGTTGCGATCCAGGCGCGCGGTATCGCTGTCGCCGCCCAGGTGGCCCCAGGTACCGAGGACGCGCATCCAGCCAACCATTTCGCCGTGGCAACCGGCGCTGCTCAGGCGGTTTTCGCTGGGTGCCAGACTGTTACGCGGATCGTCCTGGCGGTAGCAACCCGGTTGACGCATGCGCTCGTTGACCGCGTCACGCACGTAGCGCGAGTCTTCAAGCATGGCGCTGGCGGTGCTGGCATGGATCTCCCCCGACAGGCTGTCGAAGGCCGCCCGCGCGCTGGCTGCATTGCCGGTCAGCAAGGCATTTTGTATCGCACTGCCGCCCACTGCCACACCGCTGCCCAATGCCGTGGCAACCGCCCGCTGGTTGCCAGTGGCCGCCACGCTGGCGAAGCTGGTGGTGTTGCGGCTCACAGCCAGCGCCACCTGGTTCGGGCTGTAGTTGAGGGCCGTATCGAGGAACGCCAGGTTCTCCAGGTTGGTGTTGCTAAAGGTGCCGGTCACGCCGCCGGCTGCCGTCAACAGGGTGTAGGTGGTGGGCCCGGTGTAAGGCACCAGGTTGACCACATTCAGGCTGCCCGCCAGGTTCGCACTACCGCCGACCGCCAAGGAGCCAGCCACCGATGGCGTAATCACCAGGTTAAGGGTGCCGTCGACAGCATTGGTGAAGTTGCCGGCAACACTGAGCTTGCCACTGTCGGGAGTGACCACGCCGTGGTTGACCAGCGAGCCGACGCTGCCATTGCCACTCAGGCCTGCGCCATTGGCGACGGTCACCTGGCCACCCAGCACGGTCCCCGGGTTGCTGGCATTGCCCACTTGCAGCAGCCCCTGGTTGACGGCCACTGCACCGCTGAAGGGCTGGTTGCCGGTCAGCAGCAGGCTGCCGTTGCCCTGCTTGAGCAGCGTGCCGGTGCCGGCGCCGGTCAGCGTGCCGTTGAACTGGCCATTGCTGTCTTGCTGGAACATCAGGTTCGCGTTGTTGGTGATTGCCCCTTGCAGGCTCGTGGTGTTCCCCGCCAACGTCCCGCCGCTGACAATGGTCCCGCCGCTGTAGGTGTTACTGCCGGTCAGCAACAAGGTACCTGCGTCGACTTTATTGATCCCTGCGCTACCCACCAGGGGCGCCGAGATTTCTGTGGTCACCCCGGCATTGATGCGTATCGCCGCCAGGCTGCCATCTGCGGCATTGGTGGGGCGGAGGCTGCCACCGGTGCCAGCGACCAGGGAGTAGCCGCTGTCCAGCACTTGCAGGCCGGTGAAGCTCTGGTTACCCGCCACGGTCACGGTCCCGCCCTGCCCGCCAAACACGGCGAACTG
Source organism: Pseudomonas sp. 25 R 14 (assembly GCF_900004755.1). Classification (NCBI taxonomy): domain Bacteria; kingdom Pseudomonadati; phylum Pseudomonadota; class Gammaproteobacteria; order Pseudomonadales; family Pseudomonadaceae; genus Pseudomonas; species Pseudomonas sp. 25 R 14. Next base: position 177,409 of record NZ_CVTS01000051.1, on the reverse strand, counting down.
GTTGTTCGAGGCCTGGCCCTGGGTGCCGGTAGGATCGGTCCAGTTGGTGCCAGGGCCCCAGGTGCCGCTGCCGCCATGCACCGTGCCGTCAGGGCTGGTGGTGCCGCCGTTCCAGAACTGGATCTGCCCAGGCGTGGTTTGCACCAACAGGTTGAGCTGGTTGGCCAGCGAGGTTTGCAGGCTCAGTGCGCCCGGCACAATCCCGGTTGGCAATGTGCCCAACAGCAAGCCGTTGTCGGTCAGGCTGCCGCCGTAGCGGAACAGTTGGTAGACGCCGACGCCAAACCCGCCGGCGTCGCTGACATTGAGGGTGCCATCCAGGGTCAGGTTGCCGGCCACGTTGACCACCGTGGTCGATGAGCCCGGTGCGCCGAGGGCGAAGTCCAACCGCGTCCCCGCAGACAATGCCAGGGCTCCCACCGACAGCGGCGTCGCAGCCCCGGCAGTGAGTGTCGAACCGTCAGCCATGTTCACCGCTCCCGCCAGTTGCCCACTGCCACCCAGCGAGGCGCCGTTGGCGACTTGCACGGCAGCACTGTTCAAGGTGCCGTTGACCACCAGGCCGCCGGCCGTGACGTTAGTACTGCCGGTGAAGCTGTTGTTGCCGCTCAGCAACAGATCGCCAGTGCCGGTCTTGGTCAGCGAGCCGCTGCCTGTAAGGTTGCCGGTGTAGGTGCCATCGGCATTTTGCTCGAAGGTCAGCGCCGCGTTGTTGGCAATCGCCCCTTGCAGGCTGCTGGTGCTGCCCGTGGTGCTGCCGCCATTGAGAATTGTCCCGCCACCATAGGTGTTGGTGCCGGTGAGCAACAGCACACCATTACCGCTTTTCACCAGGGCACCGGTACCGCTGAGCGCGCCACTCAAGGTCAAGTCATTGCTGCCCAATAGCGTCAACTGCCCCCCCAGGGTAATGGCATTGGCCAGTTGCAGGGCGCTGCTGCCATCCAACTGTGCAGCGCCGCCTACGCTCAGGGCACCATTGCCCAGCGCAGCGTTGTTGCCAAGAATCAACTGCCCGGCGTTAAGGCTGGTGCCGCCGATGTAGGTGTTGACGCCATTGAGGGTCAGGCTGGATGCCCCGGTTTTGACCAGGCTGCCATTGCCACTGACCACCCCATCCAGCGTCAGGCCGTTGGCCCCGCCCACGGTCATCACGCCGTTGAGCAGCGCGTTGTTGCCCAGGGTCACAGCCGTGTTGCTGGCCAGGGTGGTGCCGTTGGCGGCGGTCAATAGACCCGTACCCAGGGCACTGTTGTTGCCCACCACCAGCGTGCCGCCATTAAGGGCGGTGCCACCGGTGTAGGCATTAGCGGCGTTGAGTACCAGGGTGCCGCTGTCCAGTTTGGCCAGGGTACCGCTGCCATTGAGGGTTACACCGAGGGTCGCGGTGACGTTGGGGTCGACCCGCACTGCGGTGTTGCCAGTGCCGCCATTGACCAGATTCAACTGGCCGGCGGTACCGGCCACCAGGTTGTAACCGTCACTGACAAATTGCATGCCCGTCAGGCTTTGGCTGCCGTCCACCGTGACCGTGCCTGCCGCGCCCTGGAACACCGCAAACTTGTCGCTCCAGTTCTGGTTGAGACTACCGTCGACATTCGCCCAATTGGTGCCACTGCCCCAGATGCCGTTGCCGCCTTCGATAGCGCCGTTGCCGATCAACTGGCCACCGTCCCAGAATTGCACGCTGGTGTTGGGCGCGATCACCACCAGGTTGACCTTGTTGTTGACCGCGGTTTGCAGTTGCAGGTCATCGGCGATCACGCTGGATGGGAGGGTACCGAGGGTCAGGCCATTATTGGTCAGGGCCCCGCTGTAGTTGATGAGGTTATAGACGCCCGTGCCAAAACCACCGAGGTCGCTGACATTGAGGTTGCCGTCCAGAGTCAGGTCGCCGCCGACATTCAGCAGCCCGCTGCCGCCACCGACTACCGGTACGCCAAGGCCCACATCCAGGTTGGCATTGCCTCCCAGCACCAGCGAGCCCAGCGTCAGCGCACTGCCGCTGTTCAGGCCCAGATGGCCGCCATCGGCCACCGTCACCGCACCCGCCAAGGTGCCACCACCGGTCAGGGTCGCACCGTTGTTGACCGTCACGCTGCCGCTGGCCAGGCTGCCGGCCACGTTGAGCGTGCCGCCCGTGACGCTGGTCGCACCGCTCAGGCTGCTATTGCCGGTCAGGTCGAGGGTGCCGGTACCAACTTTATCCAGGGCACCGCTGCCGCCCAGGCTGCCGCCGAAGGTGTTATTGCCGCCGACGGTCAGCGTATTGCCCACCGCCACTTGCAGCGCACCATTGCCGGCCAGAGTGTTGAGCGTGGCGCTACTGCCCAGGTTAAGGGTTGCACCGCTACCCACCGTGACCCCGGAAGTGTTGCCCAAGGCGCCGGCGCCGACCGTGGTCAGCGTACCGCCCAGCACATTCAACGGCCCGTTCAACAGGTTGTTGCCACTGAGGGTCAGGCTCGCCGTGCCATTTTTGATCAGCGCAGCGTTGCCGGCCAAGATGCCGGACAGGGTCAGGTCGTGGCTGCCGGCGACTGTCAGGTCGGCATTGAGGTCGATGGCATTGGCCAGCACCAGTGGTGCACTGTTATCCAGGGTGGCCACACCGCCTACGCTCAAGTTGCCGCTGCCCAGTGCAGTGCTACTGCCGACGGTAAGCGTACCGGCGTTGAGCAATGTACCCCCGCCGTAGTTGTTGGCGCCATTGAGGCTCAGGTTTGCACCACCGTTCTTGATCAACTGCGCGGCGCCGTCGACTATCCCGGCCAATGTCAGGCCATTGCTGCCGGCCACTGTCAGCGCGCCATTGAGGGTCACGGCATTGCTCAGCGTCACATTCGTGCTGCTATCGAGGGTCGCCGGGCTGTTGACCAGCAAGGTGCCAGAGCCCAGGGAGCTGTCCGTTCCGACGGTCAGGCTGCCCGCATTGAGTTGGGTACCGCCGACATAGCCGTTGCTGCCGGCGAGGGTCAGGTTGCCGATGCCGCTTTTGATCAGGCTACCGGCACCGTTCACGCTGCCCGCCAGGGTCAGGGCATTGCTACCGCCGATGGTCAGGCTACCATTGAGGTCCACACCATTGGTCAGCACCACGGCTGTGTTGCTGTCCAGGGTGGTGCCATTGGCGCTGGTTAACAGGCCCGTGCCCAGGGCGTTGTTATTGCCGACGATCAAGGTGCCGCCGTTGAGCGCCGTACCGCCCGTGTAGGCGTTGCTGCCATTGAGCACCAGGGTGCCGGTGTCGAGCTTGGCCAGAGTGCCGCCGCCATTGAGGTTCACATCCAGGGTTGCGGTGACAGTAGGATCAACCCGCACTGCCGTGTTGCCGCCGGCGCCATTGAACAGCGTCAGCCCCCCTGCCGTCCCCCCCACTAGGTTGTAGCCGTCGGTGACAAATTGCAGGCCCGTGATCGCCTGCGCGCCATCAACCGTGACCGTGCCGGCCGCACCCTGGAACACCGCCAGGCTATTGGGTGCCCAGCCCTGGTTGAGGCTGCCGTTGATCCCGGTCCAGTTGTTGGCCGCCGCGCTCCAGGTGCCGTTGCCGCCTTCGATGGTACCGTTGCCCACCAGTTGGCTGCCGTCCCAGAACTGCACATTGGTGCTGCCAGTGACCAGCAGGTTGATCTGGTTGCCAATAGCGGTTTGCAGGTCGAGGCTGCCCGGCAGGACGCCACCGGGCAGGCTGCCCAGTTGCAGGCCGTTGTTGGTCAACACGCCGGTGTAGTCGATCAGGCGATAGAGCCCGGCGCCAAATCCGCCGATATCACTGATGTTGAGAGTGCCGTCCAGGGTCAGGTTGCCCAGCACTTTGAGCAACTCGGTGCCGCCGCTGGAGGGTGCGCCGAGGCCGGCATCGAGGTTGGCATTGGCCCCCAGCACCAGCGAGCCGGTGGTCAGGGTGCTGCCGGAGTTCACCACCAGGTGGCCACCGTCGGCGATGTTCACCGCGCCCAGCAAGGTGCCCGAGCCGCCAAGGGTCGCGCTGCTGTTCACATTGACGCCGGCACTGGCCAGTTGGCCATTGACGTTCAAGGTGCCCGCGCTGACCTGGGTGTTGCCTGTCAGCGCGCTGATCCCGGACAGGGTTAGAGTACCGCTGCCAAGTTTGTCGACAGTGCCCAGGCCGGCAAGAATGCCGCCAAAGGTGTTGTTTGCGTTATTGGCACCCAGGCTCAAGGTATTGCCCAGGCCGACCACCGCTGTGCCCGCCCCTGTGAGGTTGGCCAGGCTGGCGGAACTGCCCAGGTTGAAGGTAGTGCCGGACGCCAGATTGATCCCGCTGTTGTTACCCAGCGCACCTGCGCCCAGGGTGGTCAGACTGCCCGCCTGGATATCCAGCAGACCGCTGAAGGTGTTGTTTCCCGACAATGCCAGGTCCGAAGTACCGGTCTTGATCAGGCTGCCATTGCCCGCCACCACCCCGGCCAACGTCAGGTTGTTGCTGCCACCCACGCTCAAGCCGGCGTTGACCGTCAGGTCGTTGGCCAGGACCAGCGGTGCGCTGTTGGCCAGGGTCGAATTGCCCGCCACGATCAGGCCGCCCGTGCCCAGTGCCGCAGCGTTGCCCAGGGTCAGTGTGCCCGCGTTGAGGGTCAGGCCGCCCTGGTAATTATTGAGGCCATTGAGGGTCAGGTTAGCCCCGCCATTTTTGATCAACGCACCCGTACCGCTGACCAGGCCGCCCAGGGTCAGGTCAGCGCTACCGCCAATGGCCAGGTTGCCCGCCAGGTTAATAGCATTGCCGACACTGACGGCGGTGCTGCTATCCAGGCTTGTACCGTTTGCCGCAATCAGCGCACCGCCACCCAAGGCGCCGTTGTTCGCCAGGATCAGGCCACCGGTGTTCAGCGCGGTGGGCCCGAGGTAGGTGTTCACACCGCCCAACGTGAGCTGCGACGTACCATTTTTGAGCAGGCCGCCTACGCCACTGATCACGCCATTCAAGGCCAGGGCATTGCTGCCGGCGACGCTAAGGTTGCCAGCCAGGACCACATCGTTGCCCAGGGTCACGGTTTTATTGCTGGAAAGTGCGGTGCCTGCGGCCGCGCTCAACAGGCCGCTACCCAGCGCGGTATCGCTGCCGACCACCACTGCCCCACCGTCGAGGGAAGTGCCGCCGGTGTAGCTGTTGTTGCCATTGAGCACCAGAGTGCCGCTGTCGACCTTGGCCAGGGTGCCACTACCGTCGATATTGACGCCCAGGGTCGCGGTGAGTGTCGGATCAACCCGGATTGTCGTGCTGCCGATCGCCGTCAGTTGCCCCGCCGTACCGCCCACGACGTTGTAGCCGTCGCTGGCAAATTGCAGCCCGGTGAACTGCTGCGTACCGTCCACAGTGACCGTGCCCGCCGCGCCGGTGAACACCGCAAACCCGCCGGCCCAGGCCGAGTTGGGCGTGCCGCCGATGACTGTCCAGTTACTGCCACCGACGCTCCAGGTGCCATTGCCACCCTCGACCGTGCCATTACCGGTGATCTGGCTACCGTCCCAGAACAGCATATTGGCCACCGACACCACTACATTCACCTGGTTGGCCGTGGTGACATCCACCAGCACGTCGCCGAGGTTGAAGCCCAGCGGCACACCGGTCACCGTCAAGCCCTGCCCGGCCAGGCTGCCGGTGTAGTTGATCAACCGATAGATACCCGCGCCAAAGGCTCCGCCATTGCTCACATTCAGGTTGCCATCCAGGCTCACATTGCCGCCGATATCGAGGAGTGGCGTCAGGGACGGCGCGCCGAGACTCACATCCAGGCTGGCGCCGCTGCCTACCACCAGCGAAGCAGCAGACAGCGTATCCGCGCTGTTCAAGGCCAGATGGCCGCCGCTGTTGATATTCAGCGTACCCAGCAACGAACCGCCGCCGGTCAGGGTCGCCCCGGCATTCACATCGACGATGGCACTTGCCAGGGTATTGCTCACCTTCAAGATGCCGGCATTGACCTGGGTGTTACCGCTAAGGCTGTTGACCCCGATCAGGTCGAGTTCGCCGCTGCCCACTTTGATCAGGTCGCCGCTACCAGTGAGGCTGCCGCTGAACGTGGTGTTGGTGTTGGCGCCGCCTACGGTCAAGCTGTTGTTCAAGCCCACATCGACAACACCCGCACCACTCAAGCCGCCGAGTACACCATTGCCTGCCAGGTTGAGAATGGCGCCGGCGCCGATGGTCAGCCCGGAGTTGGCCCCAAGGGCAGCGGCGCTGCTGGCGAACACGCTGCCACCCTGGATGTTCAAGGCGCCAGTAAAGGTGTTGGTGCCGGTCAGAGTCAGGTCGGCCGTACCATTTTTGACCAGGCCGCCGGCGCCACTGATTACGCCGCCCAGGGTCAGATTTTGGGTGCCGGCCAGGGCAAGGTCGGCATTGAGGGTGATGTTGTTACCCAGGGTGAACACCCCGCTGTTCTCCAGGCTCGCCGGGCCGCCGACAGTCAACGCACCGCCGCCCAGGGCCGCGGCATTGCCCAGGGTCAGGCTACCGGCATTGAGCACAGTGCCCGCCTGGTAAGTGTTGACCCCATTGAGGGTGAGATTGGTCACGCCCTCTTTGATCAGTGGACCGGCGCCGCTGAGTACGCCACCCAGGGTCAGGGCGTTGCTACCCGCCACAGTCAGGCCGGCGTTGAGGACGATGTTGTTGCCCAGGGCAACCGCTGTACTGTTGTCCAGTTTCGCGGCGCCCGCCACGGTCAAGTTACCCAGTCCCAGTGCAGAACTGCTGCCCGCCGTCAGCGTCCCGGCATTAAGGGTCAGACCGCCGAGGAAATTGTTGGCGCCAGTGAGACTCAGGTTGGCGATGCCATTTTTGATCAGGCTGCCTGCTCCGATAACCGGCCCGGCGAGCGTCAGGTCTGCGCTGCCGCCTACCGTGACCGCGCCTGCAAGGCTGACTTGGTTGCTCAGGGTTGCTGCGGCATTGGCATCCAGTGCGGTGCCTGCGGCGGCGTTCAACGCACCGGTACCCAGCGCGCCCGTTGCTCCGACCACCAGGGTGCCAGCGTTCAACTGGGTGCCACCGCTGTAGGCATTGGTATTGTTGAGGATGAGGTTGGCCGCGCCGGTCTTGACCAGGCTGCCAGTGCCGCCGATCGAGCCGCTCAGGGTAAGGTGGCTGGTCCCGTCCGCCAGCAGGCTCACCGCGCCACCCAGGGTCACGGCGTTATTGAGGGTGATCTGGCTGTTGCTGACCAGCGAAGTACTGCCCGCCGCCGTCAGCGTGCCGGTGCCCAAGGCACTGCCCGAGCCAAGCAACAGGCGGCCGCCGCTCAATGTGGTACCGCCGCCGTAGGTGTTGGTGCCACTGAGGGTCAAGTCAGCCGTACCGGTCTTGCTCAAGGCTCCCGTACCGCTGAGGTTGCCACCGAAGGTAAAGCCGTTGACGCCCTGTACCGCCAGCCCACTGGCGCCGATCACCACATCATTGGCCAGGCTCAAGTTACCGGCGCTCGCCGCCAGGGTCCCGCCATTGACGTTCAGTAAGCCGCTGCCAAACGTGGCGTTATTGTCGAACTGCACGATGCCGCCATTGAGCGCAGTCGAGCCATTGACCAGCGCCCCTAGCAGGGTCCAGGTCCCGCCATTGATCACCAGGTTGTTGAAGTTGATGTATTGGCCGCTGGATGCGGTGCCCGTCTGGATTGCGGCGTTCACCCCAGCCAACTGGTTATCGAGGATCAGGGTGTTGTTGGTCCCGCCCACACCGCCGTCGACCTTGCCGGTGGGCGCGAACGACAGGTTGATGTTGACCAGCCCACCCAGGCTGATCCCGGTACCGGCATTCACCGCAGACCCGGTAACCGCGGTAAATGTATTGCCACCGCGCCCGGCACCCAGGGAAACCCCACCGTTGAGCGTGCCGGCATTGATAAACGAGTTGCCCACCCCACCGGCGACACCTGACGCCTCAAAGCCGATCCGACCCGTGACGGTGCCACTGTTGGTCATATTGACCTGGGAGCCCCCCTGCACCACCACGACAGTTGCCTCGTCAGGTTGCAACACGGATACACCAATGCTGGAGGCACCGATGATGCCGCTGTTGTTGAGGGTGGTGGTGAAGCCTGCACCATTGGTAATACTCAGCGCCGCGCCGCCCAGCAACGAGGCCACATCCACCAGGGGAATAGTGCCCTTGATCGTGCCGCTGTTGGTCACTGACACATTGCCTGAGGTTGAGGAGTTGCCAATCACCACACCACTGGTCAAGACGCTCAGGGACAACAGGAAAGCCGGATCAATCACGCCCAGGTTGGTCAGCGATACACCGCTGCCGGTCAGGCTCAATACCGTGCCCACTAAGCTATTCATCCGCGTTGCGGCCTGGACAGTGACCTGCAGGTCATTGGCCGAACTGGCAAAACTGTTCGCTGGCGTCAGGGGCAGGCTTGGCGCCCCCGTACACGTCACCGTGACACCCACCGTCGTACACGCCGCCAACACCTCGGGGCTCACCAGGCCAACCACCAGCCCGAGCACACCGAGACGAATCGCAAGAGAGAGAGGAGAAACACGAGTTTTAGCGCCAGCAACAAGTCTTCTTTCCACGGGTCACTCCTTCGTGGTCCAAGCCTTTCGTCCGTGAATGCGTAGAAGCCCCATGTAACAGATCCAACACGCATCAAAAGCGAATTACCTGACCGTGATGACAACAATCCTGTTGTCAGAACCGTAGCTGACGCGCGTTAAAGTCATTGAAATAAATGGTATTAATACTTTCGTAAGTGCCCTGTAGGATTTGCACGACATCCAACAGGCGCTGGAGTGAAGCGCCGGAGCTCGGCAAAAATTCAGATTCAACTGCGTAAAAGCGCGCTCTAATAGCGCCCTGTCGATTCGCCTCAAAGATCCTGGAGTAAGCGATGCCCCATGAAGGCAACCTGTTACAAGCGGCCGTGGTGTTCCTGTTGGCCGCGGTGCTCACCGTGCCCCTGGCCAAGCACCTGAAACTGGGGGCGGTGCTGGGCTATCTGTTCGCCGGCGTGATTATCGGCCCCTCGGTATTGGGGCTGATAGGCAACCCGCAAAGCGTCGCGCAGTTCTCCGAGCTGGGGGTGGTGTTGTTGCTGTTCATCATCGGCCTGGAGCTGTCGCCCAAACGCCTGTGGGTGATGCGCAAGGCGGTGTTTGGCGTGGGTCTGGCGCAAGTGCTGTTGACCGCCATGGTGATGGGCGCAGTGGCACTCTGGGCCTTTGGCCAGTCGTGGAACAGCGCCATTGTGCTGGGCTTGGGCCTGGCGTTGTCCTCCACCGCCTTCGGCCTGCAAAGCCTGGCCGAACGCAAGGAACTGAACAGCCCCCACGGGCGCCTGGCCTTTGCGATCCTGCTGTTCCAGGACATCGCGGCAATCCCGCTGATCGCCATGGTGCCGCTGCTGGCCGGCAGCGACCACACCACCACCGCCGCCCAGGACCTGAACCACGGTTTGCAGGTATTGGGCAGCATCGCCGTGGTGATCATCGGCGGCCGCTACCTGCTGCGCCCGGTGTTTCGTATCGTCGCCAAGACCGGCCTGCGCGAAGTGTCTACCGCCACCGCGCTGCTGGTGGTGATCGGCACCGCCTGGCTGATGGAGCTGGTGGGGGTGTCCATGGCCCTCGGCGCGTTCCTCGCCGGCCTGCTGCTGGCCGACTCGGAATACCGCCACGAACTGGAATCGCAGATCGAACCGTTCAAGGGCCTGCTGCTGGGCTTGTTCTTTATCAGTGTGGGCATGGGTGCCAATATCGGCCTGTTGTTCAGCACACCCTTTGTGGTGCTGGGGCTGACCTTGCTGCTGATCGCTATCAAGTTGCCGCTGCTGTACGCGGTCGGGCAGATGGTCGGCGAACTGAACCGCGAGAGCGCAGTACGCCTGGGTGTGGTGCTGGCCGCCGGTGGTGAGTTTGCCTTCGTGGTGTTCAAGATCGGCCGCGACCAGGGCCTGTTCGCCCCGCACCTGTACGACGTGCTGGTGCTGACCATCACCCTGTCCATGGCCCTCACGCCCCTGCTGTTGCTGCTGTGCCCGAAACTGTTCAGGCCCAAGGCCAAGCCGGTGGAAGTGCCAGAAGAGTACCGCGCCATCGAGAGCGATGCGCCTCGGGTGGTGATCGCCGGCATGGGCCGCATGGGGCAGATCGTGGCACGGATCCTACGGGCGCAAAACATTTCGTTTATCGCCCTCGACACTTCGGTGGAAACCATCGAGCTGACCCGCAGTTTCGGCGGCATGCCGGTGTTCTACGGTGATCCGCAGCGGCCAGAGATCCTGCATGCGGCGAAGGTCGACCAGGCCGAGTACTTCGTGATCGCCATGGATGATCCCGAAATCAATATCAAGACCGCTGAACTGGTGCGCAACCTCTACCCGCACATGAAGATCATCGCCCGTGCCCGTAACCGCCAGCACGTGCATCGCCTGGTGGACCTGGACGCGTCACCGGTGCGCGAAACCTTCTATTCCAGCCTGGAAATGAGCCGCCGCACCCTGGTCGGCCTGGGACTGAGCGAAACCCAGGCCGATGCGCGGATCAACCGCTTCAAACACCATGACCTGCAACTGTTGACCGCCCAGCACGCGGTGTACGACGACGCGGCCAAGGTGATGCAGTCGGCCCAGGAGTCCCGTGCAGAATTGGCCCGTCTGTTTGAAATGGACCGTCTTGAGGAAGAGTCCGGCAAGGCTTGAGGATGGATCCGAACGAAATTGCGAATTTTCTGACAGAATAGGTCGCAATTTCGTTCACCCATTGGACCACCTCATGGCCATTCTCAGCAAAACCGCCGCCCGCCTGGCCCTGGCGCTGACCATCAGCCTGGGTGCCAGCCCGCTGTTCGCGGCAGCCAAGCCGGCCACTGCGCAACCGGACGACTTCCAGATCGTCTCGACCCTCGACGGCAAATTCACCTTCACCCTGCCCAAAGGCTATGTCGCCGACGCCTTGCCCGCTGGCGCGCAAGCCCAGGGTACCGCTGGCGCCAACGGCACGATGTACATCAACCAGGCGTCAAAAAGCGTGGTGGTCGTGGCCCAGACCCTGCGCAACGACGGCATCGACCTGAAGGACGACGAACCGCTGTTTCTCGATAGCGCGGTTGAAGGTTTCCTCAAGGACGTCGGCACCAGCCTGCCGGACTACAAAAAACTGTCGCAGAAGAAACTGCTGATCAAAGGCGTGGGCCTGCGCCAGATTGATGCCACCGCGAGCATGGGCGGCGGCAAGACCTTGAACTCGACCTTCCTGGCCGGCTCCGGCAACCGGTTGCTGGTGATCCAGGCCATTTCCCGGGCCGAGGACGTGACAGGGCATGGGCTGCTGGTAAGGCAGATTACCAGTGGCAAATAACTCTGCGCCTACAGGGGATATGACACCCACCTGTGATCGCAACAGTGTCAGGGCCGGCCGAGCAAGTGGCTCATGGCTGTCTTGAGCTTCATCGGCCGCACCGGTTTGTGCATCAACGTATGCCCCAACTCGCGGATCTGCAGTTTCAGTTCATTGCTGTAGTTGGCCGTGATCATCATCGCCGGGATCGCGCTGGCCCGCCGCGCATTGATCCTGGCCACCGCGTCCACGCCATTCTGTTCGTCATCCAGGTGATAGTCGGCAATCAGCAAATCCGCCTGGGCATGGTAGTTGTCCACCTGGCGCGCCAGGTCCTGCTCGGACAAGGCCGTCACCACCTGGCAGCCCCAGCCCTCAAGCAGCGTGCGCATGCCGGCGCAGATCGCGGCGTCGTTATCCAGCACCCACACCCGCGCGCCCTGCAAACGCTCCAGCATCGGCTCGCTCATCACCGGCTTGGGCAAAGCCTTGGGCGCGGTGCTGCTCAGCGGTACCTCCACGCTGAACATCGAGCCCCGGCCCGGCCATGAGCGTACGGTGATCCGGTGCCCGAGAATCCTGGCGATCTTCTCCACAATCGCCAGGCCCAGGCCCAGCCCGCGATCCTGATCCGGGCGTTGCACATCACCGCGCTTGAACTCCTGGAAAATCTCCTCCAGACGCTCCTCGGCGATGCCCATGCCGGTGTCCCAGACCTGGATCGACAAGCGCTGATGCTCACGCCGACAGCCCAGCAGCACACGCCCGCTAAAGGTGTAGCGAATGGCATTGCTCAACAGGTTGCGCAAGATCCTCGCCAGCAGTTGAACGTCACTGCGTACCAGTGCCGAGCAACCGATAAAATGCAATTCCAGCCCCTCACTGCGCGCCACTTGGGTGTATTCGGCGGCCAGGTTGTCCAGCAGTTCGCTCAAGGCAAACGGCGCGATATCGGCCTTGATCACCCCAGCATCGAGTTTGGAAATATCCACCAGGGTACCCAGCAGGTTTTCCACATCCTCCAGGGAGTTGCTGACGTTACGCACCAGCGTCTCGTTGGCCACCGGGTCGCGCCGTTCCAGCAAGGCGCCGGTAAACAAGCGCGCGGCATTGAGCGGTTGCAGCAGGTCATGGCTGACCGCCGCGAGAAACTTGGTTTTCGACAAATTGGCCTGCTCGGCTTCCAGCTTGGCCTCACGCAAGCGCGATTCCACGCGGCGACGCTCGTCGATTTCCTGTAACAACTGGTCGTTGAGCGAGGTCAGCTCGGCCGTACGCTCGCGTACCCGCAGCTCCAGGTTCTGATAGGCCTGGTGCAAGGCTTCGGCGGTGCGGCGGCGCTCGGTAATGTCGCGGATCAGCACAAAGATCCCCACCACTTCGCCACTGGCCAGGCGGTTGGGCACATAGGAGCGCAGCATGTAGCGCTCCTGGTGGTTGCTGTTGGTTTCGGCGAACTCAAAGGTCACGCTCTCCCCCGCCAACGCCTGCGCCACGTAGGTTTCCAGACGCTGGTAATGCTGTTCGCTGTGGGCCTGGCGCAGGCTTTTGCCGAGCATCGCGCCCTGGGGCCAGCAATACCATTGCTCGTAGACTTTATTGGTGAACTCGTAGATCAAGTCGCCATTGAGGTAGGCAATCAACGCTGGCACATGGTCGGTAATCAGGCGAATCCAGCGCTCGCTCTCCTGGGATTTCTGCGCCACGGCTTGTTCTCGGCGCAGGGTCTCGGCCAGTTTGACGTCGGTGATATCCGTAAACAGAATCACCCGGCCGCCGTCCTGGGTCGGCCGTTCGCTGACTTGCAGCCAGCGCCCGTTATCCAGGCGATAGAACAGGGTCTCATCGGCGTGCCCGTGGGCCTCTTCAGTGAACAGACCGTTGACCGTCATCAGCCGCTTGACCTCGCGCAGGCCCATGCCCGCGACAATCTGCACCGGGCTGTTGCTCCAGAACCCCTGGAAGCGGCTGTTGAACAACACAATATGTTGGTGCTGGTCGAACAGCACAAAGGCATCGGAAATGCTCTCGATGGCATCGATCAGATGCTGGTGCGCGGTTTCTGCCCGCAGTCGTGCATCACTCAGCAGATGGTTGCTGGCCTTGAGTTCGGCCATGGCCTGGTTCAACGCATCGGTACGCTCGCGGACCTGCTCGGCCAGCACCACCGAATGCTGGAACGCCGCATAAGGGTCGTTGCCACGGGTGGCACCGGACTCGATGCGTTCGATCAGCGCGGCGTTGATCCGTTGCAGCTTGTGGTTGTGCTGCTGCAGGGCGCTGATCTGCGCCTGCAGTTCAGCGCTGTCCAGGGGGACGACCACGGGCAATGGCGACCCCGGTAAAGGTCTGGTTGATGTGCATGCCATTGAACTGCTCTCCGTAGGTGTTGAACCCCATCACCCGTTGCTCACGCAAAAATGTGCCGATCGACTCCAGGGTGCCGTGGTCTTCCAGCTCCAGGCGCCTGAGGAAACAGTCGCAGCCGATGGTCAGCAGCAGGTCGCCAAGGCGTGCTTGCAGGCCGTCGAACAGGGTTTGCAGGTTGGGCAGGATCGGCCCCGGCGTCATGGCGGTGAGGACGATGCCGTTCTCTACCGCACAGTAAAAACTCAGGCTCAGGTCAGCGTGGACCCGCTGGATCGCGCGCACGTAGTACTGGTCGTTGATGCGCACCGCCAGCGGGTGGGCGGCGAAGATCCGGTGATCGAGTTGTCCCACCGCCACGCCGATGTGCCGGGCGTATTCTTCGGCGGCAGGTTCGGCATTCAGTTCGAAGACCCGCCGCGAAGGGCTGTCGGCGCCGGTCACTACCAGTTTCTGCGCCCGGGGCAGGATGTGGTGGGTGGTGAACACTTCAAAATCCAGCCAGGTATTGACCAGCACCACCACCGCCGCGCCGCTGTGAAACTCACCGTCGAAGTACACGTGAGTGTGGGTCAGGTGGTTGTCATCACCCGCCGAGCCGCCAAAGTGCGGGATATCGCCCAGAGCCGCACTCAGGGCGGCCAGGACCATTTCTTCACGGCTGGACAGGCCGTCGAGCAGGGTCAAGGCAAAGCTGTTGCCCTTGATCGGCGCCAGGCTGTTGCTGCGACAGCCACCCACCAGGCGCTCGACCATTTGCTGGGCGTCGATCAGGCTGAAGTGTTCCACCTGGTCGATCAATTCGGTAGCGATGGAAAAGTGCGCATGATCAAACCCCACCGCTGTCACGCAATTGCGCCCATAGCCCTGGGGCGTGATTTCGCCGGCACTGGTGCAACCCACCACGCGGATCCCGCCGAAACGCTGCTGCAGGGCCTGGCCAAGGGCCTTGAGGTCATAGGTGGCGGAGCAGAAGAACAGCACGAAACCCAGGTACGGGTGCAACAACTGGCTGGCCAGCTCATCAGCCACCTGCCACGCCTCGCTGGCCTGGGACATGGCTGTGACTACGCCTTCGCTGTGCATCTGTTGCATGGTCATCTCCGCCTTTGAAACTCAAGTGTACGAACGCGCGGGATGGCAACCTATGCTACTTGGGTACTGGGTCGGGGCTTCGATGGGATGAGAACGCCAGGTTGGCGAGCAATCCATGTGAAATGAGATCAAAAAATGTGGGAGCGGGCTTGCTCGCTCCCACATTTTGATCCCATTCCAAGTCATTACCAGGTGAGCACCGCACCTACGGCAAAGGTATCGGTGTCTTCGTTCTGCGCGCTGGTGTCGTGGCCGGTGATCTCGAACTGGTTGTACTCGGCCACCAGTTTCAGGTTGTCGTTGATGTCATGGAACAGGGCAATACCACGGGTTTCATAATCCGCGCCGCTGCCGACCACACCGTTGCCGTCGTCCTTGGTCTTGCCGTAGGACAGGGCCAGACGGTTCTTGCCCAGTTTGTAGGAGCCCTGCAACAGGTAGCCGTTGCTGTCGACATTACGCAGCGTCGCCTCACCCGCGTTGTTGGTGAAGAACGGGTTGATGCCCTTGGCCTGGAAGCCCGAGCCGGTCAGCGACAAGCCGCCCATCTTCGCCTGCACGCCGTAGCCCAGGCCCTTGGAGGTCACCGATTCGACGGTGGAATCGGTGTTGTCCGAAGTCTGGTAGCTGCCGTTGAGCCAGCTGTAGATCTTCGCCCCGCCGACATCGAACTGGTAGGTGATCTCGCTCTCGGTACGCGGGTTCTTCTGGTAGGCCTTGCCCAGCGTGCTGCTGTCGTTGGTATCGACCGGGTCCATGATGCCCACCGCCACGCGCAGGCCTTCCATCACCGGGGTGCGGTAGGTGATCTGCGAGGTGGGGAACGGGTACGGGTAACCACTGCCGATATTGCCGAACGACACCCCGCCGCCGTCCACCAGGCCCAGGCTGTCGCTGACCTGGCCATAACCGGCCAGCAGTTCGTCGAGCAGGATGTTGGAGCGGGCGAACAGGCCGAAGTCCTTGCCGATCAACACCTCGCCCCATTCGGGGTTGGCCACGGTGCCGTAGAACTGGCGCACGTCGATGGCGGTGTCGGTGCCGTTGGTTTCGCTGTCGTTGATGGTCACCCAGAACGAGGCCCGGGCGCCGAGCTTGAGGTCATCGACCTGCTTGCCCATGTTGAAACCCAGGTAGTTGGGCAGAAACCCCATCTTCACCCGCGACTGGCGCCGGTCGTACTGTTCGCCGGCACGGTCCACATCGCTGTTGACGTAGAAGGCGTTGATATAGCCATCGGTCGAGAATGTGGTCTCGTCCTTGTCGTACAGCACGATTTCGGCCTGGGCCACTGAGCTCAAGCCGAGGCTGGCGATAAAGACAGGCAACAAATGACGGGGGACATTCTTATTGTTATGCATGGCGCGCTCCGCGACGGGGGTCTGGGTGTCGGAGGCGATTATCGAAAGGCAGGCTGCGCGGTTAAACGCTGCCTTGGAGGGGAATGTGCGGTGCTTTGGACGGCGGCAAGGGCCCGCCACTTAAGGCTTACACCTGTAGGAGCGAGCTTGCTCGCGAAGGTCGTTAACGATGACGCGGGGTGCTTGAAAGAACGGGGGGCGTCCTTGGTTTTTTCGCGAGCAAGGTGAGCGGTGCGCAGGTTAGACAGCGTTGAGCAACATCCCGCCGGCGACCACCACACACAGGCTGGCAAAACCGACTTGCAGCACCCGCGCCGGAACCCGCGAACCCAGGCGCCGGCCAACGAGCATGCCGACAATGCTGGCGCCGATAAACACCCAGCCCAGAGGGTCGATGGTCACACCCGCATGAAACGCCCCCACCACGCCGATCAGCGAGATCAGGCTGATCACCATCAGCGACGTGGCGACGATCCCGCGCATCTGCACATCGGTCAGTTGCTTGAACGCCGGCACAATCAGAAAGCCGCCACCCACGCCGAGCAGGCCCGATACCGCCCCCGTCACCGCACCCAATGCCGCCAGGGTCGCGGTGCATTTAGCGGTCCAGGAAAAGCGCCCGGTCTGCTGATCGAGCATGCAGTTCTTCTGCCCCCAGGACGCTGCGCCGTGATCGCTGGGGCCGGCTTCGACCTTCTCGCGCCGCAGCATGCGCCACGCCACCAGCACCATCAGCGCGCTGAACAGGCCCATCAGGATCTTGTCCGGCAGTTGATGGGCAAAAAACACCCCCAGTGGTGAAAATAGCGCGCCGAGCAAGGCGATCAACAGCGCCGCGCGGTAACGCACCAGGCCATGGCGCAGGCCATCGATGGCACCGACAGCCGCCGCCGCGCCGACCGCGAACAACGACACCGGCGCCGCTTCAGTCATGCTCAAGCCCAGCCCCAGCACCAACGCCGGCACGCCGAGAATCCCGCCCCCGGCCCCGGTCAAGCCCATGACCAGGCCCATCATCACGCCAAAAAAACTTGCCAGCAGCATAGGGTTCTCTCAATCCACCTTGGCCAGACGGGTCAGCCACTCGCGGCCCTTGAGCATGCCGTTCCAGTAGAACCACGGCAGCAGCGTCGCCTTGAGCAACCACGCCGAGCGCCGCGCCACCGTCGGGTCGAGGGGGAACGTGGGCAACAGCTTGCCGCCATAGCCGAACTCGGCCAGCACCACCTTGCCCTTCTCGACCGTCAGCGGGCAGGAGCCATAGCCGTCGTACTTGAGCGGCAACGGCGCCTGCCTGCGCAGGGCCAGCAGGTTCTCGGCCACCACCACAATCTGCTTGCGCACCGCCGCCGCTGTCTTGGCATTGCTGGTGGAGCACACATCTCCAAGGGCAAAGATGTGCGGGTAGCGCACCTGCTGCAGGCTGTGAGGGTCGACTTCACACCAGCCGGCAGCATCGGCCAGCGGGCTGTGGCGAATAAAGTCCGGGGCTATTTGAGGGGGGACTACGTGCAGCAGGTCGAAGGATTTTTCCTCGACGCTGACATTGCCCTCGGCGTCCTTGACCTCGAACCAGGCCTTGCGCGCCGGGCCATCGACCTTGATCAGGTTGGAATTGAAGGCCAACCGTGCGCGGTATTTCTCGATGTACTTCATCAACGGCGGGACAAAGGTCGCGACGCCAAACAGGGCCGCGCCCGCCAGGTTGAACTCAACCTCGATGTGGTGCAGGTCGCCTTGCCTGAGCCAGTGATCACAGGACAGATACAGGGCTTTTTGCGGCGCGCCAGCACATTTGATCGGCATGGCCGGCTGGGTGAAGATCGCCTTGCCACCCTTGAGCTGCTGCACCAACTGCCAGGTGTAGGCCGCGTGCTGGTAGCTGTAATTGGAGGTGACGCCGTTGTGGCCCAGGGTCTGCTCCAGGCCTTCGATTTTCTCCCAGGCCAGGCGCAGGCCCGGGCAGACAATCAGGTTGTTCCAGGTCACGCGCTGGCCGCTGTCGAGCAGCAGGGCTTGCTCGTCGGGCAGCAGCTCGCTGACCGCCGCCTGGACCCAGGTCACGCCATCGGGCAGCACCCGGGCCATGGGCCGCATGGTTTTGCGAATGTCATGGGCGCCGCCGCCCACCAGGGTCCAGGCGGGCTGGTAGTAATGTTCGGCGCTGGGTTCGATCAGGATGATATTCAGCTGCGGGTCGCGCTTGAGCAGGCTGGCCAGCAGGCCGATGCCTGCCGAGCCGCCGCCGATGACTACGATATCGCCACTGATGGTTGGGCCACAGTGTTGCTCGTTCATGGTCTATCGCCTTTTGAATCAATGCACACAAGGGTCGCTGCCGCATGGCGTCACGCCCAGCTTTTTATCACCGCCCCGCAGTACAACCCGGAGAGGGTTTTCATCACTTGAATCACTTCGTGGCTGGCCAGCCCGTAAAAGATGTACTTGCCTTCACGGCGGGTCGCCACCAGCCCCTCATCGCGCAGGATCCCCAACTGCTGGGACAACGTTGGCTGGCGCACGCCGGTCATGGTTTCCAGCTCACCGACGTTGCGTTCACCCTGGGTCAACTGACAGAGGATCAACAGCCGGTCCTCATTGGCCAGGGCCTTGAGCAAGGTGCACGCCTTGGACGCCGATGCACGCAACTGGGCGACTTCGCCTTCACTCAGACTGGATTCCATTTGCCTCGGTCCTTTCTCTCACTTAAGCTCAAAACATTATGTTTAAATATAAAGTGAATATCACGCCTTTTTTTAGCCATCAGGGACCGCCGTCATGTCAGCGCTGATTCAACCCTTCCTGGACGAGGCCTCGTCGACCTGGACCTACATCGTCTATGAAGCCGACGGTGGCCCCTGCGCCATCGTCGATTCGGTACTCGATTACGACCCGGCGTCCGGGCGCACCAGCACCGCGCAGGCCGAGCGGCTGGTCGCTTTTGTGGTTGAGCACCGCTTGCAAGTGCAATGGCTGCTGGAAACCCACGCCCACGCCGATCACCTCTCTGCCGCGCCTTATCTGCGCCGGCAGTTGGGCGGCAAGATCGCGATTGGGCAATCCATCAGCAAGGTCCAGGATGTATTCAAGAACTTGTTCAACCTGGAGCCGGAGTTCCGCGCCGATGGCTCGCAGTTCGACCATCTGTTCGCCCCCAACGAGATCTTCCACATCGGCCAGCTCAAGGCCCAGGCCCTGCACGTGCCCGGCCACACCCCGGCGGACATGGCCTACCTGATCGACGACCAGATGATCCTGGTCGGCGACACGCTGTTCATGCCCGACGTCGGCACCGCCCGCTGCGACTTCCCCGGCGGCGATGCGCACCAGTTGTATGCCTCGATGCGCAAGCTGCTGGCCTTCCCCGACGACACACGGTTGTATGTGTGCCATGACTACCCACCGCAAGGCCGCCCGGCCAAATGCCTGACCACCGTGGCAGAGCAGCGAGCAGGCAATATTCATGTGCATGACGGGGTGGATGAGGCGGCGTTTGTGCAGATGCGCACAACGCGCGATGCCGGGCTGGGCATGCCGACGCTGTTGCTGCCGGCGATCCAGGTGAATGTGCGGGCGGGGCATATGCCGCCGGCGGAAGACAACGGGGTGGTGTACCTGAAGATCCCCCTCAACCAACTGTGAAACACCGCCCCCTGTAGGAGCTGGCTTGCCTGCGATAGCGGTGGGCCAGTTAACACAGCTTTGCCTGATCTACCGCTATCGCAGGCAAGCCTGCTCCTACATTTTCAAACGCATTCCAATCATCAACCCAGGTTGATGCCATTGGCCGGCAACGGCAGCGCCGTCTTGTAGCGCACCTGCTTGAGCGCAAAGCTCGAGCGGATGTTCGCCACCCCCGGTACCTTGGTCAGAAAGTCCATCATGAAGCGCTCCAGCGATTGGATGGTCGGCACCAGTACCCGGATCAAATAGTCGGGATCACCGGCCATCAGGTAGCACTCCATCACCTCCGGCCGGTCGGAAATCGCCCCCTCGAACTGTTGCAGCGCCAGTTCGTTCTGTTTTTCCAGGCTGACGTGGATAAACACATTGACGTGCAACCCCAGCAGGTCAGCGTCCAGCAGTGTCACCTGGTCACGGATCAGCCCCAGTTCCTCCATCGCCTTGACCCGGTTGAAACACGGTGTAGGCGACAGGTTGACCGAGCGTGCGAGGTCGGCGTTGGTGATGCGGGCGTTCTCCTGAAGACTGTTGAGAATCCCGATATCGATACGGTCCAGCTTGCGCATGAGACAAAACCACCTGTTTATTATGTTTATGCAGATTTTTTATCCTCAAATGATCTCAGGCGCAACCAAACAGAGATAAATATTCTCCCCAGCCCGGCCTATGATTGTTGTAGGACAAGATTTCCCTTACCCGGGGACTGACTGTCAGCTAAGCGCGCCCACTATAAGAAATCCACAAGATCGAGCGTAGAAAGCCATGACCCAGCACTATGAACCGCTGCGCCTGCACGTTCCCGAGCCTTCCGGCCGCCCAGGTTGCAAGACCGACTTTACCTACCTGCGTCTGACCGACGCCGGTACGGTGCGCAAACCCGCTGTTGACGTAGAACCCGCCGACACCGCCGACCTGGCCAAGGGCCTGATCCGCGTGCTCGACGACCAGGGCCAGGCCCTGGGCCCCTGGGCTGAAGGTGTGCCGGTAGAGATTTTGCGCCGCGGCATGCGTGCCATGCTCAAGACACGAATCTTCGACAACCGCATGGTGGTCGCCCAACGCCAGAAAAAAATGTCGTTCTACATGCAAAGCCTTGGCGAAGAAGCCATCGGCAGCGCCCAGGCCCTGGCCTTGAACATCGACGACATGTGCTTCCCCACCTACCGCCAGCAAAGCATCCTGATGGCCCGCGAAGTGCCGCTGGTGGACCTGATCTGCCAACTGCTGTCCAACGAGCGCGACCCGCTCAAGGGCCGCCAGTTGCCGATCATGTACTCGGTCAAGGACTTTGGTTTCTTCACCATTTCCGGCAACCTCGCCACCCAATTCGTACAGGGCGTGGGCTGGGGCATGGCCTCGGCGATCAAGGGCGATACCAAGATCGCCTCGGCGTGGATCGGCGATGGCGCCACCGCCGAATCGGACTTCCACACCGCCCTGACCTTCGCCCACGTGTACCGCGCGCCGGTGATTCTCAACGTGGTCAACAACCAGTGGGCAATCTCCACCTTCCAGGCGATTGCCGGCGGTGAGGCCACGACCTTTGCCGGACGCGGCGTGGGTTGCGGCATCGCCTCCCTGCGCGTGGACGGCAACGACTTCATCGCCGTCTACGCCGCCTCCGCCTGGGCCGCAGAACGTGCGCGACGCAACCTCGGCCCGACCCTGATCGAATGGGTCACCTACCGCGCTGGCCCGCACTCCACCTCGGATGACCCATCCAAGTACCGGCCTGCCGACGACTGGAGCCATTTCCCGCTGGGCGACCCGATTGCCCGCCTCAAGCAGCACCTGATCAAGATTGGCCAGTGGTCCGAAGAGGAACACGCCACAGTCAGTGCAGAGCTGGAAGCCGAAGTGATCAGCGCGCAGAAAGAAGCCGAACAGTACGGCACCCTGGCCGGTGGCCAGATCCCGAGCGCCGCGAGCATGTTCGAAGACGTCTATAAAGAGATGCCGGAGCACTTGAAGCGCCAGCGTCAAGAGTTGGGGATCTGACATGAACGATCACAACAATAAAATCGAGTTGGAAACCGCCATGACCACTTCCACCATGACCATGATCCAGGCCCTGCGCTCGGCCATGGATGTGATGCTTGAGCGTGACGACAACGTGGTGGTGTTCGGCCAGGACGTCGGTTATTTCGGCGGCGTGTTCCGTTGCACCGAAGGCTTGCAGACCAAATACGGCACCTCGCGGGTATTCGACGCACCGATCTCCGAAAGCGGCATCGTTGGTGTGGCCGTGGGCATGGGCGCGTATGGCTTGCGGCCGGTAGCCGAGATCCAGTTCGCCGACTATGTCTACCCCGCCACCGACCAGATCATCTCGGAAGCGGCGCGCCTGCGCTATCGCTCGGCCGGCCAGTTCACCGCGCCTTTGACCATGCGCATGCCTTGCGGCGGCGGCATCTATGGCGGCCAGACCCACAGCCAGAGTATCGAAGCGGTGTTCACCCAGGTCTGCGGCCTGCGCACGGTGATGCCGTCCAACCCGTATGACGCCAAGGGCCTGCTGATCGCCTCAATCGAAAACGATGACCCGGTGATCTTCCTGGAGCCCAAGCGCCTGTACAACGGCCCGTTCGACGGCCACCACGATCGCCCGGTAACGCCATGGTCCAAGCACCCGCAGGCGCAGGTGCCGGACGGTTACTACACCGTACCGCTGGATGTGGCCGCCATCGTGCGCCCTGGCTCGGCCGTGACCGTGCTGACCTATGGCACCACGGTGTATGTGTCGCAAGTGGCCGCCGAAGAAACCGGGATCGACGCCGAAGTCATCGACCTGCGCAGCCTGTGGCCGCTGGACCTGGAAACCATCGTCAAGTCAGTGAAAAAGACCGGCCGTTGCGTGGTGGTGCATGAAGCCACCCGTACCTGCGGCTTCGGCGCCGAGCTGGTGTCGTTGGTGCAAGAACACTGCTTCCACCACCTGGAAGCGCCAATCGAACGTGTGACCGGTTGGGACACCCCCTACCCCCACGCGCAAGAGTGGGCGTATTTCCCTGGCCCGTCCCGTGTGGGCGCGGCTTTGCAACGGGTCATGGAGGTCTGAATGGGCACGCACGTTATCAAGATGCCGGACATTGGCGAAGGCATCGCAGAGGTTGAGTTGTCGGTGTGGCACGTCAAGGTCGGCGACATGGTCGTCGAAGACCAGGTACTGGCGGATGTGATGACCGACAAGGCGATGGTGGACATCCCCTCGCCAGTCCACGGCAAGGTGATTGCCCTCGGCGGCGAGCCGGGTGAAGTCATGGCGGTGGGCAGCATCCTGATCAGCATTGAAGTGGAAGGCGCCGGCAATACCAAGGAATCGGCGCTGTCGGCGGTGGTTGCACACGCCGCGCCGGCACCGCAAGCCCAAACCAAGGCACCCGTGGTTGAAAGCAAGCCGGCAGCGACCAAGCCGGTAGTGACAACAGCGCAAGCCCCGGTGGCCCGTGACGCCGCCGAGCGCCCGCTGGCCTCCCCGGCCGTGCGCAAGCATGCGCTGGACGCCGGGATCCAGTTACGTCTGGTCCAGGGCTCGGGCCCGGCCGGGCGCATTCTGCATGAAGACCTCGATGCCTATCTGCAACAGGGTTCCACGCGGGCCTCGGCCGGCGCCAACCCGTATGCCGAACGCAACGACGAAGAGCAGATCCCGGTGATCGGCATGCGTCGCAAGATCGCCCAGCGCATGCAGGACGCGACCCGCCGCGCCGCACACTTCAGCTACGTCGAAGAAATCGACGTGACGGCCCTCGACGACTTGCGCGTACACCTCAATGAAAAACACGGTGCCAGCCGCGGCAAGCTGACCCTGTTGCCATTTTTGGTGCGGGCGATGGTCGTGGCGCTGCGTGACTTCCCGCAGATCAATGCGCGTTATGACGACGAAGCCCAGGTCATCACCCGTCTTGGCGCGGTGCATGTGGGCGTCGCCACCCAGAGCGATGTTGGGCTGATGGTGCCGGTGGTACGGCACGCCGAGGCGCGCAGCCTGTGGAGTACCGCCGAGGAAATCACCCGCCTGGCCACTGCTGCACGCAATGGCAAGGCCAGCCGCGACGAGCTGTCGGGCTCGACCATCACCCTGACCAGCCTTGGCGCGCTGGGCGGGATTGTCAGCACCCCGGTGCTGAACCTGCCGGAAGTGGCGATTGTCGGGGTCAACCGCATCGTCGAGCGGCCGATGGTGATCAAGGGGCAGATCGTGATCCGCAAGATGATGAACCTTTCCAGCTCCTTCGATCACCGGGTGGTCGATGGCATGGACGCGGCGCAATTCATCCAGGCCATCCGTGGCTTGCTCGAACAACCCGCCAGCCTGTTCCTGGAGTAAGTCATGTCGCAAGCATTGAACACCACGCTGCTGATTATCGGCGGCGGCCCTGGCGGCTATGTGGCAGCCATTCGTGCCGGCCAACTGGGCATCCCGACCATCCTGGTAGAAGGCCAGGCGTTGGGCGGCACCTGCCTGAACATCGGCTGCATTCCGTCCAAGGCGCTGATTCACGTGGCCGAACAGTTCCAGCAAACCGTACACCTGAGCCAGGGTTCGGCCCTGGGCATCGACGTGGATGTGCCGAGCCTGGATATCCGCAAGAGCGTGGAATGGAAAGACGGCATTGTCGACCGCCTGACCACTGGCGTCGCCGCGCTGCTGAAAAAGCACAAGGTCCAGGTGATCCATGGCTGGGCCAAGGTCATCGACGGCAAGACCGTGGAGGTAGGCGAGCAACGCATCCAGTGCGAACACCTGCTGCTGGCCACCGGCTCGAAAAGCATCAACCTGCCGATGCTGCCGATTGGCGGGCCGATCATCTCGTCCACCGAAGCCCTGGCGCCAACCCGCGTACCCAAACGCTTGATCGTGGTCGGTGGCGGTTACATCGGCCTGGAGCTGGGGATTGCCTATCGCAAACTGGGCGCCGAGGTCAGCGTGGTCGAAGCCCAGGATCGCATCCTGCCAGCCTACGACGCCGAGCTGACGCAACCGGTGGCCGAGTCCCTCAAGCAACTGGGGGTCAAGTTGTACCTCAAGCACAGCGTCACCGGGTTTGAAGGTGGCAGCCTGCAGGTACGCGATCCAAATGGCGACACGCTCTCTTTGGACACCGACCAGGTACTGGTCGCCGTCGGGCGCAAACCCAACACCCAGGGCTGGAACCTGGAAGCCTTGAACCTGGCGATGAACGGTGCGGCGATCAAGATCGACAACCGTTGCCAGACCAGCATGCGCAATGTCTGGGCCATCGGTGACCTGAGCGGCGAGCCGATGCTGGCGCACCGGGCCATGGCCCAGGGCGAAATGGTCGCCGAACTGATCAGCGGTAAATCCCGGGAATTCAACCCGGCGGCGATCCCGGCGGTGTGTTTTACCGACCCGGAACTGGTGGTGGTCGGCAAGACCCCGGACGAAGCCAAGGCGGCAGGCCTGGACTGCATCGTGTCGAGCTTCCCGTTCGCCGCCAATGGCCGGGCCATGACCCTGGAGTCAAAAACCGGCTTCGTGCGGGTGGTAGCGCGCCGCGACAATCACCTGATTGTCGGCTGGCAGGCAGTGGGGGTTGGCGTGTCCGAGCTGTCCACGGCGTTTGGCCTGAGCCTGGAAATGGGCGCCCGCCTGGAAGATGTGGCCGGCACCATTCATGCCCATCCAACCTTGGGCGAAGCGGTGCAGGAAGCAGCCCTGCGGGCCTTGGGGCATGCCCTGCATCTGTAAAAAGCCACACACAACCCTGTAGGAGCGAGCTTGCTCGCGAAAAACTCAAGGGCACCGCGTTTATTTTGATTATACGCGTTATCGTTGACGATTCTCGCGAGCAAGCTCGCTCCTACAGGAACCGCATGCAACTGGAAGACCAGCAGCGGAATGAAGTATTGTTGCGCCCATCCGGAAATAAACCGAAAGCCTGCCTTCGACCAGGCGGTTGCAAAGAGATAGAGGGTGTCATGAGTAACGAAAGCATCAATTGGGACAAATTGGGTTTTGACTACATCAAGACCGACAAGCGCTTCCTCCAGACCTGGAAAGACGGCGCCTGGCAAGAAGGCACCCTGACCGACGACAACGTGCTGCACATCAGCGAGGGCTCCACTGCCCTGCACTACGGCCAGCAGTGCTTTGAAGGCCTCAAGGCCTATCGCTGCAAGGACGGCTCGATCAACCTGTTCCGCCCGGACCAGAACGCCGCCCGCATGCAGCGCAGTTGCGGCCGCTTGCTGATGCCACAAGTGCCGACCGAAGCCTTTATCGAAGCCTGCAAGGAAGTGGTCCGCGCCAACGAGCGTTTCATCCCGCCGTACGGCACCGGCGGCGCGCTGTACCTGCGCCCGTTCGTGATCGGCACCGGTGACAACATCGGCGTGCGTACCGCGCCCGAGTTCATCTTCTCGATCTTCTGCATCCCGGTCGGCGCCTACTTCAAGGGCGGCCTGACCCCGCACAACTTCCTGATCTCCGGCTACGACCGCGCCGCGCCAAACGGCACCGGCGCCGCCAAGGTCGGTGGCAACTACGCGGCCAGCCTGATGCCCGGCTCCCTGGCGAAAAAAGCCAACTTTGCCGACTGCATCTACCTGGACCCGGCCACCCACTCGAAAATCGAAGAAGTCGGCTCGGCCAACTTCTTCGGGATCACCCACGACAACAAGTTCGTCACCCCGAACTCGCCGTCGGTACTGCCAGGCATCACCCGCCTGTCGCTGATCGAGCTGGCCAAGACCCGCCTGGGCCTGGAAGTGGTTGAAGGTGATGTGCTGATCGACAAACTGGCAGACTTCAAGGAAGCCGGTGCCTGTGGTACCGCTGCCGTGATCACGCCGATTGGCGGCATTGAGTACAAAGACAAGCTGCACGTGTTCTACAGCGAAAAAGACGTCGGCCCGGTCACCCAGAAGCTCTACAAAGAGCTGACCGGTGTGCAGTCCGGTGATGTCGAAGCGCCAGCGGGCTGGATCGTCAAGGTCTAAGCCAACACTGATTGCAGGAGCCGGTTTGTGTGGGAGCGGGCTTGCTCGCGAATGCGGTGGGTCAGTCACTGATGATGTTGACTGACCCACCGCATTCGCGAGCAAGCCCGCTCCCACATTTGTTTTGGGGTGACTTCAGGGTTTGGGGAGATTCTGCGCAATCTTCTTGCCCATGCTGATCCTCGGTTCCACGCCATACCCCAGCGCTTCGTAGAACCCCACCACCGTATCGTTGCCCAGATTGATCTGCAGGTTGATCTTCAGGCAGCCCAAGGCGATCAACGCCTGCTCCCCATGCCGCACCAATGACGCGCCCAGGCCCTGGCGGCGATAGTCGGGATGCACGGCCACCGAATACAACCAGCCACGATGCCCGTCGTAACCGGCCATCAAGGTACCGATCACCGCCGTCTTATCGGTAGCGACAAAAAACAGCCCATCGTCGACCGCCAGCTTTTTATCAATCGCCAGTTCCGGCCGGTTGTGTGGCGTGTCATAACCAAACGCTTGCTGCCACAGCGCTGCCACCTGGGCACGGTGCTGGCGGTCGCGATAGACGCCGATGGGATGGCGTGACGACAATACCTTCTCCATCACCAGCGTGCGCTCGTTGCCGTGATACACATCGCGCACGGTATGAAACCCCAGCCTGGTATAGAACGGCTCGGCGGTGAGGGACGACGGTACGCTCAGCACCGTGACCCCAGCTTCACGGGCCCGCTGTTCGATATCGACCATCAGTTGGCGGCCGATGCCCTGCCCTTGCAGTGCCGGGTTGACGAACACCGAACGCACGACATTGGTATCAAGGGCGGCGGTCGCGACGATTTGCTGATCCTGGAGTGCAACCAGCACGGTGCGCCGCGTGAGCAATTGCAGGACCGCCTGCGGCGTGAAGTTGCTCGCCACCCGGGCAATCACGTCCGCCGGGTAATCGCCGGCGTTGCTGCTGTGCAGGGCGGCAAGGATGACCTGGCTGATGCCTTCGGCATCCGAGGCTTGAGCAAGGCGAACGGCGGTAGACATGACTCCTCCTGACGGACGACGTTACGACAGCCACCACAATACCTATGTGTGGGCTTGTGTGGGAGCTCCCACATTTTGAGCGGCGCTCGACGCTACAGCCGATTCGGCTGCCTCACCCCTCTTTTCAGCTTTCCCGGCTGAGGCGCGACCTTGTTTCAGCCGGGATTCTGCAACCAGAGCGCACACAATAGCCTCAATGCCCAACCTCATGGACTCGTGCCCCCATGCAAACCACCAATACCGTCTTGATGATCCGCCCGGCACACTTTGCCTTTAACCCGGACACCGCGATCAACAACCGCTTCCAGCGCGCGCCCGCCGATCCCCAGGCCGCACAGCACAAAGCGCTGGAAGAGTTCGACGGTTACGTCGACACCCTGCGCAAGCATGGCGTGGAAGTGCTGGTGGTACAGGACACCCCCGCGCCCCACACTCCGGATTCGATCTTCCCCAACAACTGGTGGAGCAGCCACGCCGACGGCAGCCTGGTGCTGTACCCGATGGAAGGACAGAACCGCCGCCTGGAACGCAACAAAGGCGTGCTGCAAGTGCTGGAGCAACGCTTCGCAATCAAAGGCACCATCGACTTCAGCCACCTCGAACAACAGAACATGTTCCTCGAAGGCACCGGCAGCATGGTCCTCGACCGCCAGCATCGCATCAGCTATGCCTGCCATTCCGGGCGCACCCACCATGACGCCCTGCGCCAGTTCGCCGAGCGCCTGGACTATCAGGTCTGCGCCTTCCATGCCGTCGACCGTCATCACGCGCCGATCTATCACAGCAACGTGATGATGAGCGTGGGCCGCGACCTGTCGGTGGTGTGCCTGCAAGCGTTGCCCGAAGAGCACGAACGCCAGGGCCTGGAACGCTCCCTGCGCGATACCGGCAAGGACATCCTGCCCCTGGACTTCGACCAATTGGAAGCCTTCGCCGGCAACATGCTGGAAGTCCACGACCGCGACGGCCAGCCGCTATTGGTGATGTCCAACAGCGCCTGGCAATCGCTCAAGCCCGCGCAGCGCCAGCATGTGGAGCGCCATACCCACCCGGTGGTGGTGAATATCGACAATATCGAACGCATCGGCGGCGGCAGTGCCCGCTGCATGTTGGCCGAAGTGCATCTGCCGGCCCGCGCCTCATTCCAATAAGGAGTTTTTCCATGACCCGTTATATCGACGTCAACGACCTCAGCTACCTGGTATCGCAAAAGGGCCTGCAAACCTGCATCACCGAGATGGCCGAGTACATCCGCGCCGACTACCTGCGCTGGAATGACTTTGAGAAATGCGCACGCCTGGCCAACCACTCGCCCGAGGGTGTGATCGAACTGATGCCGGTCTCGGATGCTTCGCTGTATGCCTTCAAATACGTCAATGGCCACCCGAAAAACACCCAGAGCGGCATGCTCACCGTCATGGCCTTTGGCGCCCTGGGGGATGTGGATACGGGCAAACCGGTATTGCTCAGCGAGATGACCCTGACCACCGCAATTCGCACCGCCGCCACCTCGGCCCTGGTCGCGCGCTACCTGGCCCGCGACAACAGCCGCAGCATGGCGCTGATCGGCAACGGCTCGCAGAGTGAATTCCAGGCCCTGGCGTTCCACGCCATGCTCGGGATCACAGAAATCCGCCTGTTCGATATCGACGCCAAGGCCATGGCCAAACTGGCAAACAATCTCAAGGCCTTCCCGGCGATCAAGGTGATCCTGGCCGGCAGCGTGGCCGAAGCGGTCAAAGGCGCCGATATCGTCACCACCGTCACCGCCGACAAGGCCTACGCCACCATCCTCACCGACGAGATGATCGAGCCGGGCATGCACCTCAATGCCGTCGGCGGCGACTGCCCCGGCAAGACCGAGCTGGACCGCCGTATCGTCGAGCGCGCGCGGGTGATCGTCGAGTACGAACCACAAAGCCGTATCGAGGGCGAAATCCAGCATATGCCCGAGGATTCGCCAGTCACCGAGCTGTGGCAAGTGATCAACGGCCAGAAGCCGGGCCGGGAAAACGCACGCCAGGTCACCCTGTTCGACTCGGTGGGTTTTGCCCTCGAAGACTACTCGGCCCTGCGTTATGTGCTGGACGTGGCCAAGGCCCTCGACGTGGGCAGCGAGCTGGAGTTGGTGCCAGACCTGGCCGACCCCAAGGACCTGTTCGCACGCCTGGCGCAGCAACCAGCCGCACAGCATAAAAAGCGCGCCTGAAACCGCTCTGGCCTGCTGCTTTGCGCAAGTAGCAGGCCGAGATAGGCGGTTTGAAAAGCCGATATACCGGGTCTTGCAGCCGATTCCGCTGCCGCCCGCGTTTTAACAGCGTATTCCGCATGCCAACACCCCGGTAAACGACACAAAAAACGCACCACCATGAAGCATTCTGAGCGCGACCAAAGAGTCAGCAAATGAATGCATGCAGCACCCTTTCTACTGCCCTGACATCAATTACAAAATATAGGGAAAACACCATGACTCCGCTCCGATCACTCATCGCCGCGCTGCTCCTGCCTTTGTGCGCCACCGCCGTCCAGGCCCAGGAATGGAAAGAAATCCGTTTCGGCGTGTTCCCCGAGTACCCACCCTTTGAATCCGTGGCCGCCGATGGCAGCCTGCAAGGTTTCGACATTGAACTGGGCAACGCCATCTGCGCCAAGCTCGAAGTCAAATGCACCTGGGTCCACAACGAATTCGACGGCATGATCCCGGCGCTGCGTGCGCGCAAGTTCGACGCCATCATGTCCTCCATGGCCGTGACCCCGGCCCGGCAAAAACAGATCGACTTCAGCGACCGCCTGTTCCTCAGCCCCACCTCGGTGATCACCCGCAAGGGCGCCGGCTTCGGCGACACCCCGGAATCGCTCAAAGGCAAGCAAGTCGGTGTGCTCCAGGGCTCGCTACAGGAAGCCTACGCCCGCGCGCACCTGGCCAAGCTCGGCGCCCAGGTCAAGGCGTATCAGTCCCAGGACCAGAACTATGCCGACCTGCAAAACGGTCGCCTCGACGCGACGCTGACCGACAAACTCGAAGCCCAGCTCAACTTCCTGTCCAAGCCTGAAGGCGCCGACTACCAGTCCGGCCCGGCCTTCAAGGATCCGACCTTGCCGCTGGACATTGCCATGGGCCTGCGCAAGAACGACCAGGAGCTACTGGCGCTGATCAACAAGGGCATTGCTGCCATCCAGGCTGATGGTACTTACGCGCTGATCCAGAAGAAGTACTTCGGCGACGACGATATCTACCACGAATAACGTCCTCAAATCGCCTCTCCCCTGTAGGAGCGAGCTTGCTCGCGAAAAACGTCAACGATAACGCGTAAAACCAGATTAAACGCGGTGCCCTTGAGTTCTTCGCGAGCAAGCTCGCTCCTACAAAAGGGAAACCGTGCCCATCGAGATCTCCCTCCATGAATGAACTCCTCAACCTGCAAGGCTTCGGCCCGCTGCTGGCCCAGGGCGCCTGGATGACCATCAAACTGGCGTTCCTGGCGCTGGTGCTGAGCCTGGCCCTGGGCCTGATCGCTGCGGGTGCCAAGCTGTCCAGCCACAAGCTGCTGCGTATCCCGGCCACGCTCTACACCACCTTGATCCGCAGTGTGCCGGACCTGGTGCTGATCCTGCTGATCTTCTACAGCCTGCAACTGTGGCTCAATGACCTGACCGAAATGCTCGGCTGGAACTACTTCGAAATCGATCCGTTCACTGCCGGCGTGATCACCCTGGGCTTTATCTACGGGGCATATTTCACCGAAAACTTTCGCGGCGCGATGCTCAGTGTGCCCGTGGGCCAACTGGAAGCGGCAACGGCCTACGGCTTGAGTCGCTGGCAGCGCTTCAGGCTGGTGATGTTCCCGCAATTGATGCGCTTTGCGCTGCCGGGGTTGGGCAATAACTGGCTGGTGCTGCTCAAGTCCACGGCGCTGGTGTCGATCATCGGCCTGGCAGACCTGGTCAAGGCTGCGCAGAACGCCGGCAAGACCACCAATGACCCGCTGTACTTCCTGATCCTCGCGGGCTTGGTGTACCTGTTGATCACCACCCTCTCCAACCGCATCTTCAAACGCCTGGAACGGCGCTACAACGTCGGCATCAAGGGGCTCGCGCGATGATTGAACTGATCCAGCAATACGGCCTGGCGTACCTGTGGACCGATGGCTCGGGCTTTTCCGGGGTGGCCATGACCTTGTGGCTGTTTATTGTGTCGGTGATCCTCGGGTTTTTCCTGTCGATCCCGCTGGCGATTGCCCGCGTCAGCGAGCACTTCTGGCTACGCTGGCCGGTGGAGGTCTACACCTACCTGTTTCGCGGCACGCCGCTGTATATCCAATTGCTGATTTGCTACACCGGCCTGTACAGCCTGGAAATGGTGCAGGACAACGCCCTGCTCAATCAGTTTTTCCGCAACGCGCTGAACTGCACGCTGCTGGCGTTTGTACTCAATACCTGTGCCTACACCGTGGAGATCTTCGCCGGGGCCATTCGCAATATTCCCCATGGCGAGATTGAAGCCGCGCGGGCCTATGGCCTGCACGGCTGGCGGATGAACCTGTTCGTGGTGATTCCCGCTGCACTGCGCCGCGCGTTGCCGGCCTACAGCAACGAAATGATCCTGATGCTGCACGCCACGTCCCTGGCGTTTACCGCAACCATCGCCGACATCCTCAAGGTGGCCCGCGATGCCAATGCCGAGACGTTCATGACGTTCCAGGCTTTCGGCATTGCCGCGCTGCTGTACATGCTGCTGTCCTTTGCATTGGTGGGCCTGTTCCGACTGGCCGAACGACGCTGGATGCGCTTTCTTGTCCCGACCCGAGGCTAACCCATGAACCAGTCCGCACAGGCCCTGGCCGCTCACCCTGCTGACCTTGCCGTCTCCCGCCCGACGGCTGTTGCGGCCAGCGCCAGCGTCAAGCTCAAGGTCCAAGACCTGCATAAAAGCTACGGCGAGCATGAAGTGCTCAAGGGCGTTTCGCTCAACGCCAGCAAGGGCGATGTGATCAGCCTGATCGGTGCCAGCGGCTCCGGCAAAAGCACCCTGCTGCGCTGCATCAACTTCCTCGAACAACCCGACGCCGGGGTGATTACCCTGGATGGCATCAGCATTGAAATGCGCCGGGGCCGCGCCGGCGTACAGGCGCCGCACCAGGCACAACTGCAGAACCTGCGTACGCGCCTGGCCATGGTGTTCCAGCACTTCAACCTGTGGAGCCACATGACGGTACTGGAAAACATCTGCATGGCGCCGCGCCGGGTGCTGGGCGTGAGTGCCGCCGAAGCGGAAAAACGCGCGCGGATGTACCTGGACAAAGTCGGCCTGCCGGGCCGGGTCGCTGATCAATACCCGGCGTTTCTCTCCGGGGGCCAGCAACAGCGGGTGGCTATCGCGCGGGCCCTGGCCATGGAGCCGGAGATTATCCTGTTCGACGAACCGACCTCGGCGCTGGATCCAGAGCTTGTAGGAGAAGTCCTCAAAGTCATACAGACGTTGGCCGAGGAAGGTCGTACCATGCTCATGGTCACCCACGAAATGGGCTTCGCCCGGCAAGTCTCCAGCCAGGTGTTGTTCCTGCACCAGGGCCGCGTCGAAGAGCAAGGCAGTGCCGAGATCCTCGACCATCCCAACAGCGAACGCTTGCAGCAATTTCTCTCCAACCGCTTGAAGTGAATACAGAATCGACCATGGATACCAAGGCCAACGGACCCCACTCCTCCCCTGCGCTGGATCGCATTGATGAAGCCATCATCGATGTCCTGCGCCATCAGGGGCGTATCACCTACGAAAAGCTCTCTTCGCTGGTGCATCTGACGCCCAGGCCCTGCCTGGAACGGGTGCGCAAGCTGGAGCGACGCGGGGTGATTCGTGGCTATGGCGCGATCATCGATGTGCAGATGGTCTCGCCGGGGTTGTCGCTGCTGGTGCTGGTGGCCCTGTCC
Organism: Pseudomonas sp. 25 R 14; assembly: GCF_900004755.1. Taxonomy (NCBI): domain Bacteria; kingdom Pseudomonadati; phylum Pseudomonadota; class Gammaproteobacteria; order Pseudomonadales; family Pseudomonadaceae; genus Pseudomonas; species Pseudomonas sp. 25 R 14. The sequence goes on along the minus strand of NZ_CVTS01000051.1, from coordinate 143,675 downwards.
AACCAGAGCGGGCGCTCGGCGCAAAAGGCCTTCGAAGCCTGCGTCAAGGCGTGCCCGCAGGTGTTCGAATGCCAGTTGATCAGCGGGCCGTTCGACTACAGCCTGCGCATGCGCTGCCGGGACATGGAGCACTACCGCGTGTTGACGGAAACCTGGTTGAACAATGACGAGCTGCACATTGATAAATTGGTGGCACATCCGGAGTTGGCGGTGGTGAAAAACACCGCGACTGAGTTGGCCTAATCACCACCCCCTGACACAACAGAGATCAACTGTGGGAGCAAGCTTGTGTGGGAGCTGGCTTGCCTGCGATGCAGACGCCTCGGTCTATCAGTTATACCGAGGTGATGCTATCGCAGGCAAGCCAGCTCCCACACAAGCCCGCTCCCACATTTAACTGTGCCCGCTTGATATTTTCTTACCTCGCCGAGCCGCCACGAGGCTCGCCTGTCCATCCCGCTGCTTCCCCGTCCGCGCCTCGCTGATCAACCCCGGTATCAACTTGCCCTCCGGCAGATTCTTCCAGAACCGGCTCGGCAAGTGCCCTTCCATGACCTTGGGATTCAACCGCGCCGGGTTGAAGATATGGCTGTAGTAGGTCAGCCACATGGCACTGTGTGGATCCTCGACATTCCGTGCCAATTGCTGCCATTGCTCCGGGCACTGGCGTTGATGAATCAACTGCTCACCGTCGTAATACACCCCATCCAGTGGCGTGGCGATCATCCAGCGATGACGGCCCATGCGCCCGACAAAGTGCTGGCTGGCGCTGTGCAGGATATCGTGGGCCGGCTCATGCCACGCCACGTACTCCGGCATCTGCGGGCCCACTGCCGCCGGCAGGGCGATAAAGCGCACAAACGCATGCAGGTGGTGGGCTTCGCGTCGTACCTGCTTGATCCGTCGTTGCAGTTCGCTGCCCAGTTGATCCCCCGCCATCATCGCCGTGCGGTCGCCATGGCTGACACGCCACAGCACTTCGTACAGCAGGCTCCAGCGTTGTTCGCCGTGGTAACAGGCGGCACTTTCCAGCAGCTCCAGCAGGGCCTTGGGAATACGCGCCTGGAACGGGCCATTGTGGGTCGGATAGTGCTCATCGGTGGCGAACAGGTCGGCCACTTCCACTTCGCCCCAACTCACATGGCTGGGGTCGATCTGATGGCTGAGCAACCAGCGCGCCTGCTCGCGCCAGGTGCTGAACAGGTTGTCGCACTCCAGGCTGATCATCCCCATAACCCCATCTGTTGCGGTTGCGGACGATCACGCAGTTGCTCGCGCAACAGCACGCTGGTGCTTTCGGCCTGCTGGGGATGGTAGTCACTGGTGATGAAAAACGGCTTGGCCTTGGTCAGCACGCAGCGCATGCGCGCCAGGTCCTCAAAGCGGATCTTGCGTTGCCGGCGCAGTTCCACCAGACGCTCGGTGGTGCGCAGGCCAATCCCCGGGATACGCGCGATCAAGGTCGCCTCGGCACGGTTCAGGTCCAGCGGGAACACCTCGCGATGCTCCAGGGCCCAGGCCAGCTTGGGGTCGATATCCAGCGCCAGATCCCCCGGCCCCGCGAACAGTTCATTGGCGCGAAAACCATAACTGCGCAGCAGGAAATCCGCTTGATACAAGCGGTGCTCACGCATCAACGGCGGCGCCGCCAGAGGCACGCTTTTCGGGCTATTGGGAATCGGGCTGAACGCCGAGTAATAGACCCGGCGCAACTTGAAGTTGCCATACAACGCCTCGGCGCCGTGGAGGATGGTGCTGTCGTCCGTGTCATCGGCACCGACAATCATCTGCGTGCTTTGCCCCGCTGGCGCAAAACGCGGTGCACGGGGTTCGTTGAGCACGGTTTGCTCGCCGGTGAAAATCGTCTGCATCGCCTGCTTTATCGAGCCGATCTGCTTTTCCGGCGCCAGGATCTGCAGGCTTTTATCGGTGGGCAGTTCAATGTTCACGCTCAAGCGATCGGCGTAACGCCCGGCCTCGGCAATCAATGCAGGATCCGCTTCGGGAATGGTCTTGAGGTGGATATAACCGCGAAAGTCATGCACCTCGCGCAGCAACTTGGCGACCCGTACCAGTTGCTCCATGGTGTAGTCCGCCGAACGGATGATCCCCGAACTGAGAAACAACCCGCTGACACAATTACGCCGATAGAAGTCCAGGGTCAGCGTCACCACCTCCTCCGGGCTGAACCGCGCACGGGGCACGTCGCTGGAGCGGCGGTTGACGCAGTATTGGCAGTCGTAGAGGCAGAAATTGGTCAGCAATACCTTGAGCAACGACACACAGCGCCCGTCCGGGGTGTAGCTGTGACAGATGCCCATGCCGTCGGTCGAGCCCAGCCCCGCCTTGCCCTCGGAACTGCGCTTGGGCGCACCGCTGCTGGCGCATGACGCGTCGTACTTGGCGGCATCGGCGAGGATGCTGAGTTTTTCGATCAACTGCATGGCGGGATACCGAATACTGTATTTTTATACAGTATCAGCAGCAGCACCCGCCATTCAAGGGGAGACAGGCGAACGGTAGGACAAATCACTGTAGGAGTCGGGTCTTGGACCTTCAATCATCGCGCGTCAGCACTTCCAGCAACTCGATCTCAAAATGCAGATTGCTATGGGGCTTTATATGCGCACCCATCGTCCGCTCGCCATAGGCCAGATGCGCCGGCACAAACAGCTTGCGCACACCACCGACCTGCATGCCCATCAAGCCCTGGTCCCAACCCTTAATCACTCGACCGGTACCGATCACACATTGGAACGGCTTGCCCCGCTCCCAGGAGGAATCAAACACCGTACCGTCTTCCAGGGTGCCGGTGTATTGGGTGGTGATCAGCGCCCCCTTGACCACGGTTTTTCCGTCGCCTTGGCGCAGGTCGGTGATTTGCAGTTCTTCGTTGCTCATGGGGGTCTCGTTGGGTTCATACAGGCTGGCTTTTTCCCAGAATCAAGCGCCTTTGGCAAGCGCCCTCTAAAGGATCCAGGCTACAGCTCAGCCAGAAGCATCTGACTTAACCTCACCCATTTTTTCCCCTCTTATGAAAAACCAACCACCCCGGTTGCATAACAATAAGAGGTCACCCGCAATGAGCGAACCAACAAGCCCTGTCCGCGTCGCTGTCGTGCAGTTCGCCCCCCAGGTCGGCCTGGATAACCGCGAAAGCAATCTACGCCGCAGCCTGGCGTTGGCCGCCGAGGCCGTCAACGGTGGGGCTAACCTGATCGTACTGCCCGAGTTGTCGAACTGCGGCTATTTCTTCAGCAGTCGCCAGGATGCATTCGAGCATGCCGAGGTCATTCCAGGCGGCGCCAGTGTGCAGGCCTGGATGGCGTTTGCCGCCACGCACCAGGTGTATCTGGTGGCGGGCCTGAATGAGATCGATGGCCGGCAACTGTTTAATACCGCGGTATTGCTGGGGCCGGATGGGTTGATCGGCAAATACCGCAAGGCTCATCTGTGGAACCTGGAAAAACTCTGGTTCACCCCCGGCAACCTGGGGTTTCCGGTGTTTGAAACACCTATCGGGCGGATTGGCCTGTTGATCTGCTGGGATATCTGGTTCCCGGAAGTACCACGCATCCTCAGCCAACAAGGCGCCGACATTATTTGCAGCCTCAACAACTGGGTCTGGACACCGCCGCCGCTGTTCGATGAGGCCGGCAAATGCATGGCGTCCTATCTGACCATGACTGCGGCACACGTCAACAACGTGTTCATCGCCGCTGCCAGTCGTATCGGTGAAGAGCGCGACGCGCGCTACCTGGGCTGCTCGTTGATTGCCGGGACCAATGGCTGGCCCATCGGCAAAGTGGCGTCAGCCGATCGCCAGGAAATTCTGTTCGCCGATATCGACCTGACCAGTGCCCGCAGTGCGCCGATCTGGAACAGCCTCAATGACCTGCAACGTGACCGGCGCAATGATCTTTACGATCAGATGCTCGGGTATTCCCAACACCCCGCCCTGCCACGCTAAAAGGACGGTGGATCATGGAAAACCTGTTCCTGAAACCCGGCACCGAACGATCATCGGTCGATAAGGCGGTAATCACACTAGGGCTCATCAGCGCCTTGCTGATCCTCTGGATTGCATTCACACACCCAGGCTCCTGGCCCGGCTACAACGATATGGTGGAGGGCTTTCCGGAGCCCATCGCCTGGCTACGCTGGGTAGTGGGGGATATCAGCGAGGTGGCCTTCTACAAACATGAACTGGCCTCCCTCGGTTTGTTGGCGGGTGCATACCTGGCCTGGTGGGCCAGCCGAACCGGCAAGCGCTGGCAGGGTTTTGCGATTTGCTACGGCAGTGGGTTATGGCCGTGGCTGGTAACCAGTTCCCTGCTGGGCCTGCTGCTGAGTAACCTGCTGTGGGGGTGGACGGTCACCGCCGCTACCTGGCAGCCGACCTTTGCGGCGTTTGTGTCATTGCCGGCGGCAATGGTGCTGATGTTTGGCGGCGGCTGGAAGGTCACGCTCAACGGCGCGTTGCTGGGTGCGCTACTGGTCACGCCAACGTGCTTGCTGATCGTCAATTTTGTCTGTGTCCCGCTGGGTTTGCCTGTCGTGATTGGCAACGTACTGGGCATGGCGGTGGGCAGCGTGATTGCCTTTGTAGTGTGCCGACGCGTACCGGTGCTGGTGCGTTCCGGCTATATCGCCCCGCCCAGGCCGGCCCCGGCCAAGCCACCGTCTTATGGCGTGGCCTGGAGCCTGCGCAGGGTGTTGGCTGATTTTTCCGAAGCGCCGTTTTTCGGTAATGAGTGGGCCAGCCTCGGCCTGCTGGCCGGGGTCATGCTGGCGTATGCCTTGAACCCCGTGAGCGCCGCCTATGGCTCGGGATTGGTGCTGCAACTGGTCGGCGCCCAGGCGCTGACTTCGGCACTGGGCGTGGTGATCTGGCGCAGCCAGTGGATCAAGCGCGGTTGGTATCCCACCTATGTGCCGTTGGTGTCGGTCGTGCCAGCGGCAGTGCTGACCCATGGCGGCAGTTGGATGGTGATCGGCTCAAGTGCATTGCTCGGGGCGCTGGTTGCGCCGCCATTGGCCTGCGCAATTGCAGGACGGATGCCGGCGCACTTTCATCCTTACATCGGCAATGTGATTTCGATGGCGCTGAGCACCTTGTTGATTGTGCCTTTGGTTGGAAGATTGGTCGCGTAAACACGCGGGTAAGGCCCATGAGTCTTACCCGCGCTCACTCACAGCCACCGCCAAAACCGGCTCCAGAACCCCCGCTCCAGGTCCGCCTTGCACCCCGCATATTGGCGTGCATACATATCGGAGCGGGCCTTGACCTTGCCGGCAACCGGCAACAGCCACGCCTTGCTGGCATAGGTGCGGTTACGGTAACCGCCCCAGCCTTCGTGGTAGTTCAGGTATTGGCCATAGGCGTCATATTTGTACACGCCGTTGATGGTGGCGGTCTTGTCCATGTACCAACCGACAAAGTCGATGGCATCGTCGAAGTCCTGGCGGCTGGCCCAGTTGCGGCCGGTGCTTTTCTGGTAGTCGCCCCACACTTCATCCTTGGCCTGGGCGTAGCCGGCGGCGGTGCTGACACGGCCCCAGGGAATGATCCACAACAGGTATTTGCGCGGGGTCTTGGCGTTCTGCCGGAAGCCCGACTCCTGATACATGATGGCAAACGGCACCTGGATCGGCACACCCCAGCGCTTCTGGGTGACTTTGGCCGCGTCGTACCAGTCATCCTTTTCGCGGAAGATGCCACAGATGTCATTGGGCGTGCGTGGCGGTGAAGTGCCGCACGCTGCCAGCAGGAGGGTGAGTAACAGCAGGGTTGTGGTTTTTAGCAGGGTCAAAAGCATACCTTTGCGTGATGCGCGTAAAAGGTCGACAGTTTACGCGCTCACGCAAGGTGATGCCGCTAAGACATCAATTGGCCTTGATCAAGCCATTGGCACTTTACGAGTCGAAATGGCCAGGCGCCCCATACCAAAGCTCAATGCAGCCCCCAACAGCAACATCAGCAATGTGCTCCAGGCCGCGCGGGACAGTTGCTGGGCCGCGATTTCACCGGCTTCGCGGGCCTTTTGTTCAGCCTGGGCCTTGAGCTCTTCGACTTTCTGCACGGCCTGCTGATATGCCTGGGCATAGTTCTCGACAATCTGGCTGGCCTCGGCCTGGCTCTTGCCGGTGCGGGCCGCGACAATGTTGACCAGCGCTTCTTTGTCCGCCGCATTCAACGCAGGCTCACCGGAAGCCTTGACGCGCTCGAACCATTGCTTGAGTTCGGTCGCAGCCTGGGCCGGGTCGGTTGCTGCATCGGTGGCCGATTGCTTGCCATCAGCACCAATCTGCTCGGCTTTCTGCTCGACCGTGGCCGGATCCAGCTCAGCCTTGCCGCTTTGCTTGAGCAAGGTGTCGAGTTCGCCCTGCAAGCTGTCCCAATCCAGGCTGATGCCCTGTTCGTTCAACTGCTGCTTGACGCTGTCGCTGATACCCGGCGCCACGGCGGCAATCCCGCTGCCCGCCGCCGACAGGCCTTTGCCTACGACATTGCCCGCTGCGCCGACAACGCTGGTGGCCAACGCCGCCAGCAGCCAGGTGGTCAGCAAGGTGGTGATGGTCCAGCTCAGGATGCCATGCAGGCCACCGCGATCCGGGGCCGTGCGCCCGGCAACGAAGGCACCCACGCCAATCGCCAGCAGCGTGGAGACAAACAGCCAGATACCAGCGCCGGTACCAAAGCCACTCAACGGGTTACCGGCCTGCATCGCGTCGACCGCGCTGGCGCCGATGGCGGTGCCCAGTACGCTCAGTACCAGAGAGGTCACCAGGGCAATTGCACTACCGGCCAGTACCGAGCCCCAAGACACGCGAAACGGCGAACGGTTGGTTTCATAGAGGGTGGTCATGATCGATCCTTGGACAAATGAGTAGGCCTTCAGTGTGTCCAGGTCGGTGGCTGCGGTCTCGGCACAATTGCACTAGGTACACTGGTGCATTCGCACCCTGCCAGGGTGATTGGCTCTGCACTATGCTCAGGCTCTGTTGTCGTACTCCACATGTGCCAGACACGCCCTGTTTTGTAGGCGCGAGCTTGCTCGCGAAGAACCTGAGGGCGCCGCGTTCTTCCAGGGCGCGCGCGTTACCGTTGGAGACCTTCGCGAGCAAGCTCGCGCCTACAGGAGACACGGTTGTCCTTACCTACCCATTTTGGAGAAACCATGAGCCAGGCCGTCCTCGCCCAAGAAACCAATCGCCGCCAATTGCAGCAGATCATCTCCGGGCTGTCCGATGGGGTGATTCTCGCCGAGGTCGACCAGAGCATTCTCTGGGCCAACGAAGCCGCGCTGGCCATGCATGGCCTGGATGACATTGCCGGGCTCGGTGCCAACACCGCCGAATACGCCGAGCGCTTTGCCCTGCGCTATCGCAACAATCACCCGCTGGCCCTGGAGGCCTATCCGCTGAGCCGGGTGGCCAACGGCGAAGCGTTCAGTGACGTGATAGTCGAAGTCACCCCCACCGCCGACGCCGACCGCACCTGGGTTCATCGCTTGCGCAGCCTGGCGCTCACCGACAGCGCCGGCAAGCCGGAACTGCTGGTGCTGATCCTCAGCGACGCCACCGAATGGGCCAGCGCCGAGCAGCGCTTTGAAAAGACCTTCAACGCCAACCCGGCACCGGCGGTGATCTGCCGCTTGAGCGATTTGCGCTATATCAAGGTCAACCAGGGTTTCCTCGAAATGACCGGTCACAACCGCGATCAGGTGATCGGCCGCTCGGTATACGAACTGGATGTGCTGGAACAGGCCGAACGCAAGGAGCTGGCGATCCAGCGCCTGGGCGAAGGGGCGACCATCCCGCAGATGCAAGCCGAGCTCAAGCTGCCTGAAGGCGGCAGCAAGCTGGTGATTGTCGCCGGCCAGCCGCTGGATATGAACGATGAGGAATGCATGTTGTTTTCCTTCACTGACCTTGAGCCCCGGCGCAAGGCCGAAACCGCCCTGCGCCAGAGCGAGGAGCGGTTTGCCAAGTCTTTCCGCCTGACACCGGTGCCGACCCTGGTGTGCGATGCGGGCAATCAGCAAGTGGTGGACGTCAACGACGCGTTCATGAGCATCACCGGCTACACCAGTGAAGAACTGATCGGCAAGTCCATCACCGAGATCAACTTTATCGACAGCAGCGAGGCCTGCACGCAGTTGTTCGCCACCCTGGAAAAGGCCGGCAACCTCGATGGCCAGGATCTGAAGATCCGCAAGAAAGGCAACGAAGTGATTGATTGCGTGGTGTCGGCCGACACCGTGAGCATTCAGGACACCACCTGTTACCTGCTGGTGATGATGAACATCACCGAACGCAAACGCTCGGAGCTGGAGTTGGTATCGGCCATCGAAGAAGTGATGAAGGACGCGTCCTGGTTCAGTCAGACCCTGATTGAAAAACTGGCCAACGCCAAGAGCGTCAACAGCCCCAACCTGCCGAACATCGCGTTCACCGACTTGACCGCCCGTGAGCGGGATGTACTGGGGCTGATCTGTGAAGGCCTGGCCGACAAGGAAATCGCCTCGCGCCTGAAGCTGGCGCCCAACACCGTGCGCAATCATGTGGCTACGGTCTATTCCAAACTCAACGTACACAGCCGCAGTGCCGCCATCGTCTGGGCCCGCGAACGAGGGTTGTTTGCCGGGGAGCGGCGGGCAAAAAACCCGAAATAAGGTGCAAATGCACTAGGACTACCAGTGCAAATTCGCCTTATTGCACACCGCTGCGCTGCTTAACCTTGAAGGGTAGGCACTGGGTTTGACGCCCTGTGCCATGGCGATTTTTTTGCCCTTCAAGGAGGCATCATGAACAGTGAACAGGTCAAAGGCCGCATCGCAAAAGCAGCGGGCAAAGCTCAGGACTTTCTCGGCGACATGACCGACGACGAACAGCTCCAGGCCAAGGGCGTAGCGCGCCAGGCGGCCGGCCAACTGCAACAGACCTATGGCGATGTGCTGGACAATGTCGGTGACTTTGCCCAACGCAAACCCCTGGCCACTGTGGCAATCGTGGCGGGCGTGGGTCTGCTCCTGGGTCTGTTGCTGCGTCGTCGTTAATGGGGGCTGGCATGTTTACCTTGGCCCAACTGCGCAATTGCATCGAGGAAGCCTTGTTGCCGCTGACCTGCGAGTTCACCCTGTGTCGCGACTCGTCACTGACCTTGAAGGTGTTTGACGCCGAGAGCGGCCGGGTGGACCTGGTCGTCACCGGGATCAGCGTGAATAAGCTCAAGACCCCGCAGGACGTCGCGACGATGGTCGAGGAATTGCGCTATGAGTTGCACAGCAACACCGTGGGCGAGACAGTGTCCATCTGACACCCCACCTCTGTAGGAGCTGGCTTGCCAGCGAAAAACGCCAGGGCACCGCGTTTTGCCTGGTTGTGCTCATCATCGCTCACCCCCTTCACCGGCAAGCCGGCTCCTACAGGGGGTGTGCGGTGTCAGGACGCGGTTTCAACGACGCGCCGATAAAATAGAACAGCCCGCCGGCCACGATAAACCCCGCCAGCATGTAGAACATGTAGTGCGCCGGCAGGCTGGCCAGCACCAGCCCGCACAACACCGGCCCCAGGGCGGCACCGAGGTTGGAGAGGTTTTGCGCGCCGTAGTACATGCCCCGCAGGTGATCCGGGGCAATGCGGTCGATAAACATGTATTCAGCGGGGAATACGATGATTTCCCCCACGGTAAAGATCGCCATCGACACCACCCACCACCACACGCTGGTGGACAGCGCAAAGCCAATCACCCCCAGCATGAACATGCCCAGCCCGAGAATCAGCCAGCGGCTCAGGTGACGGTGGCTGATCTGCCGGCCAATCACGTATTGCAGGGCGATCACCAATAGTGCGTTGGTGGTCAGAATCGCGCTGATGACCTTGTAGGTGTACTCCGCACTTGAGGTCGTCACCAGGTACTGCGACAGGTACGCAGTGAACTGTCCAAAGACTACTGCGCTGAGCAAGCCGCCCACGGTAAAGCACACCAGCCGATGATCACGCAGCAACACCCGGCCAACGGCAAGGAACGACACCGGTTTTTGCGCCGTGTCAACCGTCGCCAGGGTGCGGTCGCCCCAACGCCAGTAGAGTAGGAAAAACCCAGCCCCCAGTACCGCCGACAATACAAACGGCAGGCTGATATCGGCCTTGGCGATCATCGCACCAAAAAACGGCCCTACCGCGTAACCGATATTGGTCAGGGTGTATTTGATGGAAAACACTTCGCTGCGCGCATCCTCGGGCAACAGGCTGGCAAACCCGGCCTTGACCGCAATATCGATCACCGCATAGGCCAGGTTGATCAGGATCAGGCAGGCATAGAACAACCACAGGTCACGCGCCAGCAGCGTGCCGACAAACCCCAGGACAAACAGCAGGCTCAGGCCCAGCAACAAGCGATAACTGTTGACCCGGTCCACCAGGAAGCCGCCGTACACACTCAGCAGGGAGCCGACGATCAGCGAACTGCCAATCACCAGGCCTACCTGGCTGATGCCCAGGGCAAAGTGACTCGTAAGGTAGATCACCATGTACGGAAAGGTAATCGCCTTGGCCAGCGTCAGAATCAGCGTGGCTGACAGCAGCAGGTTCACGGTGCGGGGGTAACTTTTTATTGTGGTCAGCATCCTGCTCTCTTTCTCTGAAGGCATTCGTTGCAATGGGGCCAGTCGCTACCTTAACGCAGGATGAGCGGCAAAAAATGCTGCTTTATGCATTTATGCAAAAATTAAATCCACAATTCTGAATAACGTGTATACGGTACTACTCTCCTTGCGCCAGCCTACTGACGAGTCCAAGCACGATGAAAACAGCTCTGTCCCGAACCAAACTATTGGCTAGCGCCTTGATTGTGATCGCGGTGATCGGCGGCGCAACGTATTACCTGCTGGGCCGCAATGCTGACACCGAGTTGCTTGAAGACGCCGAGTACAGCGAGGCACAGCTCAATGAAGGCGGTGTGGATGGCATTCGGGACCTGCCCTTGGCGGAAGCGAAAAAGCGCCTGAATTACCTGATCCTCGATATGCGCGACAGCCTCAACCGCATTGCGGTGATCGAAAGTATGCGCCTGGAAATCGGCCCGGCCACCCCCACGCCCGGCGAGCCCCAGGCGCACAAAGAACTGAGCTACGACAAGCCGTTCGTGCCCTTCCCCGATCAGCAATTGAAGGCTGCGTTAACCACCCTCAAGCAAACACCGCTGCACTTCCAACAGGTGTTTTTCGACAATGGCTCCGGGCTCAATCTGGATGTCGAAACGATCCGCGACACCCTCAAGCTTGGCGCGCTGCCGGATCAGGAAAGCACAGGCAGCTACCAGATCCAGACCGTGCATTTTCGCGATGGCACCCAACAGCCGTTTGCCGAGGTGGTCCTTGAGGACGCCAATAGCGAAGAAGAACCAAACCACACCAGCACCGAGCTGAAGGTCAACAAGCCGGTTGAGCGCATCAGTGTTGCCCTGCACTACCAGGCTTACCCTGGCTTCAAGAAAATCCTGCTGGACCAGGCCAACCCGAAAGTCACCGGTGAAAACGGCGAGACTTACCAACTGACCGCCCTCGGCGACTCACGCGCGGCCCTGCAACTGGCCACGCCCAAGCACAAGTCCTATGTGATCCAGGGCCTGACCGCCGACGGCAAGACCCTGTACAGCGGCGGCAGCAGCTCCAACACCTCGCCCACGGCCGCACAAAAGGCCAACCTGAAGGCGTACTACAACGAACTGCTGCGCATGGAAGACCATTTCGACGATTTCAAAAATGCCGCAGCCGTGCAGGATCACCTGGAAAAATTCGCCAGCAGCCTGCCCAGCTCAGACAGCGACCTGAGCAATGTCCAGGTGACTTACCAGTTCGAAGACACGCCTGCCAGTGTGGTCATCTACCTGCTGGAACCGGCGCAACCACAAACGATTGATCTGGAAATGAGCAACAACCTGGCGCCCCGTGATCGCTACATTGCCTTCGACAGCGCCAGCGAAAAAAAGGGGTTTATCGATAACCAGGGACAATGGGTGGTCAAGCCACGCTTCGAGCGTATCGAGTACACCCAAATGCCTGATGTCTACCAGATGATGGTCGGCGAGAAGTCCTCTGGCGAGGGCTGGAGCCAGTTGCTGTTCAAGTACTTTGCCTTTGTGCCTGGCACGCACACGCTCAATGAACTGCCCTTCGAAAGCATCGAACAGCAGATCAACGACCGGTTGATGGTGGTCCAGCGCGAGACCAATGGCCCCTACGGTATCTACGACGTCAAGAAGTTGCAGGTCGTGGTGCCGATGAAGTACGTCAACCCCAGTGTCGTCGGCGAGGTGTTCATCGCCCGTCCGGGCCAGAAAACCTATGGCTCGGACTCGCTATACGGTGCCTGGAACCTGAGCGGCAAGGAGCTGCTGGCGCCACGCTACTCCAGCGTTAACGGCGCGGGAGCCTTTATCTACGCCACCTCTGCCGACAAGCATCAAACCGACGTCTACGACCTGGGCATGAAAAAACTCAATCCGGCCGGCGCAACGGTCTTCGGACAGTTTGTGCAGGGCCAGCCGTTATTGATCCAGGACCGTAAAAGCAACAAATACAGCTTCATCAATGAACAGGGCAAGGCGCTGCCGTTCAGCCTGCCATTCGATGACGTGAATACGTTCTCCAACGGCATGGCGGTGGTGCAAAAAGGCAGCCGTTACGGCGCCATTGATATGAACGGCAAACTTCGCGTGCCCGTGACCTACACCAAGCTCACCCCCTTCCAGAAGAACCTGGCCGCTGCAGAAATGGATGGGTTTGAGGGCTTGGTGCTGATCGACAAGAACAACCGCGTGGCGAAGAAACTGGGCTCCTATACCAGCTACAGCTACCCGTCCAACAGCAACGATGCGACCTACAGCATTTGGGATGCGCAGGTGCCGAACCGGGTCAATGTGTTCGATGCTGACGGTAACCAGACAAGCAGTTTTGAGCGCGAGTAAGGTTCAAACCGTTCAATCAAGCCAGACAGGGCGCTTGTCCGTTGCGCCCATGAAATTAATCATGTATTTTTTCATGAAATTTAAAGATAAGAATTTCACGAAAATACTCCCATGGACAAACAAGAAGAACTGGACGCCCTGGCGACCCTGATCCACGACCTGCGCAAGTACAAGAAACTCACCCTGACCCAGCTGGCGCAAAAGATCGAACGCTCGGTGGGTTTCCTGTCCCAGGTCGAACGCGGTTTGTCGCGCCCCACCGTGGCAGACCTGACTGCTATCAGCCACGCCCTCGATGTGCCCACCACTTATTTCTACAGCGTACCCAAGCCCAAGGCCGTGGATTGGGTCACGCGGCCCAACGAGCGGCGCACGGTGTACTACGCCAATGGCATTACCGACATCCTCGTCTCACCGAGCATGAACGGGGCGTTCTCGATGCTCGACAGCTGGTTGGCCCCTGGCGCCAACAGCGGTGAACAGACCATGAGCGACCGCGCCGAACAGGCCGGGTTTGTGCTTGAAGGCCACCTGACGCTATGGGTCGAAGGCGAGGCCGACGCGGTCACCCTGGGCCCCGGCGACAGCTTTCACCTGGCCAGTTTCGCCCACTGCCGCTACGGCAACCTGACTGACCTGCCGGCCCGCGTGCTGTGGGTCTACAACTGAGGCACACCAAGGAGCGTCACCCGTGAAAAGCCATTCCTCCACGTTACTGGCCGAAGTGCGGACCTTTCGCCAGAACCATCCGGATGTACGTTACGTCGACCTGATTTCCCTGGACATTCCCGGGCGGTTCTACGGCAAGCGCTACCCGGTTGAAATGTTGGAAAAAGTCGCCGCCGGCAGCCCTCTGAAACTGCCACAGAACGCCGTGCTGCTAGGCGCCCAGGGCGGTTTGTTCAAGATCGGCGACTACTGCTTCCATGACGGCGACCCGGACGCCAACCGCCGCCTGGTGCCCGGCACGCTCAAACCGGTGAGCTGGGAGGCGCAGCCCCTGGGACAGATGCTGATCACCTCCGACGGTACCGAGGCGCCCATCGAATTCGAACCCCGCGAAGTGCTGGCCAAGGTCCTCGAACGCCTGCACGGCAAGGGTATTCACCCGGTGGTGGCGTTTGAACTGGAGTTCTACCTTTTCGACAGAAAACTCGCCGACGGCCTGCCGCAATTTGCCCGCGACCCGTTGAGCGATGACCCGGACGACCAGCCCACCCTGCATATCGAGCGGCTGTCACGGTTTGCCCCGGTGCTCGATGACATGGTGCAGACCGCCCAGGCACAGGGCATCGATATTACGGTGATCACTGCCGAGTTGGGCCCCGGCCAGTTCGAAATCAATTTCGGCCACCTCGACGATGGCCTGCGCGCCGCCGACTGGGCCGCCCTGTTCTGCCGCAGTACCCGTGGCGTGGCCCTCAAGCATGGCTATCGCGCCAGTTTCATGGCCAAGCCCTACCTGCAACATCCGGGCAGCGGCATGCATGTGCATGTCAGCCTGTACGATGGCGCCGGTAATAACCTGCTGGCGGCGCATCAGCAGCAACCGTTGCGCCACGCGGTGGCAGGTTGCCTGGAACTGCTGCCCCATTGCATGCCGATTTTCTCGCCCAACCACAACGCCTTCAGGCGCCTGGGCGGTACGGTCAACGCAGCGACCAAGGCCTGCTGGGGCTATGAAGACCGTGACGCCTGCGTGCGTATCCCCGAGTCTGATCCGCGCAACCTGCGGATCGAGCATCGCCTGGCCAGTGCCGACGCCAATCCCTACCTGGTGCTGGCGGCCATCCTGGTCGGGCTCGAACATGGCCTGGAGGCTGCACGCGAACCCATCGCACCGTTGAACGAGGACCGTGACAGCGGCCACGACTTCCCCCTGGAAATGCTTGAGGCCGTGCGCGCCATGCAGGCACAACCGGCCCTGCGCAAGGGCCTGGGCGCGGAGTTTGTCGACGTGTATTGCGAGAACAAACGCCAGGATCACCTGGCCTTCCAGCAGGAGATCAATGCACGGGAATATCGCTGGTATCTGTAGCGACCGCCCCCTGTAGGAGCTGGCAAGCCAGCGCCTACATTTTGATCTTCGCGGCCTTGAGCAAGGTGTTACCTTGCAAAGGTCTTATGATCGCCCTCTCCTGCGGACTGCCCATGACCGACCAAAGCCCCCCTGCCCTCAAGGAAATCTTCAACCTCGAACGCCTGCAACACATCGCCGATGAAATGCGTGCGGTGTACCCGGCGTTTGACGCCAAGGGGTTTCTCAAGCACGCCACGCAGGGTTTGGCCCAGTTGTCGGTGATGCAGCGCATGGCCCGTGTCAGCGAAAGCCTGCACGCGGTCATCCCCCTGGACTATGCGCATACCCTCAAGCATCTGTATGCCTTGGCTCCGCGCCTGAACAGCAGCTTTGTCAGCCTGTTCCTGCCGCACTTTGTGGCCTGCTACGGCCAGGATGACTTCAAGCGCTCGATGGCAGCGCTCAAGTACTTCACCACCTTTGGTTCTGCCGAGTTTGCCGTGCGGCCTTTTCTGCTCAAGGGTTTGGAACCCACGCTGGCGGTGATGCAGCAGTGGTCGCTGGACGACAATGAGCACGTGCGCCGCCTCGCCAGTGAGGGCTCGCGGCCGAGGCTGCCGTGGTCGTTTCGCCTGGCCCGGGTGCAGGCCGATCCGCGCCTGTGCGCGTCGATCCTGGATAACCTCAAGGCCGACAACAGCCTGTATGTACGCAAGTCCGTGGCCAACCACCTCAACGACATCACCAAGGACCATCCGGACTGGGTGCTGGATGTTATCGAGAGTTGGTCACTGGACAACCCTCACACCGCCTGGATCGCTCGCCACGCCCTGCGCAGCCTGATCAAGCAAGGCAATACCCGTGCATTGACGATCATGGGCGCAGGCGCGCGTGCCGAAGTGAAGATCCAGCACTTGAAGGTCGAGCCCGCGGTGATTCGCCTGGGTGAGCGCATCAACCTGTCGTTTACCCTGCAATCCATGGCCAGCACCTCACAAAAACTGGTGGTGGACTACGCCATCGACTATGTAAAAAGCGCCGGCCATAGCGCCGCCAAGGTGTTCAAGCTCAAGACCTTTACCCTCGGCGCGGATGAGCGGCATACAGTTTTACGTCGCCAACACATCCGCGACATGACCACGCGCAAGCACTACCCCGGCCAGCACACCGTGCATGTACTTGTGAACGGTGAACGCCTGGCAAGCAGTGAATTTGAGCTGATCGACTGACCCTTCCCACCAAACAAAAGGCTCTATCTCGGGCCTTTCAGCGATATTTATTGTCCTACAATGCTGGTCTTTGGTGTTGCGATCCATTATCATCTGCCGCCTTCTTGGTACCCGCGAGGGTATCTGTGTCAACGTTCCACCTGAGGCGCCCATGCACTGTTTTTCGTTTTACCGCCCTTTGATTTGCGCAAGTCTGGGGCTTGTTTCGCACCACGCTTACGCCGCGCCGCAACCCATGGCCGAAGCTGCACTTGCCAACGAATCCGAGCTGCACTGCCACTTCAACCGTGACGCCAGCACCGATTGCACCACCACCTACCGCTACACCATCCTCAAGCCCAGTGGCCGGGAAATATTGTCGCGAATCGACTTCAACTATGCCGAGGGCGATGGTTTTGAAGTACTGCACGCCGAGTCCACCCAGCCCGGCGGCAAGCCGCAGCCCCTCGACGAAGCGCAGATCGATACGCGCACCGCGCCCAACCCTGACCAGGGGTTTTCCCGGCTCAAGCAAACGTCCCTGGCCTTTCCCAACCTGCGGGTCGGCACGCAAATCCGCTACACCGTGCGCGAACATCACGCCGCCAAGCCGCTGATGACCGAGTTCCACTACGCCCTGCAGTTCGGCACCAGCACTGCCCGTCGCGACCGCCTCAAGGCACGGTTCACGGCTGAACGGCCAATCGAGTGGCGCGCGGAGTTGATGGACGGTTTCACCATCACCCCCTCGGTCAATCGCAAGACCCTGGATATCGAACTGAAGGCGCCGACCTATCTCAATTACATCAACGAATCGAGTCACGCCTACCTGCGGTTGATCCCACGTATCGAAGTGGGCAGCAGCCTTGATGTGCAAAAGCATTTCGGTGGTTTTGCCCAGCGCTACAACCAGATCCTCGCGGCCAAGCTACCGGCAGGCAGTGCCGCCGCCGTGGCTACGGTGAAAGACTTGGCCCCGGCGCAACAAGTGGCCGGCCTGATGCAGTACATCAACGATCACTACCGTTACCTGGGTGACTGGCGCGCCACGGATCGCGGCTATGTGCCGTTTAACCTGGCAGAGATCGAACAGCACGGTTATGGCGACTGCAAGGACCTCGCGATCCTCCTGACCGCCATGCTCAAGGCCAGCGGGATCAAGGCCGAGACCGCCTGGGTCAGCCGTGGGGATGTGGTGGATTCACTGCTGATTCCGGGCACCGGCGCGCCCAACCACGCCATCGTGCGTGCCGAAGTAGCCGGCCAGGTGTGGTGGCTGGACCCAACCAACCCGGTGTTCGCCCCGGGCCAGGCCATGCCCGACATCCAGGATCGCTGGGTACTCGTCAACGACACCCAGGGCCAGGTACGCGAGGAACATATCCCCCTGGCGCGCCCTGAAACCAGCATCCGCCTGGACAAACAAGTGCATTACGACAAACAGGGCAACGGTGCGACCCGCGCCAGCGTCACCTTCAGCCGCCTGACACTGATGCAATTGAGCGTCGCTGACCGCGAGCAAGGCGCTACCGCCACCGACCAGAACATCTGCGACAACTTCGGCCGGGAAATCAGCGATTGCCAGGTCACCCGCCCGCCCACCGGTTTCGTGGTGCCCGACACCTACACCGTCAACGCCAGCATGACCGACCTGCGCGCCCTGGAGAAACTCGACAACGGCTACGTCTATACCGACCAATCGCTGAAAGAGAAGTGGGATGACCTGTTCAACTACCGCCGCAACGGGCAACAGGGCGACCTGTACCTGGGCAATCCGGACACTGTCGACTACACCTTTACCTTGACCGGCGGGAAGATGGACAAACCGGTGCAGGGCTGCAAGATCAGCTCGCCCTGGTATGACCTGGAACTCGATGGCGAACCGCTCAAGGACGGCTTGCGCTATCACTATCGGCTGACCCAGAAAGTGCGCTGGTTGAGCCATGATGAAATCGTCAGTGCGCCGTTTGAAAAGATGATCAACGATGCCCGTGCGTGTGGTGAACAGGTGCATCAGACCGTGAAACTGTAGGAGCCGGCTTGCCGGCGATGAGGTCCTTGAGTCCCGCGCAAACCTATTGGACGCCATCGCCGGCAAGCCGCCCTACAGTCCGCCCAACAGCAGCCCCTGCTCCTTGGCACACAACTCCACCACGTAATCCCACAACACCCGCAACCGCACCGACTTGTGCAGTTCGCGCCGGGAACTGATCCAGTAACTGCGCTGGATGCCCTCCTGCGGCAACAACGGCACCAGGTCCGGGTCGCCTGCGGCCATAAAGCACGGCAGCACGGCAATCCCCAGGCCCGAACGCGCCGCCTGGTGCTGGGCGATCACGCTGGTGCTGTGGAACACCACCCTGGGGTTGCGGCAAAAACTGCTGAGGAGCTTGAGCTCCTGACTGAACAACAGGTCGTCGACGTAATCGATCCAGGCATGGGCGACCAGGTCTTCGCGCTTCTCGATAGGCGGCGTGCGGGCCAGGTAGCTGCGGCTGGCATAGAGCGCCAGGCGGTAGTCGGTGAGTTTGCGCGTAACCAGTTGGTCGACGCTGGGCCGCTCCAGGTGGATGCTGATCTCGGCCTCGCGGTTAAGGATGCTGACAAACCGCGGCACCGCCACCAACTCCACTTCCAACCCTGGATAACGCTCGAACAGGCCACCCATGCGCCCGGCCAGGAACATCACCCCCAGCCCTTCGGCCACTCCCAGGCGAATCTTACCCAGGGGCGCGGCGGAATGGGTCAGTTCCTCCTCAGCCATCAGCGCGACGTTTTCCATGGCCTCGGCATGCTTGAGCAGCGCCTCACCCGACGGCGTCAGTTCATAACCCTGGGCATGCTGCACAAACAGCGCAGTGCCGAGGCTTTTCTCAATGGCCTCGATATGCCGGGCCACGGTCGCATGCGTGGTTTTCAGGCGCTGGGCAGCGGTCAGCAGGCGCCCGCTGCGCTGTAACTCAAGAAAATACCGCAGGTCATTCCAGTCGAACATGTCGCCTCCCTTCCCGGCCATGAGAACAGCGCTGTTTAAAAACGCACAGCAGCTGGGTAAAAACTAACATTTTTAAGACGAAAACTAACAACTAGGATGGAGCCAATAAGAAAAACAAGCGAGACCCAGATGACTATTGCAACTGAGCAATACGATTACGTGGTAGTAGGTGCCGGCCCTGCGGGCTGCCTGCTGGCCAATCGACTGTCTGCCAACCCCGCCCATCGCGTGCTGCTGCTCGAAGCCGGTGGCCGCGACAATTACCCCTGGATCCATATCCCCGTCGGCTACCTGTTCTGCATCGGCAACCCGCGCACCGACTGGTGCTTCAAGACCGAAGCCCAGGAAGGCCTGCAAGGCCGCGCCTTGAGCTATCCACGGGGCAAGGTGCTGGGCGGCTGCTCGTCGATCAACGGCATGATCTACATGCGTGGCCAGGCCAACGACTACGACGGCTGGGCCGCCGAAGGCAACCCGGGATGGGCCTGGGACGATGTACTGCCGCTGTTCAAGCAAAGCGAAAACCATTTTGCCGGTGCCTCGCCCCTGCATGGCGACAGCGGCGAGTGGCGCGTGGAGCAACAGCGCCTGCACTGGCCAATCCTCGACGCGTTCCGCG
The DNA here is from genome assembly GCF_900004755.1 of Pseudomonas sp. 25 R 14. Classification (NCBI taxonomy): domain Bacteria; kingdom Pseudomonadati; phylum Pseudomonadota; class Gammaproteobacteria; order Pseudomonadales; family Pseudomonadaceae; genus Pseudomonas; species Pseudomonas sp. 25 R 14. Next base: position 123,857 of record NZ_CVTS01000051.1, on the reverse strand, counting down.
AAGCGGCCAAGCAAAGTGGCATCGCCAATATCGACGACTTCAACCAGGGCGATAACGAAGGCTGTGGTTACTTCCAGGTCAACCAGAAAAGCGGCGTGCGCTGGAACGCGGCCAAGGCGTTTCTCAAGCCAATTCGCCAGCGCCCCAACCTGACGGTGCTGACCGAAGTCGAGGTCGATCGTGTGTTATTGAACGACGGCCGCGCCAGTGCCGTGGTTGGCCGCCAGCATGGGCAAGCCATCACCTGGAAAACACGCGAGGAAATCATCCTGTGCGCCGGTGCCGTGGGTTCGCCCGGCATCCTGCAACGCTCCGGCATCGGCCCTTCCAGCGTCCTCAAGCCCTTGGGCATCGAGGTGCTGCACGAGTTGCCCGGAGTCGGCGGCAACCTGCAGGACCACCTGCAACTGCGCCTGATCTACAAACTGGAAAACGCCCGCACCCTGAACCAGATCGCCGGCTCCGTATGGGGCAAGCTGGGCATGGGCCTGCAATACCTGTATGACCGCAGCGGCCCGTTGTCCATGGCCCCCAGCCAACTCGGCGCCTTTGCCCGCTCGGGGCCGGAACAGGCCACGGCCAACCTCGAATACCATGTGCAACCACTGTCACTGGAACGCTTTGGCGAGCCGCTGCACGCGTTCCCGGCGTTTACCGCGTCGGTCTGCGACTTGCGCCCACAGAGTCGTGGGCGCATTGATATCCGCTCGGCAGATCCTTCTGTGCCGCCGCTGATCCAACCCAACTACCTGAGCCATCCTGAGGATTTACGCGTGGCCGCCGCTGCCATCCGCCTGACCCGGCGCATTGTCGGCGCCCAGGCCCTGCGCCCCTTCAACCCGGTGGAATACTTGCCCGGTGAAGCCCTGCAGAGCGACGAACAATTGCAGGAAGCCGCAGCGCGGATCGGCACCACGATCTTCCATCCGGTGGGTACCTGCCGCATGGGCCACGATAAGGACGCGGTGGTCGATGCCCAGTTGCGCGTGCACGGAGTTCCCGGCCTGCGCATCGCCGATGCCTCGATCATGCCGCGCATCACCTCCGGCAACACCTGCTCACCCACACTGATGATCGCGGAAAAAGCCGCGCAACTGATCCTGTCCCCTTCAACGAGGAACCTCACCCCCCAACGAGAACAGACAACACCGGCATGACCTGTAGGAGCGAGCTTGCTCGCGAAAATCGCCAACGATAACGCGGGCATCCTGGATAAACGCGTTGCTCTCAGGCTTTTCGCGAGCAAGCATGCTCCTACAGGGTAAAAGCGGCGCTGAAGTTGGCGCCGACAGTGGAACAACAATAAATAATCACTGTGAGGGCTACCCCATGTCAGAACGTGCTCAACCCCTGGACGCCACCGTCGGCGCCACTGTCACCAGCAAAGAGTCGCAAAAGGTCATCTTCGCCTCGTCCCTGGGGACGGTGTTCGAGTGGTATGACTTTTTCCTCTATGGCGCCCTCGCGGCAGTCATCAGCAAGCAGTTCTTTGCCGGGGTCAACGACACCACGGCTTTTATCTTCGCCTTGATGGCCTTTGCCGCCGGCTTTGTGGTGCGACCCTTCGGCGCGCTGGTGTTCGGCCGCCTGGGGGACATGATCGGACGTAAATATACGTTCCTGGCCACCATCGTCCTGATGGGCGTGGCAACCTTCTGTGTGGGCCTGCTACCGACCTACGCCAGCATCGGCATCGCCGCACCGATCATCCTGGTGGTGTTGCGCATGCTCCAGGGCCTGGCCCTGGGCGGTGAATACGGCGGCGCCGCAACCTATGTGGCCGAACACGCGCCACAAGGCAAACGCGGGTTCCACACCAGTTGGATTCAGTCCACCGCAACCCTCGGCCTGCTGCTGTCACTGCTGGTGGTACTGGCCTGCCGGTATTTCACCGGCGATCAGTTTGAAGTCTGGGGCTGGCGCCTGCCGTTCCTGCTGTCGATCGTGCTGCTGGGGATTTCCACCTGGATCCGCATGAGCCTGCACGAATCCCCCGCGTTCCTGAAAATGAAAGAGGAAGGCAAGGCCAGCAAGGCGCCGATCCGCGAGTCGTTCGGCAACTGGGAAAACCTCAAGGTGGTGCTGATTGCGCTGTTCAGCATCAACGCCGGCCAGGCCGTGACCTTCTACGCCGCACAGTTCTATGTGCTGTTCTTCCTCACCCAGTTCCTGAAGATGGACCCGGCCCTGGCCAATATGCTGCTGATCATCAGCGTGGTGATTGGCGCGCCGTTCTTTATCTTCTTCGGCTGGCTGTCGGACAAGCTGGGGCGCAAGCCGGTGCTGATGGTCGGCCTGCTGCTGGCCACCGCGCTGTACTTCCCGATCTTCAAGGGCCTGGCCCACTACACCAACCCGGCGATGGACCAGGCCAGCCGCCAGGCGCCGATCACCGTGCTGGCCGACCCGGCTACCTGCACCTTCCAGTTCGACCCGGTGGGCAAGGCGCGGTTTGACAGCCCCTGCGACAAGGTCAAGACCTTCCTGGTCAAACAGGGCCTGCCCTACAGCAGCGAAGCCGCACCTGCCGGCAGCGCAGTGCAGGTCAGCGTGGGCGATGTGCGCATCGACGGCTATGACGAAGACGCCCTGCGCGGCGCCGTGACCCTGGCCGGCTACCCGAAATCGGCGGACGTGGCCCAGGTCAACAAAACCATGGTGGTGGTGCTGATCGTCGCCCTGATCCTGATCGCTGCGATGTGCTACGGCCCACTCGCCGCGCTGATGGTGGAACTGTTCCCGACGCGCATCCGCTACACCTCCATGTCCCTGCCCTACCACATCGGCAACGGCTGGTTTGGCGGGTTCCTGCCAACCGTGTCGTTTGCCCTGGTGGTGTACACCGGCGATATCTTCTACGGGCTGTGGTACCCAGTGGTGATTACCGGGGTCAGCCTGATTGTCGGGCTGCTGTGCCTGAAGGAAACCAAGAACGTGGATATCGACAACAACTAAATATCCCGCAAACACTGTAGATCCCTTGTGGGAGCGGGCTTGCTCGCGATGGCGGTGGATCAGTCAATACATCTAGTGACTGACACAGCATCATCGCGGGCAAGCCCGCTCCCACATTGGTTCCCGGCGCTCACACAAATTGCTGTATATCCATCCAGATAAAGGTTGCTCAATCCCCTTCTTTTGCCCATCCTGCTTCCCATTCAACTGCGTAACGAATGGGCTGAGCATGCGGCTGTACCTCTGTGAAAAACCCTCCCAGGCCAAGGATATCGCGGCCGTGCTCGGCGCCAGGCGCCGGGGCGACGGCTGCTGGCTGGGAACCGACGTCACAGTCACCTGGTGCATCGGCCACCTGCTGGAAACCGCCCCGCCCGACGCCTACGACGCCAAGTACAAACGCTGGGTGCTGGCCGACCTGCCCATTGTCCCGGAAAAATGGAAGATGACGGTCAAGCCCAAGACCGCCAGCCAGTACAAGGCCGTCAAGCGCCTGCTGGGCGAGGCCCGGGAACTGGTGATTGCCACCGACGCCGACCGCGAAGGCGAGATGATCGCCCGGGAACTGGTCGAACATTGCCGCTATCGCGGGCCGATCCAGCGGTTGTGGTTGTCGGCACTGGACGATGCCTCGATCCGCAAGGCGCTGGCGTCGTTGAAGCCTGGCGCAGAGACCTTCAACCTCTACCATTCGGCCCTGGGTCGCTCCCGCGCCGACTGGCTGATCGGCATGAACATGAGCCGCCTGTTTACCCTGCTCGGCCGCCAGTCCGGCTACCAGGGCGTGCTGCCGGTGGGTCGGGTGCAAACCCCGACCCTGCGCCTGGTGGTGGACCGTGACCGTAGCATTGCCGACTTTGTCCCCGTGGCGTACTGGGCCATTGATGTCGAATTGCGCCATCAGTCGATGAGCTTTATCGCACAATGGCGCGCCGCCGACGATATCTGCGACGACCAGGGCCGCTGCCTCAACCCGCAACGCGCGCAACAGGCCGCCAGCGCGATGAGCAACGCGGCCAGCGCCCGGCTGGTGAAGTTGCGCACAGAGCGCATGCGCGAAGTGGCGCCGCTGCCCTTCGACCTGGGCACCCTGCAGGAAATCTGCTCGAAAAAACTCGGCCTCGGCGCCCAGGAAACCCTGGATATCGCCCAGTCCCTCTACGAAACCCACAAGGTCATCACCTATCCACGCAGTGACTGCGGCTATCTGCCCGTCAGCCAGCATGGCGACGCACCAAGCATTCTCGCGGCATTGGGCCGGGCCGATCCGGCGGTCAATGCGCTGATGCCGCACATCGATGCGCAACGCCGCTCCCGCGCCTGGAACGACGCCAAGGTCAGTGCCCACCACGGCATTATCCCCACTGGGGCCGGCAAGGACCTGGCACAGTTGGCCGGCAAGCACCGCGCCGTCTACACCTTGATCCGCGCCCGTTACCTGGCGCAGTTCCTGCCCAACCACGAATACGACCGCACCCAGGCGGACTTCAACTGTGCCGGCGAAGCCTTGCGCGCCGTGGGCAAAGTGGTGGTGGAGCCAGGCTGGAAGCGGGCCTTGCCCGAAGCCCTGGCGCCAAGCAAGGGTCGCGAGGCGCCGGCCCCACAACCCTTGCCACCATTGGTGCAAGGCCAGGACTACGCAGTGGCCAAGGTCAACCTCAAAGACTTGTGGACCCAGCCGCCCAAACCCTTCACTGAGGGCGACTTGATCAAGGCCATGAAAAACGTCGCCAAGCTGGTGGACGACCCGCTGCTCAAGCAGAAACTCAAGGACACCACCGGTATCGGCACCGAAGCGACACGGGCCGGGATTATCCAGGGCCTGCTGGACCGCGGTTACCTGGTAAAAAATGGCAAGGCATTGTCAGCCACACCGGCGGCCTTCAGCCTGATCGACGCGGTGCCCAGGGCCATTGCCGACCCTGGCACCACCGCCATTTGGGAACAGGCCCTGGATATGGTGCAAAGCGGTGAGATGAGCCTGGAGGAATTCGTCGCCAAACAGGCAGCCTGGATGAGTAAACAAGTGGCGCGCTGCAATGGCCTGCAAATGACCATCAGCGGCCCGGCCAGCCCGGCAGGTCGTGCTGCCACGCCCTGGAAAAACAAACGCAAGCCGGCCAAGCGCAAGACTGGCACCAGCCCGAAACGGGCGGCAAAACCGGCAAGCAAGGGCTAATTGGGTGAAAAAATCCATAAAATGACGCTTTTTGACGGGATATACGCCGCTTTGGGTCTTGCTCCAGCGCCTGCGGTCTAGGATTCTGTAGGCACAGCCCTAATAACAACACCAGAGTGGCCGCCATGAAAACCGTCGCACAGTTGCTCAAGTCCAAGGACCAGAAGAATCAGGAAGTGCATACCATCCAGTGGAATCACACCGTGTTTGAAGCGCTGGTGGTGATGGCAGCGAAGAACGTCGGCGCTTTGCCGGTGGTCAAGGACAACAAAGTCGTCGGCATCATCAGTGAGCGCGACTACGCGCGCAAACTGATTCTCCACGGACTGTCCTCGACGAGCACACAGGTACACCAAGTGATGAGCTCACCGGCGATCACCGTGGACACCCACAAAAGCGTCGAAGACTGCATGGGCATCATGACCGACGGCCACCTGCGTCATCTGCCGGTGGTGGAAGACGGAGAACTGCTGGGCCTGCTGTCCATCGGTGACCTGGTCAAGGAAGCCATCGCTGAGCAGGCGGCCCTGATCCAGCAACTGGAGCAGTACATCCGCGGCGAATGACCCTACTCTCGACACCACCACGCCCCCGGTGAGAACTGGCTTATGTAGGAGCTGGCTTGCCTGCGATGGCATCACCTCGGTGTAACTGATGCACCGAGGCGCCTGCATCGCAGGCAAGCCAGCTCCTACATGGATCACTGCTGAACCCGGCCTTGCATGCGACCCACCGGCACAAAAAGTGACGCACAAGTCACCTTTCCCGCATCCTCCCCTGCACAAAAAAAATTATGTAGTGAGTAAAAATAATCACTACATAACCGTTGACGTAACCATTTTGACCTTGCATGATTCAGACGTCTCCCGGATCGGGAGCGTTGGCAACAAGCGTTTTGAACAGGCTCGTCTGACCGCCGAGCTGTTTTTCCGGATGTGCACTGCCCACAAGGCAGATTGATGAAGCTGACCGGCCCGCAAGGATCGGTACAAGAAGCTCAAATGCTGCTTGTCTTCGTTATGAAACCATTGCGTAGCAGGTCATCAGCAACACTACATGCATCAGGTTCAAGACCCTGCCCGTATTCGGCAGACCGTTACTGACGCCCGGTTTTCGGAACCGGAGACAACTTAAAAGTGTATTAACGAATCAACTGAAGATCGCCAACTGGTCAAGGGGCTTACACATGAATCTGAACAACCAACCAACTATCGACGAATTGGCTGAGATGTTCGCAGCGCAGAAAGACACACTCGACGACCATATCCTGTGGATTGGCAAATCGGGCGAAGTGCAAATTGACTGCCTGGCGCCCCATACCGAAGAAGCCGAGTTCGACCGCAATAACCGCGAACTGGCGGCGCGCCTGAAGATGTACCGCCGCGGCCAGGGTTATGTCGGCAAGAAAGCGGCAGCCGATCGCAACTTTATCGAGCAAGTGTTCGATACACTTAACAATGCCTGGGAGTCTTTCAAGGACAACTCGCAAGTTAAAGTAATCGACCGCTACTACTAAGAATAACGCTACCTTTGTGGGAGCTGGCTTGCCGGCTCCCACATTTGTTTATGTGCAACTTCAACTGTTGGGGTAATGCCCCTTCCCCGCCTCAGCCAGAAAGATATCGAACAGTGCCTGCGCCGCCGCCGACAGCTCATGCCCCGGCTTGGTCAGCACACCAATCGGCCGCTCGATCACCGGCCCGGTCAAGGTGATGCAATGAGCGCCCGCCTCCTCCATCTGCTGCGCGCATAACGCCGGCACCGCGCTGACCCCCAAGCCATTGGCAACCATCTTGCCCACTGTGGCCAGTTGATGACTTTCGAGGGCCACGGGTAACTTCATTTGCAAGGCACCGAGGTGTTCTTCCAGCATCACCCGCACAGTGGAAGGCCGCTGCAGGGTGATAAAAGGTTGCACCAGCAGGGTTTTCCAATCGATCTCGGCCATTTGCGCCAATGGCGAATCGCCGGGCACGACGGCGATAAAGCGGTCCAGGTACAGCGGGGTGAATGCCAGCGACGACCCCGGCGCCGGTTCGAACGCTACCCCCAACTCCACCTGGCGATCACGGACCATTTCCAGCACTTGTTCGTTGATCAGGTCATGCACCGTCACGTTGACCTGAGGAAAGCACGCGCGAAAGATCTTCAAGATCGGCGGCAGCAGGTTGCCGGCAAACGACGGCATCGCCGCCACCGTTACCCGCCCACGTTGCAGGGTAAAACGCTGGCGCAATTCATCTTCGGCATTGTCCCAATCGGCAATCAGACGACGCGCAAGCGGCAACAAGGATTCACCTTCAGGGGTCAGTGCCACGTTACGGGTATTGCGGCTGAAAAGGCGCCCGCCCAAGCCCTCTTCCAGGCCCTTGATGGTCAGGCTCAGGGCCGACTGGGACAAATGCAGGCGCTCACAGGCGGCGGCAAAACTCAGGCTTTGGGCCACGGCAAGGAAGGCCCGCATCTGTTTAACTGTCATGACGCTGCTCCAACGCATGGGTAATTGTGCTGTTTTTTAAATCAATCAACCTTAAAAAACAACTTAACAAATCAATCCGTCGGCGCAACACTCGGTTCACTGGCTGGACCACAAACAATAAAAGAGGTGCATATGGCAGGTTTCGATAAACGCGTGGCGTCCTATGAAGAAGCGCTGGCAGGCCTGGAAGATGGCATGACCGTACTCTCCGGTGGTTTTGGCCTGTGTGGCATCCCGGAAAACCTCATCGCCGAAATCAAGCGCAAAGGCACCCGCGACCTGACGGTGGTTTCCAACAATTGCGGCGTCGACGGTTTCGGCCTGGGCGTGTTGCTGGAAGAAAAACAGATCAGTAAGGTCATCGCCTCCTACGTCGGTGAAAACGCCCTGTTCGAGAAGCAACTGCTCAGCGGCGAAATCGAAGTGGTGTTGACGCCCCAAGGCACCCTGGCGGAAAAAATGCGCGCAGGCGGCGCCGGCATCCCGGCCTTCTTTACCGCCACCGGCGTCGGTACCCCGGTCGCCGAAGGCAAGGAAACCCGTGAATTCAACGGTCGCCCGTACCTGATGGAAGAATCCATTACCGGCGACTTCGCCATCGTCAAAGGTTGGAAAGCCGACCATTTCGGCAACGTGATCTACCGCCACACGGCGCAAAACTTCAACCCGCTGGCGGCCACCGCCGGCAAGATCACCGTGGTTGAAGTCGAGGAAATCGTCGAACCGGGCGAGTTGGACCCGGCGCAGATCCACACCCCTGGCATCTACGTCGACCGGATCATCTGCGGCACATTCGAGAAGCGCATCGAACAGCGCACCGTCCGCAAGTAATCCTCTAGCCCGAATAATAAGGACACATAAAATGGCTCTTACCCGCGAACAAATGGCTCAACGCGTCGCCCGCGAAATGCAGGACGGCTTCTACGTCAACCTCGGCATCGGCATCCCGACCCTGGTGGCCAACTACATCCCCGACGGCATGGAAGTGATGCTGCAGTCGGAAAACGGCCTGCTGGGCATGGGTCCGTTTCCTACCGAAGACACCATCGACGCCGACATGATCAACGCCGGCAAGCAGACCGTTACCGCACGCATCGGCGCCTCGATTTTCTCTTCCGCCGAATCCTTCGCCATGATTCGTGGCGGGCATGTCGACCTCACGGTACTCGGCGCCTTTGAGGTGGATGTACATGGCAACATCGCGTCCTGGATGATCCCAGGCAAGCTGGTCAAGGGCATGGGCGGCGCCATGGACCTGGTGGCCGGCGCAGAAAACATCATCGTGATCATGACCCACGCCTCCAAGGACGGTGAGTCCAAGTTGCTCAGCCAATGCAGCCTGCCGCTGACCGGTGCCAACTGCATCAAGCGCGTGCTGACGGACCTGGCCTACCTGGAAATCGAAAATGGCGCTTTTGTCCTCAAGGAACGCGCACCTGGCGTCAGCGTTGAAGAGATTGTCAGCAAGACCGCCGGTAAACTGATCGTCCCGGACCACGTTCCAGAAATGCATTTCCAGTGAGGACAGATTCCATGCAAGACGTCGTGATTGTTGCTGCCACCCGCACCGCCGTGGGCAGCTTCCAAGGTGCCCTGGCGAGCATCCCGGCACCGGAACTGGGCGCTGCGGTGATCCGCCGCCTGCTGGAGCAGACGGGTCTCGATCCTGCGCAAGTGGATGAAGTGATCCTCGGCCAGGTGCTGACCGCAGGCAGTGGCCAGAACCCGGCGCGCCAGGCGTCGATCCTCGCCGGCCTGCCGCATGCGGTGCCGAGCCTGACCTTGAACAAGGTCTGCGGCTCGGGCCTCAAGGCCCTGCACCTGGGCGCGCAAGCCATCCGCTGCGGTGACGCCGAGGTGATCATCGCTGGCGGCATGGAGAACATGAGCCTGGCCCCCTACGTACTGCCATCCGCCCGCACCGGCCTGCGCATGGGCCACGCGAAGATGATCGACAGCATGATCACCGACGGCCTGTGGGATGCGTTCAACGACTACCACATGGGCATCACCGCCGAAAACCTGGTGGACAAGTACGACATCAGCCGTGAAGCCCAGGACGCGTTCGCCGCCGCCTCCCAGCAAAAAGCCGTCGCCGCGATTGAAGCCGGGCGCTTTGCCGACGAGATAACGCCGATCCTGATTCCCCAGCGCAAAGGCGACCCGATTGCCTTTGCCGTGGACGAGCAGCCCCGTGCCGGCACCACCGCCGAATCCCTGGGCAAGCTCAAGCCAGCCTTCAAGAAAGACGGCAGCGTCACCGCCGGCAACGCGTCGAGCCTCAATGACGGCGCCGCTGCGGTGCTGCTGATGAGCGCCGACAAAGCCAAGGCCCTCGGCCTGCCGGTCCTGGCGCGTATTGCCAGCTACGCCAACGCAGGTGTCGACCCGGCAATCATGGGCATTGGCCCGGTGTCTGCGACCCGCCGTTGCCTGGACAAGGCCGGCTGGCAACTGGCCGACCTGGACCTGATCGAAGCCAACGAAGCGTTTGCCGCACAGGCACTGGCGGTGGGCAAGGAACTGGAGTGGGATGCGAGCAAGGTCAACGTCAACGGCGGCGCGATTGCCATCGGCCACCCGATTGGCGCTTCAGGCTGCCGCGTGCTGGTGACCCTGCTGCATGAAATGATCAAGCGCGATGCCAAGAAAGGCTTGGCCACCTTGTGCATCGGCGGCGGTCAGGGCGTGGCACTGGCCCTTGAGCGCGACTGATTCAACGAGCAACATGAAAGAGGCCCGGTTCCACGAAAACCGGGCCTTTTTTTGCCTATCTGATTTGCGAACGTCCTTCAATGTAGGAGCTGGCAAGCCAGCGCCTACAATAGATCGCCATCGTCAGCCAGGTTGGGGTACGGCGAAGACCGCATTGGCCCGCACCACGACCTTTTCTCCCACCTGCAAACTGACCGTGGCAAACGCCATCTGCCGCCCGCGCTTGTGATGCTCCAAGTGCACCTCGATCCACTCCCCTACCTGTACCGCCCCCAGATAATCGAGGGTCATGCTCGCGGTAATCAACGGCAACGGCGGGTCGCTGGAAAACGCCATGGCGTAACCCATGCCAACATCCGCCAGGGTCGCCAGCACGCCACCGTGGACCGTGCCGCGTCCGTTGGCATGGCGATTGTCGGCGCGCAGCCCCAGTTGCAGGTGCAGGCCTTCGCCACGGCAATACACCGGACCAAGCAAATCCAGGAGCGGGCTGCTGCGGGGCAATGGGATAAAACCTTCAGGAATAACAGTCATGGTCGGATCGTCCTTGTGTGCAGACACAAGGTTTAACCCTGGGCGCGCGTTGCAGCCATCAAGATCAATGCGGCAAATCTGTGGCGATAAGCCTACGCCCGCTTTGCGTTCGCCGGGCAAACCCGCTTTAATCGCCGCGCACTTTATCCCGCACACTTGAAGGAACTGTAATGCGCCATCTGGAAGGCAGATTCACTGCACTGTTGTTATTGACTGGCCTGCTGCTCGGCGGCTGCTCGCCCAAGGAGTACTCCGAGGCCACGGCCATCAGTGGCGAACAGGGCCGGGCCGGCGCGCTGCTGGCCTATGAGCATGAGTTGAGCCTGGCGATGCCAGTAGCCCTGCTGGCACCGCGCATGCAGGCCACTCGCCAAGCCTGTGAGTCGGCGCAGTTCGGCGCCTGCAATATCCTGCGTATCGAAGAGAACAGCGACGGCGGCATGATCGTGCTACGCATTGTTCCAAACGGTGTCGAGCCGTTGGTGAGCATGGCGGCCGAGGGCGGTCAACTGGGCCAGCGTATCACCAGCGCCGAGGACCTGGCCGACGCCGTGGCCGATGTGCGCCGTCGCCAGGAACGCTTGCAGGCCCAGCAAAAACGCCTGGATGAACTGGCTGCGCGCAAGGACATCACCGTGGGCGACCTGATCACCCTCAGCAAGGAACAGGCCGCCATCGAAAACGAGCTGCAGGAACTGGCACAGATCGCCGCCGGCCAACAGCGGCGCCTGGACACCAACCGCGTGACCCTGAACTTCCAACCCTCAGACGGCGAACATCAGCAATCGCGCTTTGCCAGGATGTTCGGTAACCTGGGCGACAACCTGGTCGATGGCACCGCCGATGCCCTGGAGCGCTCCAGCTATGTGCTGCCGTTTGTGATCCTCGCGTTCCCGGTGTTGTGGCTGTGGGTCTGGTTGTGGCGCAAGCTGGTCAAGCGTCGCCCCTGACCTCAGCGCTTGATGCAGCGCTGGTAACGCTCATCCACGCGCTGGGCGAACCAGGCCGTGGTGAGGTTGCGGGTGATCTTCGGGCTCTTGAGCACAATACCCGGCAGGATCGCCCGCGGCAGCGGTTTGCCTTCGGCTTTCTCGGCCAGGGCAAACACCCGCTGGTACAGGGTGGTCTCTTCAAAATCCAGGCGATCGCCCTGCTCTAGCTGGCTGCGAATGCTCGGGTTGCGCATGTCCAGCTTCTTGCCCAATGAACGCACCGCCAGCTCCGTGGTGCCGGGCATGATGGAGCCATGCAGGATCAGATCCCCATCCAGCGCCAGACGCGTGCCCGAGGCGCGGCTGACGGCAGCCTGGAACGCCGCATTGCGACTGGCGTACCAACCGGCGTTGAAATCCGCAAAACGGTACAGCGGCTGGCTGTAGTTCACCGGGTAGCCGAGCAAATGGGCGATGCCGAAGTACATGCCACCCCGTCGGGTAAACACTTCCCGGCGAATGCTGCCGTCCACGGTGTAGGGATAGCCCCTGGCCTGTTTCTCGGCAAAGGCAATGCTCACCTGCATCGGGCCTGCGGTATGCACGGGGTTGAAACTGCCAAACAAAGTGCGCCCCAACGGCACAGTGCCAATGAAATCATCAAAGATACCACTCAGGTCTTTTTCGGTACGCGCAGCGCTCAGGCGCTCGGCGTAGGACTTGCCCGTGGGCGAACGCAGTTGCAACGCGGTACGCACCAGCACGGCCGGCACATGCACTTTGCCTGCACGACGGAGGATTTCATCCTGGGCGATCTTGCCCATGTTCGGCACCGGCGGGTCGACCTGGTAGGTGGACTCCTGCTCGGTCACGGCCAGTACCGCGCAGATATTCTCGGTGCTGGGGTAGATGTCCTGGCTGTCGAAGGCGGTGTAGATATCCTGGGCCCAACCGGCGCGATCCGACACCTTGGCCGGCATCAGCCGCACGATCTGCGCCTTGACCTCGGCCTCACTGCGCTCGGGCTGTTGCTGGCTGCGTTGAGTTGAACAGCCGGCCATGACCAACAAGGCGGCCAGGCAGGGAATCAGCCGGGATGAAAGCATGCGGGGGTGTCCTGTAAGCCGATGAAAGCACCCACTATCTCACAAACCCACACCCGCCCCTGTAGGAGCCGGCTTGCCGGCGAAGAACGTCAACGGTAACGCGTACCACCTGAATGAACGCGTTGTTTGTGAGTTTTTCGCCGGCAAGCCGGCTCCTACAGGGGTGTAGCGTCAGGATCAGATCCCGGAAAGCGCCAGGTCCATCGCAAAGTAGGTGAAGATCAAGTCCGCACCGGCACGCTTGATCGAGCCCAGGGTCTCACGCACCACCCGTGCTTCATCAATGGCCCCTGCCTGGGCACCGAACTTGATCATCGCGTATTCGCCACTGACCTGGTAGGCCGCCACGGGCAAGCGCGAGGCTTCACGGATATCGCGGATGATGTCCAGGTAGGCGCCGGCCGGCTTGACCATCAGGCAGTCGGCACCTTCCTGCTCGTCGAGCAGGGATTCGCGCACGGCTTCGCGGCGGTTCATCGGGTTCATCTGGTAGCTTTTGCGATCGCCCTTCAGCGCACTGCCGCCCGCCTCGCGGAACGGGCCATACAGGGCCGAAGCGAATTTGGTGGAATAGGCCATGATCGGGATATGGTTGAAACCGGCCGCATCCAGGGCCCGGCGAATAGCCTGGACCTGGCCGTCCATCGCCGCCGACGGCGCGATCACATCGGCACCGGCGCGGGCGGCCGCCACTGCTTGCTTGCCCAGGTTGGCCAGGGTGCGGTCGTTGTCCACTTCATTACCGTGCATCACGCCGCAATGGCCGTGATCGGTGTATTCGCAGAAGCAGGTGTCGGACATCACGATCATCTCCGGCACCGCGTCCTTGCAGATCGCCGACATGCGCGACACCAGCCCACGCTCGTTCCAGGTGTCGCTGCCGCTGGCGTCCAGGTGATGAGACACGCCAAACGTCATCACCGACTTGATCCCGGCGCGGGCAAAGCGCTCGATTTCACTGGCCAGTTTCGATTCAGGGATGCGCATCACACCGGGCATGCTGGTAATCGGTACGAAATCGTCGATTTCTTCTTCGACAAAAATCGGCAACACCAGGTCATTGAGGGTGAATTCGGTTTCCTGGAACAGGCTGCGTAACTCGGGGGAACGACGTAGGCGGCGAGGACGGGTTTCGGGGAACTGGCTGGACATGAATGCTCCTGAAAAAAACAGGCGAAAAAACCTAGGGGCGAAAGCTTATGCCCTACGCACCCATCAGAACAAACGCTGGGGAACAACAGTTTATTCCCCTGGCGGTAACAATTGCATTGACCTACAGCCGTAGACAGCCCTCTATGCAGAGCGTCACGGCACCACCGATCCAGACTTCATCACCTTGCCGGGCGACACGGATTCGCCCTACACGCCCCATGGTAGTGCCCTGGCTGACCACATACGCATCGGGCGCCAAGCCTTCGCCCAGCAACCACTGCGCCAGGCCGGCATTCAGGCTGCCAGTGGCCGGATCTTCCGGCGCCCCATCACCAGCAATGAACGCCCGCACCTCAAACTGCGCATCAACCTCATCGCGGGCAGGATCACACGGGGCAATCACGCCCACCGCCAGCCCCAGCAACTTTGAATAGTCCGGCTGCAAGGCCAGTACCGCCTGCCGATCAGTCAACATCAGGGCCAGCCAGCCCGCGCCGTTATCGACCCATTGGCTGCGAAGGATCGCCTCGGGCTCAAGGTTCAGGGCCAGGCGTACACGCTCCAGCAACTCAACATCCAACGGGCCCGAACGGATCAAGGGCGGGGCGATAAACGCCAACTCGTCACCCTCGCGGCGGATGCGCACCAGGCCGATCTCGCATTCCTGGATGATCTCTCGGCCCCGGGGCACACCACCGGCTTGCAGCCATGCCTGGCAACTGCCCAGGGTCGGATGGCCGGCGAAGGGCAGTTCCTGCACAGTGGTAAAAATCCGCACTCGGTAATCGGCACGTGGGTCCCGGGGCTGGAGCAGGAAGGTGGTTTCGCTGAGGTTGGTCCATTGGGCAAAGTCGGCCATCTGCTGGTCGCTGAGGCTATCGGCGCCCAGCACTACAGCCAGTGGGTTGCCCTTGAGTGCGACCCTGCTGAACACGTCCAGTTGCTTGAAATCGAAAGTCGGCATAGGTCAGCTCGGAATATTCAGGCCACGGATCACCGCTGGCCGGGCGACAAAACCATCCAACGCCCGCAGTACATTGGGGAAGTCGGTAATGCCCACCAGATCGCCCGACTCATAGAAACCAATCAGGTTGCGGATCCAGGGGAAGGTGGCGATGTCGGCAATGCTGTACTCATCGCCCATGATCCAGGTACGGCCCAGCAGGTGCTTTTCCAGCACGCCGAGCAGGCGCCGGGCTTCAGCGGCGTAGCGGTCGCGGGGGCGTTTGTCTTCGTAGGCCTTGCCGGCGAACTTATTGAAGAAACCGACCTGGCCGAACATCGGCCCGATCCCGGCCATCTGGAACATCAGCCATTGCAGGGTTTCATAGCGCGCAGCGGGGGCCTGGGGCAGCAGTTGGCCAGTTTTTTCAGCCAGGTAGATCAGGATCGCACCCGACTCGAACAACGCCAGCGGTTCGCCGCCCGGGCCATTGGGGTCGATGATCGCCGGGATCTTGTTGTTGGGGTTCAGGGACAGGAACTCCGGGGAAAGCTGGTCCTGGGTGTCGAAGCTGACCTTGTGCGCCTCATACGCCAGGCCCACCTCTTCGAGCATGATCGATACCTTGACGCCATTGGGGGTCGCCAGCGAGTACAACTGCAAACGCTCGGGATGCTGGGCTGGCCATTTGGTAATAATCGGAAACGCTGCGAGTGAAATCATCGATATACCCCAAGCTGAGAAAAACCCATGATAGCCATCTAGCGGCCAGGCTGCATTGGTCTTCAATCCGCAACATCGGCGCGCTAATCTCGGGTTTCAGCGAACCAAAACGCTATGGCGCACTCTTAGAAGCGCTTGAACGGTTGAATGGAGGCATACCGCCATACTCATGGAAAACCGCACGATGCTTGGAGCGTCGCTGTGGCTGGGCCTTGCGGTCTTGATCCGAAGCACTGAAGACTCGAAACCTCATGACAATCAAGCCTCTGTGCCTTGGTAAACGCTTTAAACGATATGCTTACTACCTGCTACCGATGTTCTTCGTAGGCGGCGCCTTGATGCTGGCCTTCGAAGCTCGCGAAAGCAGTGCCGAGCCGAAGAACGGCGTACAGACCCTGGTCTTCCTGCGCCATGGCGAAAAACCCGCCGGCGGCCTGGGCCAGCTCAATTGCCAGGGCCTCAACCGCGCGATGAACCTGGCCACGGTGCTGCCGGAAAAATTCGGCGCTGCCGATTTCGTGTTCGCCGCCAATCCGACGCGCAATGTCGAGGAAGGCGAGTTCGACAATTCCTACAGCTATATTCGTCCATTGATGACCATCAGCCCCAGCGCGATCAAACTTGGGCTACCAGTCAACATCGAGTTTTCGGCCAACGATACCAGCGACCTGGCTGACGAATTGATGGAAGACAAATACCACAACTCCACCATCTACACGGCCTGGTCCCACGGCTACCTGCCGGAGTTGATCAATAAGGTGGCGAGCGAAGCGGTCGGTGAGAAATACACTATCACCGAAGACTGGTCCGGCGGTGACTTCGACACGTTGTACGTGCTGACCCTGACCTGGCACAACGGCAAGGCCAGCCTGCTCAGCCGCAACTACAAGCAAGGGCTGGATAACGGCTTGCACACGTGCCCGGATGCGACGCACGTAAACAACGCCGATGCATGACCTTGCCGGCGATTGCGTCCCGTCTGACAGGCTGCTATCGCCACCAAGCTGGCTCCTACAAGGTTCATGACCGCGTATGATGCGTCGCTATCGACTTATCTGCGGATCTTGACCATGTCTAACCTCACCTCTGCCAGCCCTGCACGCGGCTGGTCCTTCTGGTGGAAACCGGCGCTGTTCCTGTTGGTGGCCTGCGTCGGCCTGTATTACGTGAAGTGGTCGCCCTACTACTTCAAGGCCTTCATCGCGGCCGACAGCCACAGCATCGGTAACTCGATTCTCAATGACCAGCAAGGCTCGCCATTGGCGGCGGCCCTGGCCTATGCCCAGGTGTATTTCCTCGCGATCTGGAAAGCCGCCGTGCTGGCGGTGATTCTCGGCTCGTTGCTGCAGGTCTTGATTCCACGGGACTGGCTGTTGCGCTTGTTCGGCCGCGCCGGGCTTGGCTCCACGGTACGCGGCGGGCTGTTCGCCCTGCCGGGCATGATGTGCAGTTGCTGCGCCGCGCCAGTGGCGGCCGGCATGCGCCGCCAACAGGTTTCGGTGGGGGCCGCGCTGGCGTTCTGGATGGCCAACCCGGTGCTCAACCCGGCCACGCTGGTGTTCATGGGCTTTGTCCTGGGCTGGGACTTTGCCGCGCTGCGGCTGGTGGCCGGGATCGTGCTGGTGATCGGGGTAGCGTTGATCGCCCAACGTATCGCTCGTCCTGAGCAAGTGCCACAGGTGGCGCTGGAGGCCGTGGCCGACGCCAGTGGCACCGAGACCCAGCCGTTCCTCAGCCGCTGGTTGCGCACCCTGTGGCAGTTGTTCTGGAGCACCATCCCGGTGTACATCCTGGCGGTGTTGCTGCTGGGCGCGGCGCGGGTGTGGCTGTTTCCCCATGTGGATGGCGCAATGGCCGACAGCTTGCTGTGGCTGGTGCCGCTGGCGATTGTCGGCACCTTGTTTGTGATCCCGACGGCGGCGGAAATCCCGATTGTGCAAACCATGATGGCCCTTGGGCTGGGGACCGGACCGGCGGTGGCACTGTTGATGACCCTGCCGAGCGTGAGCCTGCCGTCACTGTTGATGCTGCGCAAGGATTTCGATGCGCGGGTGCTGGTGACGGTGGCTGGGCTGACCATGCTGATGGGGGTGGTGTGTGGGTTGGTCGCGGTGGTGGTTCTTTAGTGACTCGGTGAATGTTGGGGCACTCCCACATGTTTGACCGCATGCACCGCAAGATCAGTGACCTGACGCCGCCGGCCCCGCCTTCGCGGTAAACGGCGGTTTGGCCAGCCACACCAGCAGGATCAAGCCCATGAACATCCACCCCAGCAACGTGAAGTAATCCACGGTGGACATCATATAGGCCTGGCTGGTGAGGACCTGGTCCAGTTGCGCATAGGCCTTGTGCCCAGCACCGCCCAGGGCATTGAGCGCATCCCGCGTGGCGGAATCATAGGTGCTCATGCTCTCGCTCATGTAGGCATGATGCTGATCGGCCCGGCGAATCCAGATCCAGGTGGTCAGCGATGCCGCAAAGCTGCCGCCCAGGGTCCGCAGGAATGTCGCCAGGCCTGCGCCGTCGGCGATCTGGTGGGGTGGCAGGTCAGACATCAGGATGCTCAAGGTCGGCATAAAGAACAGTGCCACACCGATGCCCATGAACAGTTGCACCATGGCGATGTGCTGGAAATCCACTTCATTGGTGAACCCGGCGCGCATAAAGCAGCTCAGGCCAATCGCCAGGAATGCCAGGCCGGCCAGCAGGCGCAGGTCGAACTTGTGCGCATATTTGCCGACAAACGGTGACATCAACACCGGCAGAATCCCGATCGGCGCCACGGCCAACCCGGCCCAGGTCGCGGTGTAGCCCATCTGCGTCTGCAACCACTGCGGCAGGATCAGGTTGATGCCAAAAAACCCGGCGTAGCCCAGCACCAGCACAATAGTGCCAATGCGAAAATTGCGGTGGGCAAACAGCCGCAGGTTGACCACCGGGTGTTTATCGGTCATTTCCCAGATCACGAACACCGCCAGGGCGATCACCGAGATGGCCGCGCCGATGATGATGAAGTTGGACTCGAACCAGTCCAGGTCGTTGCCCTTGTCGAGGATGATCTGCAAGGCCCCGACCCCGACGATCAGGCTCAACAACCCGACGTAATCCATCGGTTGATGGCTGGTCACCACCGGGCGCTTCTTGAGCTGGGAGCGCACCACCATCACCGCAAAAATCCCGATGGGCACGTTGATAAAGAAGATCCACGGCCAGCTGTAGCTGTCGGTGATCCAGCCACCGAGAATGGGACCTGCAATCGGTGCCACCACCGTGACCATCGCCAGCAACGCCAGGGCCATGCCGCGCCTGGCGGGCGGATACACCGCAATCAGCAGGGTCTGGGTCATCGGGTACAACGGCCCCGCCACCAGGCCTTGCAGCACCCGAAACCCGATGAGCTCGGGCATCGAGGTGGAGACACCACACAGGAACGAGGCCAGCACAAACAGGAGGGTGGCCCACAAAAACAACTTCACTTCGCCAAAGCGCCGGCTCAACCAGCCGGTCAGCGGCAAGGCAATCGCATTGCTCACCGCAAACGAGGTGATGACCCAGGTGCCCTGCTCCGAACTCACCCCCAGGTTGCCGGAAATGGTCGGCAACGCCACGTTGGCGATGGTGGTGTCGAGCACCTGCATGAAGGTCGCCAGGGACAGGCCAATGGTGGCCATCAGCAAGCTGGGCGGTGTGAAAGAGGCGTTATCGCTCATTAGCGTTGCGCTGCCTTGGGCACGGCCACGCTGTTGTCATGGATCAGTTGGGTGATCATCGCGTCGGCTTCGCTCAACTGGCGGTCATACACATTGGTGCTGAACGAGGCTTTTTGCGGCGGCTGTTGCGCCAGCACCGGGCCGCTCTGGTCGTGCAGATTGACCTCCACCTGGGTCGACAAACCCACCCGCAATGGGTGTTTGGCCAGTTCCTCGGCATTGATATGAATGCGCACCGGCACCCGCTGCACAATCTTGATCCAGTTACCGGTGGCGTTCTGCGCCGGCAGCAAGGCAAATGCGCTGCCGGTTCCGGCGCCGAGGCTGTCGATGGTGCCGCTGTACTTCACATCACTGCCGTAGAGATCGGCCTCGATGTCCACCGGCTGGCCAATGCGCATATTGCGCAGCTGGGTTTCCTTGAAATTGGCGTCGATCCACAGTTGGTCCAGGGGAATCACCGCCATCAATGCGGTGCCCGGTTCGACACGCTGACCCAGTTGCACGGTGCGCTT
This sequence comes from Pseudomonas sp. 25 R 14, assembly GCF_900004755.1. Lineage (NCBI taxonomy): Bacteria > Pseudomonadati > Pseudomonadota > Gammaproteobacteria > Pseudomonadales > Pseudomonadaceae > Pseudomonas > Pseudomonas sp. 25 R 14. The sequence goes on along the minus strand of NZ_CVTS01000051.1, from coordinate 103,914 downwards.
GGCGACGTAGCCGGTGACCGGTGCGATCAGGGTACTGCGCGCATTGGCCAGATAGGCCTGGCGCAATTGCGCAGCGGCGGCCTGCACATCCGGGTGGGACGAAATCACCGTGTCATCCACCAGCGCGGTGGAGGTGTTGAGTTGCTGTTGCAGGTTGGCCAGGGAGTTGCTCGCCGCACTCAGGGCGTCGCGGGCATGGGACAGTTCTTCCAGGGAAATCGCGCCACCCTGGGCGAGGATTCTGCGGCGGTTGAAGTTGTCCTGGGCGGTTTGCACCTGGGCTTTTTGCGCCAGTACCTGAGCCTTCATGCCATCGACATTGCTGTACAAGCCACGCACCTGGCGCACCGTACGCGCCAGGTTGGCCTGGGCGCTTTGCAGGCCGACGGCGGCATCGTTGGGATCGAAGTTGATCAGCACCTGGCCTTCATGCACCAGGTCGCCATCATCGGCACCAATGCTGACCACGGTACCGGTGACCAGCGGGGTGATTTCCACCACATTGCCGTTGACGTAGGCGTCATCAGTGCTTTCGCTCCAACGGCCATACAGTTCGTGCCAACCCCACACACCGACGATGCCGAGAACCACGATCAGGGTCAGGCCCAGCAGCATGATTTTGCGTTTGCGCGGGTTGCTGTCGTTGGGTTGGGATTCAGCGGTGTTGTTTGCTTGGGCAGTCGCCATGACAAGTACCTTGGGTTAATCAGTACGCCCTACGCGCTGCAGCGTGATGGGATCACCTGCCGCGATAAGGATTTTCTTGAGGATGCGTTCCAGGGTCTGCAACTCACCGGGTTCCAGCACGCCGGCCAACTGGTTCAGGGCCTGGGCGCCGATCTGCGGCAACAGGTCTGCCAGGCGCTGGCCTTCAGCAGTGAGCACAAGCTGCACCTGGCGCCGATCCTGTTCGGAACGCTTGCGCGCCAGTAGGTCCTTTTGCTCCAGGCGGTCGAGCATGCGGGTCATCGAGCCACTGTCCAGGGACAGGTTGCGGCACAGTTCTGCCGGGGTATCGACGCCGAACTGGGCCATGATGATCAACACCTTGAACTGCGCGGCGGTGATGCCGTGGGGTTCCATGTGGGTATCGATGATGCGGTCCTTGAGGATCGCGGCGCGGCCCAGCAACAGGCCGAGGTGGCAGTTATGGAAGTTTTGCGGGGTGAAGTGATCCATCGGCAAGTCACCTTATTACTGCCTAGGCAGCGAATATGTGACTAAATATTACTGCCTAGGCAGTGAATGTCAAACAAAATGCTTAGCTTGCTTGGCAATTGACTACTCAACGGTATGTTCTAAGGATCACCTGATAGGCAGCAGCGGATGGCGTGATTACCGTGTAGCCCTCCTTTGCCAGCACGTATAGCCCCTCATGCAGCGTTCAACACTTCCGCGCCCCTTGCTCACCTTCATCGTCATGATGACGCTGGCTTGCTCCTCAGTCGCCATGGCGGGCAGTTGCACGGCCACCGATTCCGTCACGCAAACCCTCAACTTCGGCGCCAGCCTGGCCAGCGCCGGCCTGACGATACCCGCCGACACTCCCAATGGCACCGTGGTCTACCAAGACACTCTGTCCGCAAGCGCTCACCTCTGGAGATGCACGGCAACCTCGCAGTACGGCGTACTCCTCAATCCGTCGCACGGGACGATCACTGGCAGGGAATCGATCTTCCCCCTGGGCAAAAGCGGGCTCTCCTACCGTATCTGGATGGATTCGTTAAACCGCTACGAACTCTCCTTGCAGCCAATCCCCTCAAACGCCAACTACGGGATCAGTGCAGGGTCGGTGCGCCTGGAAATCATCAAGACTGGCGAACTGACGGATAAAGTCAGGATCAGTGCAGGCCTCCTGGGCACTTTGCAAGACGATGATCTGATCCTGAAAAGATTCAACCTGACCAATGCCATCGTCTTGAACAGCGCCTCCTGCCAGACCCCTTCCGTCCCGGTGGACATGGGGATCGACTACACCCTCGAAGACTTCCCCCGGACTGGTCCCACCCAACGTCGAGTACCCTTCAACATTGCCCTGAAACAGTGCCAGACCGGCATCAAGAAGGTGACCTACTCGATCAAGGCCAACACCCCGGTCATCGACGCAGCCAAAGGCATTGTTGCGCTCAGCAACGACAAGACCAACGCCAAGGACATCGCCCTGCAATTGATGAATCAGGCCGGACAGCCCCTGGCACTGGATACCACCTATCCCTTCAACGCTTTCACCACGAGCGGCACCAGCTTCAACATCCCGCTGTCGGCGGCCTACTACCGCCTGGGCAGCACTGAACTCAAGGCCGGCAACGGCAACACCAGCGTGACGTTTATCGTGAACTACCTGTAGCAAACTAAGGATCGTCTGATTTTCCCTACACCCGGCGACACCTAAAGTGCCGGCATGCGATTGAAGACCTACCTGCACCAGATCAGCCCGATTCTGTCTACCCCCGACGCCGCCCGCCGCCTGTTGCGCATTTTTGCGTTGGTGGTGCTGGTGGGCATCCTGGGTGGGGTGTACAGCTTCCTGCTGTTCACGTTCAACAATGAAATTTCCCAGCGGCGCAGCTATATGAGCAGCGCCATTGCCGAAGCTCATACGTTTTTCACCACCCGAGAATCCCTGCTCGAAAGCCTCAGCCTGTCGGCCACCCGGCGCGTTAAAAATGCCGACAGCGCCGTGTCCGCCGAAGAAATCCACCTGCTGCTGGGCACCCGCCCCGCCAAGCAATGGAGTATCTGGCTGACCCAGCGCATGCGCGATTACCTCAAGGACAAGCAACTCAACCTGATCTACGTCACCAGTGGCGCCGAGGCCAAGGTGCTGCGCCTGTACAACGCCACCCCGCCAGCGAGTGATTTGCCAAAGGACCTGCTCAAGCAATTGGACCACCTGAAACAGGTAAACCCTCCCGCCCTGCAAGAACTGTGGCTGACCCAAAGCACCCAAGGCCACTCCCAGTTGTACATTTTCATTCGCCTGGACGAGCGCGATGCGGACTCCGGCTGGCTGGGCCTGGAAATGGATGACCGCGAAGTCTCCAACACCCTGAGCGATCACAGCGCCGGGGAGTTCACCATGTTCAACTCCCAAGGGTTGCCGTTGTTCAGCAACAGCGCCCGGCCCCAGGCCAGCCAGGCCTTGCCGCGCCTGCTGCAACATGATTTCTTTGGTTTTGTCGGCAATGGATGGCTGCCCGAGCAACTGGTGCTGCGCAAACAGCTGAAGTCCTCGGACTGGCAACTGACCTACTCCATCGACCTGCGTGCGGTGCTGTTATCGTTGTGGCCACAACTGCTCGGCGCCCTGGCGTTCTGTGTGTTTGGTATCAGCCTGGTGTGGCTGCTGACCCGCCGCATTGAACACCGCTTCATTGCGCCCGCGATCCACCGTATCCAGGCCCTGGTGGAAAGCGAGCTGTTCAGCCGTGACGTGATCCAGACCGCCCCTGTGGCCCTGTGTGTATTGCGCCGCACCGACGGCCAAGTGGTGCTGGAAAACACCCTGTGCCAGCAATGGCTGGGCCAGAGCGGTGAACGCGAACAGCTGAGCCCTGGCTGGATCCGCCAAGCCTTCGATACCCAGGCGCCGACGCTTTCCGATTACTTTGAAACCGCCGACGGCCGCCACCTGTACCTTAGCTGTGCGCCCACCCGCTACAAAGGTGAGGACGTGTTGCTGTGCACCTTCAGCGACATCAGTACGCGCACCGAGATCGAAGCGGCGCTGGAGCAGGCGCGGCAACTGGCCGACGCCGCCAATGAGGCCAAGACCCTGTTCCTGGCGACCATGAGCCATGAAATCCGCACCCCGCTGTATGGCGTATTGGGCACCCTGGAACTGCTGGCCCGCACCCATCTGGACCCGCAACAGAAAAGCTACCTGCAAGCCATAGAAGGCTCCTCCGCTACCTTGTTGCAATTGATCTGTGACGTGCTCGACGTGTCCAAGATCGAGGCCGGGCAACTGGCCCTGGAACTGAGCGAGTTTTCCACCCTGGCCCTGGTCCAGGAAGTGGTCCACGGCTATGCCGCGGCGGCCCAGAGCAAGGGCTTGCACCTGTATGCCTGCATCGACCCACAGATGCCGGACCGGGTCATCGGCGACATCAGCCGGATCCGCCAGATCCTCAACAATCTGTTGAGCAATGCAGTGAAGTTCACCGACTCCGGGCGCATCGTCTTGCGGGCCACGTTGTTGAGCCGCGATGGCGAACGCGCCAGCGTGCAATGGCAGGTCTCGGACACCGGCAAAGGCATCGCCGGTGACGATCAACCGTTTATTTTCGACCCGTTCTACCAGACCGCCGGCAACACCAATGTAGTGGCCGGAACCGGCCTGGGCCTGCCGATCTGCCTGCGCCTCACACACTTGATGAATGGCAGCCTGCGCATGGTCAGCGAGACCGGGCTGGGCAGCAGTTTTTCCCTGACCCTGCCGCTGGTGGAGTGCGCCAAAGACGTGTTGCCCACCAGCATGACGGCCTTGTTGCCAGACGTCATTTACGTGGTGTCGCCGGTCCGCGAACTGGCCGAGGCCGTCAGCGGCTGGTTGCGCCGCTGGGGCGCCCGCCCGCAGATCGGCTTGCCATCGGCCATGGACCCGGCCGGCGCGGGCCTGTTGATCGAGCTGCACCCCGGCCAGGCCGAGCTACGCCTGGCACCGCAGTGGAACGGGCCACTGGTGCTGGCCAGCAGCGACGGCTGCACAGTGCCGCAGATCATGCTGGGCGGCTGCAAAGTCAACCTCAATGACCTGCACGCCATTCACCACGCGGTGAGCCAGGCCCAGGGCATACCGGTGGCGACACCCCAGGCGAGCCATGAGCAGCGCCATCTGCGCAAGTTGCACCTGCATATCCTGGTGGCCGAGGACAACGTCATCAATCAACTGATCCTGCGCGATCAATTAGAAGAGCTGGGCTGCACCGTGGAACTCACCTCGGACGGCGAAGAAGCCCTGTCACGCTGGCGCGCCGGAACGTTCGACATCGTGCTGAGCGACGTCAACATGCCCAAGCTCAACGGCTACGCACTGGCCCAGGAACTACGACGCCTGGGCTGCAACGTGCCAATCATCGGCGCCACCGCCAACGCCATGCGTGGCGAAGCAGCCTTATGCCTGGCGGCCGGGATGAATCACTGCCTGGTCAAACCCTTCACCCTGCGAGCCCTGTTCAATGAACTGGCTCCCTATGAACGAGCCCTCCATGAATCGCTGTAGCATTTTGATCGTCGAAGACCACCCCTTCCAGCATCAGTACCTGCAGCATCTGTTCAGTGAGCTGGGGGATTTCCATGTGGAATCGGCGCGCGATGGCGAAGAGGCATTGACCTGTCTGCGCCGGCGCACTTTCGACCTGGTGCTGACCGACCTGCTGATGCCCGGCATGGACGGTGTGCAATTTATCCAGGGCCTGGCCACTCTGCGCGCCAAGCCGGCACTGGCGATCATGAGCGCCGCCTCCCGACGCATGCTGATGAGCGCAAGCCTGGTGGCGAGTAACCTGCAAGTGAATGTGATCGGGCTGATATCCAAGCCGGTGAACATCGCAGCCTTGCGCAACCTCACCGAGCAATTGCTGGGCCTGCGCCAGGTGGTACTGCCCGAAACGGCGCCGGGCATCGAGCGCCAGGCCATTCTTGAAGCCCTGGACAACGGCGAGTTGCAAGCCTGGTTCCAACCCAAGAAAGCCCTGGCCAACGCGCGCATTGTCGCCGCCGAAGCCCTGGTGCGCTGGATCCACCCCGAGTACGGCGTGTTACTGCCCGGTGCATTCCTGCCCGCACTCAAGGCCTACAGCCTGGAGGAGCGCCTGCTGTGGCGGGTACTGGAACAGGCCATCGCCGCCCAGGCCCGCTGGCGGGTACAGGGCTATGACATCCCGGTGTCGATCAACTTGCCCACGCACCTGCTCAACAGCTATGACCTGGCCGACCGCATCCTCGCCTTCGTCCTGGAACACCAGGGCATTCCCGGGCGCATTTGTTTCGAGTTGATGGAGTGCTCGGTGCCCCAGGACATCAGTAATTTCTACGCCGGCGCCTGCCGTTTGCGGATCAAGGGTTTTGGCCTGTCCCAGGATGACTTCGGCAAGGGCTACAGTTCGTACATGAACCTGGTGTCGACGCCGTTTACCGAACTGAAGATCGACCGCGCACTGGTCCAGGGCTGCAACGACAACGAAGAACTGGCACAGGCACTGACCAGCATTGTCGCCCTCGGCCGACAATTGGGCCTGACCGTAGTGGCCGAAGGCGTGGAAACCGCGCAAGAACTTGCGCTGTTGCGTAAGATCGACTGCACTCAGGTCCAGGGCTTCCTGATTTCCCACGCGGTCTCTTCAGACCAGTTCCAGCAGTTGCTGAACCAGGATGGTCCGGCAAGCACCTATTGAGACTTTATTTCAGAGGCCATTGTGTCCGACCGTTTTCCCCTTCCCGCCTGCCGGGTCGCGTAATGAATCAGCCCAATGCCTTCCTGGAGAAACTGGCCAGCAGTTCACTGCGCCTGAACAAAGGCTTGATGGTGCTCGGCGCCCTGGTGCTGGTGCTGGCGGGGATCAGCTACGTGGGCGTGCAACGCATGATCGGCGAACAGAGCGACACCACGCGTTTTCACTTTGCCCGGTTGATGGAAAACATCGCGGAACAACAGGCCTTTCTTGCCACGGTTTCCCAGCAAAGTGCCCAGGGCGACCTGTTGCCACCGTTGACCTCTGCGCAGCCCACACCCAGGGCGTTGCCCGAGCAGGGGCCGAATATTTATGAAGGCCGGGAGTTCAGCTATTCCCTGCCTTACAGCGTGAAGCTCAACCCGGCACGTATTGCCCCCAGCCAACGCACCAAGGTGTTTGACCTGGCCGCCCACCTGACGGCTTTCTACAGCGCCTTCTGGTCGGCTTCGCACTATCAGTCACCCCAGGTTCTGCTGTTCAACGGGCCGGACAACTTTGATATTTCGGTACCTTCAGCCGGTGCCCTGCGTGATGCAGGGCAGATCCAGGGCGGGGCCTTTGCCAATGTGGTGCACCGGGTAGAAACCAGCCTGCACGAAAACCCTCGCCAACCGCCGGACAACCAAGTCCACTGGAAAGCCTTCGGTGACGCCTCCAGCAGCGCGGTGACCCCCACCTTGCTCGCCTATATCCACATTGACCTGGCCCCGACAAGCCTGCATATCCAGGGCGCCAGCAGCCATGTACTGGTCGCCTCGCTGCTGGCACCGTCCCAGGTCAATAACATCGAGCGCCTCATGCAGTGGTCGATCTACGACCACTTCACCCTGATCGCACCGTCCGGCGAAGTGCTGGCCGGGGCCCAGAACGCAGGAAAAGTCCTGGAAAACGGGGTGAACTTCACCCGTGATGGGCTGGTGTTCAAGCTGACCAGCCCCGATGCACAACCCTGGACGGCGATCTATGTCATCGGTTTCAAGAGTTTCTTGAGCTATGCCTTGTGGCCGCTGCTGTGCCTGGCCGTGCTGATACTGGCAGGCCTGGGCGGCGGCCGAGCCTTCAATCGCTGGTACAAAAACCATGTAATCCTGCCCGCCCACCAGGCCCACGCCAGCATTGCCGAAAGCGAAGCCTTCAGCCGTGCCGTGATCGATACCGCACCGGCCGGCCTGTGCGTGATACGCCGCAGCGACCATCACGTGCTGCTGGAAAACCAGCGCGCGCGGCAGTGGCAAGGCACGCCAAAGCTGATCAATGCCCTGTGCCAGCACTGCAACCTCAGCGAGTCCGGCCAGGCCGACCTGGAGATCGACGGGCGCCATCTGCAAGTGGCCTTCATCAATACCCGCTATCAAGGCCAGGACGCCTGGCTGTGTGCCTTCCATGATGTGACGCGGCATATCGAAGATGCGATTGCCCTGGAAGACGCCCGCCTCGCCGCCGACTCGGCCAATGAAGCCAAGACCCGCTTCCTGGCGACCATGAGCCATGAAATCCGCACGCCTTTGTACGGCGTACTCGGCACCCTGGAATTACTCGGACTAACGCCGCTGCAACCGCGCCAGCAGGATTACCTGCACACCATCCAGCGCTCCTCCGCCACACTGTTCCAACTGATCAGCGATGTGCTGGATGTGTCGAAGATCGAGTCCGGGCAAATGACCCTGGAAGCCCAGGACTTCTGCCCCCTGGAATTGACCGAGGACACCGTGCGCACCTACAGCGCCTTTGCCCGGGCCAAAGGCTTGCAACTCTATGCCTGCATCGACGCGACGGTGCCGGACCGGGTGCGGGGCGATCCGTTGCGGATCCGGCAGATTCTCAACAACCTGCTGAGCAATGCCATCAAGTTCACTGACCACGGGCGAGTGGTGCTGCGGCTACGCTCACTGGATGCCAACCGGGCGCGCCTGCAATGGCAGGTCAGCGACTCGGGCGTGGGCATTTCACAGGCCCAGCAGGTGCAGTTGTTCGACCCGTTCTATCAGGTCCACGGCACCGGCCATCAAACCGGTGCGGGGCTGGGCCTGGCGATCTGCAAATGGTTGTGCGAGTTGATGGCAGGCTCGCTGACCGTCGTCAGCGAGCCTGGCCTGGGCAGCAGCTTTACCCTGCAACTGGACCTTGAACCGGTAGCCGGCACACTGGCCGACTGCCCCGAGTTCGCGCCGCAGGCGCCTGCGATTTATGTGCGCGCACCAGTGCCGGAGTTGGCGCAGCACCTGTGCGCCTGGCTCAATCGCCTGGGCGTGGAAGCCAGCCCTCAGTTGCCACCAGCCCTGTCGTCAGCCGTGTGGGTGGATGTATTGCCGAGCGCCAAAGATGCGCCCTGGCCTGGATCACGTGTGATCGCCAGCGCCGACGGGCCAAACCCGCCGGCCTACGCGGGCGGCGCCTGGCAGGTCGATGCCTATGATGTACGCGCGATTGCCTGGGCCGTGTGCCTGGCGCAGGCTGGCAGCACAGGACCGAGCCGGCCAGCGCAGCCCGAACACACGCAACGCCTGAACCTGAAGGTCCTGGTGGCCGAAGACAACCCGATCAACTCGGCGATCATCAAGGAACAACTCGAAGCCCTCGGCTGCTCGGTGGTGACCGCCGTCAACGGCGAGCAGGCTCTGGTGCAGTGGCGGCCTGGGCAGTTCGACCTGGTGCTGACCGACGTCAATATGCCGCTGATGAATGGCTATGAACTGGCCCAGGCCCTGCGCCAACAAGATGCCGATATACCCATCATCGGCGTCACGGCCAACGCCTTGCGCGAGGAAGGCGAGCACTGCGCGGCGGTCGGCATGAACGCCTGGATGGTCAAGCCACTGAGCTTGTCTACCTTGCGCAAGCAACTGTTGCTGCATTGCAAGGCAAACGTGGCAGAGCCTGGCATCGTCGTGATGGACCAGGTGCAGTTATCGCCGAAAATGCGTGAGCTGTTTGCCAGCACCCTACAGGTCGATATACAGGGTGTGCGCGCAGCACTGGAGCGTGCCGATGCCAATGCCGTTGCCCAGCAACTGCACAGCATGGCCGGCGCCCTGGGCGCGGTGCGGGCAGAAAACCTGGCCACGGCCTTTGTTGACCTTGAGTGCCGGTTGATGGGCTTGAGCGTCACCCCCGCCCTGGCACAGGAGGTTCGGGGGCAGCTCGAACGCCTGGAGGCTTTAATCAATACGCTTGGGTAACTTCACCGTCTTTTCGCCCTTATGGATATTGCGTCATGGAAAAGTTAAACGTAGTCATTGCCGACGATCATCCGATCGTACTGGTGGGCGTTCGCGAGTTGGTAGAGCGCGATAAGCGCTTCAACGTGGTGGGCGAAGCCCTGGACTCCACCGAACTGGTCAACCTGCTTGAGCAACAGTCGGTCGACGTGGTGATCACCGACTTCAATATGCCGGCCGACTCCCCCTACGGCGACGGCCTCAAGCTGGTGGAGTACCTGACGCGGCACTTTCCTGCGGTGCATATCCTGGTGCTGACGATGATCTCCAACCCGCTGATCCTGACCCGCTTGCAGGAGCTCGGGGTGGTCGGGGTGATCCAGAAGAACCAACTGCACGACGAAATCCAGGTAGCGCTCAAGTCCATCGCCAATGGCACGCCTTTCCACAGTGCCGGGCCACAATCGACTTCGGTCATTGAATCCGTCGACCTGGACGAACGCTTCACCCTGTTATCGCCCAAGGAACACGAAATATTGCGCCTGTTCATCAGCGGGCAAAGTGTCAATGAGATTGCACGGGGGTTGAATAGAAGCGCCAAGACCATCAGTACGCAAAAAGTATCGGCCATGCGCAAACTGGAAGTTACCAGCGACCAGGCGTTACTTGCTTACTGTATCGAGCGCAAACTTTTCAACTAACAATAACAACTAAAAAACCCTGCGGCAGCGCTCAAATCCGCGCTTCTAAGGATCGTCTGATTCCTCCCTTTGGGGGGGTTCTATATCGTGTTCTGGCACTTCATAGAACCTCTTAACCCAAACAATGGAATTGAGCATGAAAAAGCTTTCCCTCGCACTTCTGACCCTTTCGATGTTCGCCGCCACTGGCGCCGCTTATGCAGCTGGAGGTGATCCGGTAGCTCCTGTCAAGGCTGGCAGCGGCACCATCAACTTCACCGGCGTGATCAACAACGACGCATGTTCCGTTGAAGGCGCTGGCCTCAACAAAAACATTTCCGTGGAAATGGGTGAAGTGTCCATCAAGGACATGGGCACTGCTGCTGCACCGATTGGCAGCGGCAAACTGAGCGCTGAAAACTTCGACATGAAGATCAACTGCAACGCGGGTACCAAAGTGGCGATGCTCTTTGAACCCACCCGAGGCGCAGGCACGGGCATCGTGGCCGGCACCAAGGTCTTGAACGTGATTGGTGGTCTGGGCGCTGCCAAGAACGTCGGTATTGCCCTGCTCGACGCCAATGGCGCGATCATCGACCTGAGCTCGCCAGCCGCGGCCAAGATCGAGAGCAATCTGCAAGATAGCAACGCAACGCTGAAGTTCTCCGCAGCCTACGTCACCACTGCTGCACTGGACACCGTGGTTGCCGGTCGTGCTGACGCTACCCTGCCGTTCACCCTGCAATACGAATAAACCTGCAACACGCCTGAACCCTGGTGCGGGGCTTTACAGCCCCGCCCTTTCTTCCAAACCAGCGGTACTCATCATGTTTTCTCATTCCTCTCGGTCATTGTGCCTGGGCCTGCTTGGCCTGTTCGCCATCAGCCAGGCCCATGCCAGCATTTCCCTGAGCGCCACCCGCCTGGTGTTCGACGGCCAGCACAAGGAAGCCGGCATTACCGTGCGCAACAGCGGTGACGCCGTGCTGATCCAGTCCTGGATCGATACCGACAGCGCTGATGCAAACTCAGTGCCTTTTGCAGTCACCCCGCCGTTGGCCCGGGTCAGTGGCCAGGAGCAGCAGTTACTGCGGGTGATCTACGAAGGCAAAGGCATGCCAACCGACAAAGAGTCGGTGGTCTGGCTCAACGTCCAGGAAATCCCCCAGGCCTCGAAAACACAAAACACCTTGCAGCTTGCAGTGCGCCAGCGCATCAAGGTGTTCTTCCGCCCTGCCGGGCTGGAATCCAACGCCTATCAGGCCCCAGTAGCGTTGTTATGGCGCCTGGAAGAGCGTGCTGGCAAAACCGTCCTGCGTGTCAATAATCCGGGGCTTTATCACGTTTCAATCGCGGATATAACACTTGAGTCAGGGCAACTAAAAGATAAGCCTTTTGATTCAACGATGATTGCACCCGGCGAACAAAAAGAGTTTGCACTGAAACAGCTAGATCGCACCCACACAGCCACATTGCTATTTAGCAGCATCAACGATTACGGCGCACAAGATCGATATACCGCGAAACTGTCCAACACTGCCGACTCCCAGGCCACACCAGACAAAGAGTCGCCTTAACGTACCTGCCTGGTTGGCACACGTACTTCTACCGTATTTCTCTTCGCTCCGTTAGTTCGTATCGGAGGTGATATAGGTTTCCTACATGTTTTTATTTATGCGCAGCAGATTAAATCTTGGCGGGAACCGCTGTGGGCGGCTGACTCAGTGGGCGCCACTGCTTATTGTCATCACCTCCAGCACCACGTGCCTGGCCGAAGGCAGCGAGCAGGACTCCACTGAACAGTTCAACACCACGTTTCTGCAAGGCGCACCGTCCTCCGTCGACCTGCAACTGCTGCTGGCAGCCAACAGTGTGTTGCCTGGCAACTACCGGGTTGACCTCTACAGCAACGACACCCTGGTGGGCCGTCGCGATATCGACTTTCGCCGCAACCCCGCCAACGGCAAGGTTGATCCTTGCCTGACCCTGGAAATGCTGCAACAACTGGGCATCGACATCGCCAAACTGCAAGCCAGTGAAAAACTCACCCTCGATGACCCACAAGCCTGTTATGACCTGCCCGCCCTGATTGAGCACGCCAGCGTGCGCTACGACGTCCCCCGCCTGCGCCTGCTGGTCAGCGTGCCGCAACAGGCCATGGAGCGCGGCCGCCGTGGCTACGTGGACCCGGCCTTGTGGGACGACGGCGTGTCGGCGGCGTTTATCAACTATCAGTTGAGCAGCAACCGTAACCACACCGACTACAACACCACGCTGTCCAATAACCTGGGCCTGCGCAACGGCATCAACCTGGGCGCGTGGCGGCTGCGCAACGAGTCGAACTTCAACAGCAGCACCGGCCGACCCAGCACCTTCAAGAGCAACCGCAGTTACCTGCAACATGACGTGACCGCCTTGAAGGGCCAATTCAGCGCCGGCGATATCTTCTCCGATGCCGACCTGTTCGACAGCGTGCGCTATCGCGGGCTGAAACTGGCGTCCGACGAGGGCATGCGCGCCGACAGTGAGCGCGGCTATGCGCCGATCATCCGTGGCGTGGCGCAGACCAGCGCGACCGTGGAGATCCGCCAGAACAACTACATCCTGTACACCGCCAACGTGCCGCCGGGCCCGTTCGAAATCAGCGATATCTACCCCAGCGGTTCCAACGGCGACCTGGAAGTGACCGTCATCGAAGCCGATGGTCGGCGCCGGGTCACCATGCAAGCGTTTTCCAGCCTGCCGATCATGGTTCGCCAGGGCCAGGTGAAATACAGCGTCTCGGCCGGTAAGTACAACAGCAATAACGACGACCAAGCGACGCCACAGTTTGTCAGCAGCACCCTGGCCTATGGCATCAGCAGCAACCTGTCGGGCATTGTCGGGGTACAGGCAACGGAGAACTTCCAGGCCCTGTCCCTGGGCGCCGGTCGCAATACGCCGATTGGTGCGGTTTCGGTGGACGTGACGCACTCCTCCAGCCGCACCGAAGGCCAGAAAGTCCAGGGTAATAGCCTGCGGGCGTTGTATGCCAAGACGTTCACCGGCACCGATACCAGTTTTACCCTGGCCGCCTATCGCTACTCCACTGAAGGCTATCGGACCCTGACCGACCACGTCGAGGAACTGAGCGCCGATGGCCTCAAGCGCACGGGCAACTCGAAAACCCGTACCGACCTGACCGTCAACCAGAGCCTGGGCCGCAACCAGCAGTACGGCAACGTCTATATGAACGCCAGCGACCAGCGTTATTGGGGACGCGGCGGCTCCCAGAGCGTGTCGGCGGGCTACAGCAACTACTGGGGCGAAATGAGCTACAACCTGTCAGCCACCTATTCCAAGGATGTTGGCAATTACGGGCCGGCGAACAATGACACCCTGGTCAACCTGTCGCTGTCGTTCCCCTTGGGTTCGGCACCTCGCGCGCCACGGGCATTTGTCTCTGCCAGTACGCAAAAGAACAGCGACAGCACCCAAGTGGGCATCAACGGTTACCTCTCGGAAAACAGCGACACCTACTATTCGGTGCAAGGCGGCAATAGCAGCAACGGCGGCAGTACCGGTTCGGCCAACCTCAGCACCCGCACCTCTGTCATGGATATCAGCGCAGGGTATGGCCAGGGCAGCGGCTACAACTCGCAAAACCTCAACCTGTCCGGCTCGATCGTGGGCCACGCAGGCGGTATCAACCTGGGGCAGACCGTGGGCGAGACCTTTGCCCTGGCCGAAGTGCCGGACGTGGCCGGGGTGAAAATTGGCAGCTACAGCGGCGCCGAGACAGGTCGCAACGGCTTTGCCGTGGTGTCCAACGCCCAACCCTATCGGGTGAACTGGATCAGCCTGGACACCCGCGACCTGGGGGCAGACATCGAGATCGATAACGCCACCCAACAGGTGGTACCACGCCGTGGTGCAATCGTGTTGGCGCGGTACATCAGCAAGACCGGGCGCCGCGTGCAGTTCGCGTTGTTTGATGCCCAGCGCCAGCCGATTCCATTTGGCGCGGCCATCGAGGACATGGCAGGCAAACAGATCGCGATTGCCGACCCTAGCGGCAAGGCACTGGCGCTGATGGAGCAGGACTCAGGCACCTTGGTCATCAAGTGGGGCGAGCAACAATGCCAGGCGCCCTATGCGCTGGCAGAACGTGACAAGGCGCTGAACTTTGAGCGGGTGTCGCTGGTGTGCCAGCCCTAGGCCCGAGGATCACGCAAAACATGTGGGAGCTTGCTCTAATGCCAGTCAGTTAAGGCTTTTTTGTAGGAGCGAGCTTGCTCGCGAAAAACTTACAGGCGCCGCATTCATTCAGTAAGCACGCGTTATCGTTGACGTTTTTCGCGAGCAAGCTCGCTCCTACACTTTTTGACCACGTCACGTCAGAAATCCCGTTTGTAGAAGATATCCAATGAGCTGGCCACGCCGCTGGCCACTTCCAGATACACCCTCTTGCTCAACAGATAGCGCAAGGCAATGGTGCTGGCCGGCTCAAACACCCCAACCCCGTAACGCAGGCTGAGTTTCTCGGTGATCTTGCCGCTGGCCACCACTGCCGTGTTGTTGCCACTGCCCTGGGTATCGAGTTCGAAGTCCTGGATCCCCAGGTTCTTGGCGATGTCCGAAGTCACCCCGGCACTGCCCATCAAGCCCAGGCCCAGCGCTGCCTGCGCCAGCATGTTGTTGTCTTCACCCGTAGTGCTCAACGGACGCCCCAGCACCAGGTACGACAGCGCCTGCTCCTGGCTCATCGCCGGCTCCGAGAAGATCTGTGTGGTGGGCTGTTCGGCGCTACCGCTCAGGCGGATCCCGGCGATCACGTCGTCGGTCTTGCGGATGGCTTCGATGTCCAGATACGGCTGGTCGAGGGGCCCGGCAAACATCAGGCGCGCACGGCGTACATCGAGTTTCTGGCCGTAGGCACGATAGCGACCATCGTTGAGCCAGAGCTCGCCACGGGTGTCCATGTTGTCGCCGATATGCACCTGGCCCTGAACCTTGGCGGTCAGGCCGAAGCCGGCAAAGTTGAGCTGGTCCTCGCCCACCACCACGTTGATATCCATGGCCATCGCCATCGGCGGCTTGCCCTCTTCGGTCTGGCTGCCGACGATCACCGTGTCGTCCGAGACCTTGACGGTCGACGGCGGCAGTTCGCGCACGGTGATATCACCGCGCGGGATGTGGACCTTGCCGGCAATCGCCAACTTGTCGTCCTTGAGGGTGATTTTCAGGTCCGGCGCCACTTCAAGTTCCGCGTAGGGTTCGACCGTGACCGGCAGTTGCGAGCCTTGCAGGCTGAGATCGACCGCCAGGGCGCGGCCCCAGTCGATCTGGCCCTTGAGGCTGCCCTGCCCGGCCTTGCCACTGCGCCAGCCGCCGTTGAGTTGCACGCTTTCACCGGCAATCAGCGCCTGCAGGTTCAGGCCTTCGAGGCTGATGGGCAGTTCAGGTCCGGAAATCTCACCGGCGATCAGGTTGACGTTGCCGTTGACCTGCGGCGCCAGCAGCCCGCCGGAAATCCGCCCGCTGCCGTTGAGCTTGCCGTTGAGGGTTTCCACCATCGGCACGAACGGCCGTGCTACCGCAAGATCGAGGCCGGTAAGGCTGAAATTGCCGGAGATCGGCTTGTTCTTCGCCAGTGGGTTGATCTGCGCCTGCAACAGCAACTCACCGAGCTTGCCGCCGCGGAAATTCAGCTGGGTATCAATGCGCGTGGGATTGAGCGTGGTTTCCAGCTTGAGGGTGTCGTAGGGGAAATCCAGCCACTGGTCCTTGTCCTTGACACGCAAGGTACCGCCGCTGGCATCCACCGAGACCAGACCTTTGGGGCCGCTGGCCGGCAGGTCGAGCTGGATATCGGCGTTGAGCTTGCCCTGCCAGGCAAAATCCTTGGGCAGCCATTGCGCCAGGCTGTCGATGGGGAATTGCTTGAGGTGGTAGCGCAGCTTGGGATCGGGCATCAGACGCTGGTCTTCACCACACAGGCTGGCGGGCCCGGAGACCCAGCAATGGGCGGCGAAGGTCAGCTTGCCGTCGGCCATGCGCTCGATTTTCGCCGGGGCTTGCAGCTTCCAGTCCTGGCCGCCGGCTTGTACATCGCCGCTGGCCAGGCGCCCGCGCCAGTTGCCTTGGTCGAGGTTGCCGTCCAGGGCCAGGGCCAGCTTGACCAGCGGCCCCATCAGGTCCAGTTGGACTTTCTGGCTCTTGATATCGCCCTGGGCGCTGGCGGTCAGGGTGCCGAGCTGGGTGTCACCGGCCTGGATGCCGCTGCCCTTGAGGTCGATCTTCGCGCGCTGGGCATTATCCAGGGTGGCGTCCAGGCTGAGGGCTTGCAGGCGATTATCTTCAAATGCCAGTTGCTGGCCCTTGAGGTCGAGCTTGCCTTGCGGCGCCTTCAAGGTACCGGCCACATCGAGCCGGCCATTGACCTGCCCACGCAACTGCGGCCACAACTGGGCCAGGCGCGCGAGCTTGATATCAATCTGCCCAGCCAGGCGTTGTTGCAGGCTGCCACTGCCGTTGATACGGTTGTCGCCCAGGCGGATATCCAGGTTGGCCAGGGTCCACTGCTCACCCGCACCTTCGGCCTTGGCGGCCAGCACGGCGGTTTGGCCGCGCAGACGGCCCTTGAGGTCGAGGTCGGCATTGAGCTTGAGTTGCTCGTTTTTCATTTCGCCCTGGCTGCGCAGCGGCCCGGCGAGCGTGCCCGGCAGTTCCGCGACCCAGTACGCCGGGTTGATCGCCGACAGGTCCAGCGCGGTATCCCAGGCGATGCCATCGGCAAATTTCAGGTTCAGGTGGCCTTCGGCCTTGCCCTGGCCGGCAACCAGCTTCAGCTCCGGCAGGAACACTTGGGTCAGGTCGCCACTGAAGGGCGTGACCAGGCTGAACTTGCCGGCCGGGCCATCGAGGTCGGCCTTGAGATTGCCCAGGTAGTTGCCGTCTTTATAAGAGACTTCTCCATTGAAGGTACGCAGCGCTACTTGCGGCTCATCAATCACTGGGTAGAGGCGATGCCAGGGAAAGTCCAGCCAGTCGATTTTTGCGTCAGCACTGAAACCCTGCTGCCAATCCAACTGAGCACTGAGCTTGAGGCTTTGCTTGTCACCGGCCGTCAGGTCCAGGCCGGCGATCTGCGCGCCCTTGGCATCGACCCGGCCTTGCAGCAGCAGGTCGACCGGGCCTTTCTCGGCGGGCAGCACGGCTTTGCCCAGCAGTTGATAGCCTTTGCCCAGGTCGCCCTTGGCGGTGAGGTCCAGCTGATTGAGCTGCAAGGTATCCGGCAGGTCGGCGCTGGCCTTGAAACCATCGGCGGTAATGCGCACCTGCGCCGGCAGGTTCTCGACCAGGGGTTGCAGCTCGCCGCTGAGCTTGGCCGGCAGGTAGCCGCTGCTGTCGGCGTCGAGCTTGAGGGTCTTGAGCAAGTTGCCCTCGACGTTCAGTGCCACCGTCCACGGCGCACCGCCAGGGGCGTAGGGCAGGCTCAAGTTGCCGGTCGCCGTCAACGGCCAATCGCCACTTGGATTAAGCAAGCCACTGAGGTCCAACACCAGGCCGTCGCGCTGCAGGTGTACCGTGTCGATCTTTATCCCTTCGGCGGTCCAGTGTGCCGCCAGTTGCAGGCCTTTGAGCTCTTCGCTGCCATTGAACAGCAGACTACCGACGCGCACGTCGCCCAGCTCGATGGCTACGGGCAGGTTCAAGTCCGGCAGGGTAATCGGGCCACTGCTTTCTTCGGTGCTGGGCGGGAATTGCAGGCTGATCTGCTCGACGTCCAGTTGCTGGATACACAAGGTCATGCGCAGCAGGCACGCCGGCGACCAGTCGAACTTCGGCGCATTGAGTTCCACGCGGCTGCTGTCTTGTTGCCACAGCAGGCGGTCGGCGCTCCATTGCCCGCCGAGGCGGCCCTGGAAATTGTCCACGGCCAACCCCGGCACCTGGCCCAGGGTCCAGCGGCTGCCGACTTGTGTGCCCAATACGGTCCACACGGCCAGCAACACCAGGGCGATCAGCGCCACCACGCTCAAGCCCGTTATTTTCAAAGCACGCATCACAACTCAGGCCCCATGGAAAAGTGCAAACGAATACCGCCCGGATCTTCCAGGGCATGGGCCAGGTCGAGACGAATCGGGCCGACCGGCGAAACCCAGCGCACCCCCACACCGACACCGGTTTTCAGGCTCGGCAAATCCAGGTTGTTAAAGGAGTTGCCCTGGTCGACAAACGTCGCGATCCGCCACTTTTCGGCGATGGAATACTGATATTCGGCGCTCAAGGCCACCATGTAGCGGCCACCGATGCGGTCGCCCTTGTTGTTTTCCGGGGACAGGGTCTGGTACTCGTAGCCGCGCACGCTCTGGTCGCCACCGGCAAAAAAGCGCAGGGATGGCGGCACGGACTTGTAGCCATTGGTGGCACTGCCGCCAAACTGCGCACGGCCGAGGAAACGGTGCTTGTCCCACACGGTGGTCAAGCCCTTGATCATGGCGGTGCCATAAAGCAGGTTGGTGTCCGAGCCCACCCCCTCCTTGGCCACCTTGGTGTCGAATTGCAGGCGGTAGCCGTTATGCGGGTCGATGCGGTTATCACTGCGCAGGTAGGAATAGCTCAGGCCCGGCATCAGCAAATTGCTCAGGCCGGAGTCATCGCCCAGGCGGTATTCTTCGCGCTGCCATTTCAGCGAGATCACCCGTGTCCAGCCGCTGGGCAACTTGCTGTGCCATTCCGGGCCGAGGGTGAGCAGCTTGCTCACGGTGTCGGTATTGGCCATTTCTTCGTTCTGGTAACCACCGGCGAAGCGCAGCTTGTCGGTCAGCGGCGGATCGAGGGGGATGTCATACCACAGGCCGACGTTCTGCCGCGGCGCCGACAACTCGGCCTCCCAGCCATAGCTGTGGCCTTGGGGGTTGACCCAGTGACGGGTCCAGTTGGCCTTGCCGCGCGGGCCGACGTCGGTCGAGTACCCCAGGCCGAGGCCCATGGTCCGTGGTTTGCGGGTTTGCAGTTGGACGGCCACCGGGATCACATCATTGGCTGCCGCAGCCGGGGCGGCATCCACCCGCAAGCTCTCGAAAAAGCCGCTCGATTGCAGCGCCTGGTTCAGTTCGGCAATCAATTCGGAGTCGTAAGGCGTGCCACTTTTGAACGGCACCATGCGTTGCAGCAGTTCTTCGTCAAAGGGTGTATCACCGGCAAAACTGACCTTGCCAAGGGTGTAGCGCGGGCCGCTGTCGTAGACCAACTCGATATCGGCCACACCGGCCTGGGGATCGACGGATAGCTTCTGGCTGCTGAAACGACCACTGAAAAAACCGAACCGCGAGGCCTGATTCTGAATCAGGCGCTTGGCATCTTCGTAATGGCCATGGTTGAGAACGGCGCCGGACTTGAGGTCTTTACTGTCGGGGACACGAAAGGACTTGAGCTCGGCCGCCGGGCCGTCGACCCGAATCGTGACATTACGCAGATGCACGGGCTCGCCGGGGTCGATGCTGAGGATCAGGCGCGGGTTCTTGCCGCCCTTTACCTCACTGGCAATCTGCGGCTGGTAAAAGCCCAGTGCCTGGGCGGCCTTGCGGGCCTGCTCCTCGGCACCACGACTGAAGCGCTGCAAGGCTTCCTCGTCACGCTCGCCAACCCCGCCGATATAGCCTTCGATATTGGCTTTCAGCGCGTCGTTTGAAGGTTTGATGCGCACGTCCAACTCGCTTTGCGCCAATGCGCCGCAGCTTGTGAACAGCAGAATCAAGCCGCTGGTAACTCTATTGGGAAACTTCATAGGCGCGGATGCTACACGAGCAAGGGAGCACCTTAGAACCGGGAATCATCTGAATAATTCTGTGTTAAGGCGTTGCAGGTTGTAACACCTGTGGATTCGGGTGAAAAAACACATGCTCCAGGATCGGTCCTACGGCCACCTCGCCCACTTCTTCATAACCCTGTCGCTTGTAGAATTCCAGGTACAGCGGGTTGCCGGTGTCCAGCACCACGCCCTGGGAGTGCGGGTCTTCGGCACACCAGTTATGCACGGCCTCAAGCAGTTGCTCACCGTAATGTTTGCCCTGAAATTGCGGGTGAATCCCCAGCAACGGCAAGACATGCACTGACGCGGACGGCAGGCAGGCCAACACCGCCTGATGGTAGTCGAGGTAGCGCCGGGTGCATCTGAAACCGGTGCCCAGCCACATGCGCAATTGCCAGGCCCAGCTTTCAGTGATGCCCAGGCGCCGCTGCGGCGGTGCAATCAGGGCAATGCCGATCAGGCGGTCATTGACCAGCAGGCCAATGGCCGGTAATTCCTGGAGAAAGTGCTGCTTGACCAACTCGCGCACGGTGGCGCGTACCCGCTGCTCGTAGCCGGAACGCTCGGCTTCGAACAGGTAGGCAAAGGTCGGCTCATGGCGATAGGCGTGATACAGCAGCGAACGCGCTTCGCGCGAATAGCCGCTGTCGAGCAGGTGGACCTGGGCAATAGCGGTCGAGGTGTCGGGCATCAGTCGTCTCTCCCCTGGACGCAACTCAACAGGTCGCGCTCTTATTGTTACGAGCCCGGGGCAACTGAGTCGTTCCCTGCCATTGGCTCCCTGAGAGACATTAGCAGTGCATCTGTCCTATCGCCACGCTGGCCCCCGTCCGACTTGTCGGCTAGCATCGCCCTTTTGCCAGACTGGACTGCCGACCATGAAAATCGTCTCCTTCAACATCAACGGGCTGCGCGCCCGGCCTCATCAGCTGGCGGCCCTGATCGAGAAACATCAACCGGACGTGATCGGCCTGCAGGAAACCAAGGTCCACGACGACCAATTCCCGCTGGCCGAAGTCCAGGCCCTGGGCTATCACGTGTACTACCACGGGCAGAAAGGCCACTACGGTGTCGCCCTGCTTTCGCGCCAGGAACCGCTGGCCTTGCACAAGGGTTTTGCCAGCGACGAAGAGGATGCCCAGCGCCGGTTTATCTGGGGCACCTTTGCCGATGAGCATGGCAACCCGATCACCATCATGAACGGCTATTTCCCACAGGGCGAAAGCCGCGATCACCCGACCAAGTTCCCGGCCAAGCAGCGCTTCTACGAAGACCTGCAACAGTTGCTAGAAAGCCAGTTCAGCAATGACCAGGCCTTGGTAGTGATGGGCGACGTCAACATTTCCCCCGAGGATTGCGACATCGGTATCGGTGCCGACAACGCCAAGCGCTGGCTCAAGACCGGCAAATGCAGCTTCTTGCCGGAAGAGCGCGAGTGGATGGCCCGCCTGAAGAACTGGGGCCTGACCGACAGCTTCCGGCACTTGAACCCGGACGTGGCAGATCGCTTCAGTTGGTTCGATTACCGCAGCCGTGGGTTTGAAGACGAACCCAAGCGCGGCCTGCGCATCGACCTGATCATGGCCTCCAATGGCCTGTTGCCACGAATCAAGGATGCCGGCGTGGACTATGAACTGCGCGGCCTGGAAAAGCCCTCGGATCACGCGCCGATCTGGCTTGAACTGAGCTGATTCTTGCGACAACGCAGTCAAAAATATGGGAGCGGGCTTGCCCGCTCCCACATTTAGATCTGTGAATACATTTGGCTCTGTTGGGCGCCAGTCATATTATGGAAACCTTACTGACTTAATCTGCCCGCACTTCCTATGGCTTGAGAAGGTGGCGGCATGATGCTGCGCGCTCTGTACCTGCTGGCACTCTGCAGCACTTTTCCTCTTGTGGTCCTTGCAACCCCTCTTCACTTTCCCGAACACGGTCCGGCCCTGCGCATCCAGGGCTCCAACACCATTGGCGCGGCGCTGGGGCCGGCACTGGTCAAAGGCTTGATGGAACAACAGGGGCTCAAGGCCATACACCGCGAGCCGGCGCCCCGCCCCAATGAGCAACGCATCGTCGGCAGTACGGCCCAAGGCCAGCGTGTGTCAGTGGAAATCGCCGCCCATGGTTCCAGCACCGGCTTTGTCGCGCTGAAAAATGCCGAGGCGGACCTGGCCGCCGCTTCGCGCCCGATCAAGGACCGTGAACTGGTCGAGCTCGAACCCCTGGGCGACCTGAAAAGCCCCGGCGCCGAACAGGTGATCGCCATTGATGGCCTGGCAATCATCCTGCATCCACGCAACCCACTGCACACCTTGAGCAGCGGGCAACTGGCGCAGGTTTTCAGCGGTGAAATCAGTACCTGGGAAGCCTTGGGCGGCAGCGGTGGCAAGATCCAGCTATACGCCCGCGATGATCAATCCGGCACCTACGACACCTTCAAGGAACTGGTGCTCAACCGTCACGGCAAAACCCTCGACAGCACGGCAAAGCGCTTCGAATCGAGCGAGCAATTGTCCGACGCGGTCAGTCGCGACCCACAAGGCATTGGTTTTATTGGCCTGCCCTACGTACGCCAGGCCAAGGCGGCGGCCATCAGTGACGGCGACTCCCAGGCCATGTTGCCGCAGAACAGCCTGATCGCCACCGAGGATTACCCACTGTCGCGCCGCTTGTTCTTCTACCTGCCACCCAATAATACGAACCCCTGGGCCGCAGCGCTGGTGGACTTTGCCCAAGGCGCCCAAGGCCAGGCCATCGTTGCCGCCAATGGGTTTATTGCCCAACAGGTCCAGGCCATCACCGTGCAGCCACGGGCGCCGATGCCCGCGACCTATCAGGCCATCGCCCGCGAGGCGCAGCGCCTGACTGTGAACTTCCGCTTCGAAGAAGGCAGTGCCAGCCTGGACAACAAGGCACGCCAGGACCTGGCGCGGGTGGTGGCTTATCTCAGCAGCCACGACAAGCTCGACAAACGGGTGACGCTGGTGGGGTTTGGCGATGCCAAAAGTGATCCGCAGCGCGCGGCATTGCTCTCGAAATTGCGCGCGATGGCGGTACGCCGGGAACTGCTCAAGAGTGGTGTGGTGTTGCGCGATATTCGCGGCTTTGGCGCCGAGATGCCGGTGGCGACCAATAGCGTGGATGAGGGGCGGATCAAGAATCGTCGGGTGGAGGTCTGGGTTTATTGAAGCCTGAAGACGGGGGTTGATTGCCCCCCGCTATCGCGGACAAGCCCGTTCCCACAGTGTGGAAGCGGGCTTGCTCGCGATACAGGCGACGCGGCCTTACTGGCCGCTGCGCATCAGCTCTTTAGGCACATATTTGCCAATTTCAAACTTGCCAATCGCCGCCCGGTGCACTTCATCCGGGCCGTCGGCCAGGCGCAGGGTGCGCTGCATGGCATACATATAGGCCAGCGGGAAGTCATTGGAGACCCCGGCACCGCCGTGGATCTGGATCGCCCGGTCAATCACCTTCAAGGCCACGTTCGGTGCCACGACCTTGATCTGGGCGATTTCACTTTTCGCCACCTTGTTGCCGACCGTGTCCATCATATAAGCGGCCTTCAAGGTCAGCAGGCGTGCCATGTCGATTTCCATCCGCGAGTCGGCAATCTTGTCGATGTTGCCACCCAGGCGCGCCAGCGGCTTGCCAAAGGCAGTGCGACTGATCGAGCGTTTGCACATCAATTCCAGGGCGCGCTCGGCCATGCCGATGGAGCGCATGCAGTGATGGATACGCCCGGGGCCAAGGCGACCCTGGGCAATTTCAAAGCCTCGGCCTTCACCCAGCAAGACGTTTTCGTACGGCACCCGCACGTTGTCGAACAGTACCTCGGCATGCCCATGGGGTGCGTCGTCGTAGCCGAACACCGGCAGCGGGCGGACGATTTTCACACCGGGCGCATCCACCGGTACCAGAATCATCGAGTGCTGCTGGTGGCGCGGCGCATCCGGGTTGCTCAACCCCATGAAGATCAGGATCTTGCAGCGCGGGTCACAGGCGCCGGAGGTCCACCACTTTTTACCGTTGATCACCCATTCGTCACCCTGGCGTTCAGCGCGGGCGGCCATGTTGGTGGCGTCGGAAGAAGCCACGTCCGGTTCGGTCATGGCGAACGCCGAGCGGATCTCCCCGCGCAGCAGCGGCTCCAGCCAGCGCTGTTTCTGCTCTTCGTTGGCGTAGCGCACCAGCACTTCCATATTGCCGGTGTCGGGCGCCGAGCAGTTGAAGGGCTCCGGCCCGAGCAAGGAACGGCCCATGATTTCTGCGAGCGGCGCGTATTCCAGGTTAGTCAGACCAGCGCCCAGCTCGGACTCCGGCAGGAACAGGTTCCACAGGCCTTCAGCCTTGGCGCGGGCCTTGAGCTCTTCCATGATCGCGGTGGGCTGCCAACGGTCACCTTCGCTGACCTGGCGTTCAAACACCGGCTCGGCGGGGTAAACGTAAGCATCCATAAACGCGGTGACGCGTTCACGCAGTTCCTGAACCTTGGGCGAATAGGCAAAATCCATGAGCAGCTCCCTTCTTTGAGAGGTTGTTTAGGTCATGCAATCGATGCTAGAACAGCGTTGATAATTTACCTAGCCTATTCTCGGCGTGTATTAACATTCATCACCGATATATGATCGGCGCATGAAAACCTAACAAGAAGAGCGCAGCGAAATGAATCTGAGCAAGGTCGACCTCAATCTTTTCATCGTCTTTGACGCGATCTACACCGAAGCCAACCTGACCCGCGCCGGGCAGATCGTCGGCATTACCCAGCCGGCCGTATCCAACGCCCTGGCACGCCTGCGCGAGACCTTCAACGACCCGCTGTTCGTGCGCACCGCCCAAGGCATGGTGCCGACGCCCATGGCCCAGAACATCATTGGCCCGGTGCGCAACGCCTTGTCGCTGTTGCGGGTATCGGTGCAGGAAAGCCGGATCTTCAACCCGTTGCAAGCGGCCAAGACCTACCGCATCAGCATGACCGACCTCACGGAGGCCGTGATCCTGCCGCCGCTGTTCCAGCGCCTGCGCCGCCTGGCGCCCACGGTGATCATCGAAAGCTTTTTGTCCAAGCGCCGGGAAACCACCAAGGAACTGGCCGCCGGGCGCCTGGATTTTGCGGTGGACGCGCCCCTGAACACCGACCCGCAAGTGCGTCACGTCAAGCTGATGGAAGACCGCTACGTGTGCGCCATGCGCAAGGGGCATCCGCTGGCGGGCAAGGAAAAATTCAGCCTGGATGACTACCTGGGACTGACCCATATTCATATTTCCAGCCGCCGCAATGGCTTGGGCCACGTCGACCTGGCACTGGGCAAGATGGGCATCCAGCGCAAGATCGCCCTGCGTTCGCAGCATTACCTGATGGCTTCCCAGGTATTGCAGCAGACCGATATGGTGATGACCGTACCCGAGCGCTTTGCAAGGCGTAACGACCTGCACTCGTTCAACCTGCCGGTCAATGATGTGCCGCCGGTGGAAACCCACTTGTACTGGCATGAAAGCACCGACCAGGACCCGGCCAACCGCTGGATGCGTGAGCAGATGATCGAGTTGTGCCAGCAGGTCACGGCGCGCGAGAAGAAGTTGGATAACCCGTAGGCGGTGATTTGCTTGACGTTTACGTCAAGCAGCCATTAGCGTAGCGCCAAGACCCTCCTTGAGCGCCACCATGAGCACGACCTACAGCATCTCCGACCTGGCCCGCGAGTTGGACATCACCACCCGGGCCATTCGCTTCTATGAAGAACAAGGTCTCTTGAGCCCCGAACGCCGGGGCCAGGAGCGTATCTATTCGCCACGGGACAAAGTCAGCCTGAAGCTGATCCTGCGCGGCAAGCGCATCGGTTTTTCCTTGGCCGAGTGCCGCGAGTTGATCGAGCTCTACGACCCCACCAGCGGCAATCAAAAACAGCTGCACAGCATGCTGGCGAAAATCAGCGAACGTCGCGAGCAGTTGGAACAACAGTTGCTCGACATCGAACAGATGAAGCTGGAGCTGGACACCGCCGAAGAACGTTGCACCCAGGCCCTGGAACAGACAATCCAGAGCCAGGTCGGCCAACCCCAATAAAAAAGGTAGATCCCATGTCTCTCCCCTCCCATGTGCGCCTGGTCGAAGTCGGCCCGCGCGACGGCCTGCAAAACGAAGCGCAACCGATCAGCGTGGCCGACAAGGTACGTCTGGTCGACGCCCTCAGTGCGGCGGGCCTGGGCTATATCGAAGTCGGCAGTTTTGTCTCGCCTAAATGGGTGCCGCAAATGGCCGGATCGGCCGAGGTGTTTGCGCAGATCCAGCGCAAGCCGGGGGTGATCTACGGCGCCCTGGCACCGAACCTGCGCGGGTTCGAGGACGCGCTGGCGGCCGGGGTCAAGGAGGTCGCGGTGTTTGCGGCGGCGTCCGAGGCGTTTTCCCAGCGCAATATCAACTGCTCCATCAGCGAAAGCCTGGAGCGCTTTGCGCCCATCATGGCGGCAGCGCAGCAGCATGGCGTCAGTGTGCGCGGGTATGTGTCCTGCGTGCTGGGCTGCCCGTATGAAGGCCAGGTCGCCCCAGAACAAGTGGCCGCAGTGGCCCGTGAGTTGTATGCCATGGGCTGCTACGAGGTGTCTTTGGGCGACACCATCGGCACCGGCACCGCAGGCGCCACTCGGCGGATGTTCGAGGTGGTGGGCAAGGACGTGCCACGGGCAAAACTCGCCGGGCACTTCCATGACACCTATGGCCAGGCCATCGCCAATGTCTACGCCAGCCTGCTGGAGGGTATCGAGGTGTTCGACAGCTCTATCGCCGGCCTCGGCGGCTGCCCCTATGCCAAGGGCGCCAGCGGCAACGTGGCGACCGAGGACGTGCTGTACCTGCTCAACGGCCTGGGCATCGAGACCGGCATCGACATGGACACGTTGATCGTGGCGGGCCAACAGATCTGTACGGTCCTGGGTCGCCCCACCGGCTCACGCGTGGCCAAGGCCCGCAGTGCCCATTGAGTAGCGCACCCGTGACGATGTGTTACCTCGCGGCTACACATCGGGTAACACGGGAACATATTTTGTCGCATTTCCTGAAGTAAATTTCCCACGAAAAAATCAAACCATTGATTTTAAAGGGTTTTAAAAAGTTGGCACGGCTTCTGCTATCTCTATGGCATAACAAGAATAAAAAGCACCAAACCTAATAAAAATAAGACGTAACGACTCTGACATAACAAAAACAACACGGCAGAGACGCAGCTAACAGATTTTTTTGGAGAAGATGTGCTTCGCAGGGTACGGCGCAAGCCGCCACTCGCAACCGGGCAGAGAACAATAAAACTACCTCAAGGTAGCTACCCACTGGTTGGATCGCGTGCGAAGAAGCAGATCAGCGCTCAAAAAAATACGTTTGCTCTTGACCCCGGATGGGGGTCGCCAAAAACAGCGGTAAAGGGCCACGGTTGCCAAAAACAACAATAGACCGCCCCTCAATAATAAAAAAAGAGCACGTAACAACAAATTAAAGGGGAGCTTCGGCTCCCCTTTGTGCTGTCTGGGTGAAATGCATTTTGTGCCCCCTCAATCCCCTGTGGGAGCGGGCTTGCTCGCGAAGGCGGTGGGTCAATTGATGAATACTTGACTGATACTCCGCTATCGCGAGCAAGCCCGCTCCCACACAAGCCCAACCCCACATCAGGTTTGGGCCAGGCCTCAGGGTTCGCGCCCCAGTTCCTCGATCGTGATCTCACGCATACGAAACTTCTGGATCTTGCCCGTCACGGTCATCGGAAACGCTTCGACAAACCGAAAGTGCTTCGGCGTCTTGAAGTGCGCAATGCGCCCCTTGCACCAGGTTTGCAGTTCCAGCTCGTTGGCCACATGCCCCGGATGGAACTTGATCCAGGCCACGATCTCTTCACCGTAGCGCTCATCGGGAATGCCGATGATCTGCACATCGGCCACCGCCGGGTGGGTGAAGAAGAACTCCTCCAGTTCCCGCGGGTACACGTTCTCGCCACCGCGAATGATCATGTCCTTGTTGCGCCCGGCGATGCACACATAGCCCTGCTCATCCATGCTCGCCAGGTCGCCGGTGTGCATCCAGCCGGCGTCGTCGATGGCTTCGCGGGTGCCCTCGGGGTTGTTCCAGTAGCCGAGCATCACGCTGTAGCCACGGGTACACAACTCGCCGATCTGCCCGCGTGGCACGGTGTTGCCGGCCTCGTCGATGATCTTGCTTTCCAATTGTGGCTGGGTGCGCCCGACCGTGGTCACGCGACGCTCCAGGTCGTCATCCGCACCGGTCTGCAGCGACACCGGGCTGGTCTCGGTCATGCCGTAGGCAATCTGTACTTCGCTCATATGCAGGTCGCTGATCACCCGGCGCATCACCTCGATCGGGCAGGTAGAGCCGGCCATGATCCCGGTGCGCAGGGTCGACAGGTCGAACTCGTCGCGCTGCGGATGATCGAGCATGGCGATGAACATCGTGGGCACGCCGTACAGGCCAGTGGCGCGTTCTTCGGCCACGGCCGTCAGGGTCAGCAGCGGGTCGAAACCGTCATTGGGATAGATCATGGTGGTGCCATGGGTAATGCAGCCCAGATTACCCATGACCATGCCGAAGCAATGATAGAGCGGCACCGGGATCACCAGGCGGTCCTGGGCGGTCAGGCCCAGGCTTTCGCCGACCATGTAGCCGTTGTTGAGGATGTTGTGATGGCTGAGGGTGGCACCCTTGGGAAAGCCCGTGGTGCCGGAGGTGTACTGGATGTTGACGGCTTGGTCGAAGTGCAGGCTGGCCTCGCGCTGGTGTAACTGCTGCACGGGGACTCCTGCACCGAGGGTCGACAAGTGCGACCAGGGCAGGAGCCCCGAGGGCGGTCGTGCATCCAGGCTGATCACCCCGCGCAGTTCGGGTAACCGATCACAGCGCAATTGGCCAGCGCCCTGCTCCGTCAGCTTGGGCACCAGCGCCTGCAACATCCCGTGATAGTCGGAGGACTTGAACGAACCGGCGCAGATCAACCACTGGCAACCCGACTGCTTGAGCACGTATTCCAGCTCGCTGCTGCGGTAGGCCGGGTTGATATTGACCAGGATCACCCCGAGCTTGGCGCTGGCCACTTGGCTGATGCACCACTCGGCACAATTCGGCGCCCAGATGCCGAGGCGATCCCCGGCTTGCAAACCCAGGGCCAGCAGAGCGCGTGCATGCAGGTCCACGGCTGCGGCCAGTTGTCGCCAGGTGTAGCGCAGGTGCTGGTGGCGCACCACCAGGGCCTCGCCCTGCGGGTACTGCGCCACTGTGCGGTCAAATGCCTGGCCAATGGTCATGGCCAGCAGGGCCTTGTCCTGTGGGCCACGGCTGTAGCTCTGATTCGGTTGATCCATGACGACCCCTATTGTCTTTTTTGTAGGTGGACGGTGCGCCGATCAGGCGCGAGCTTGACGTTAACGTAAGCTACGATTGACAGTCATGCAACGCAAGTTTACGTTAACGTAAAGGTGATCGCCCAATGGCATCGCCAGCCCCACAACAATAATGTTTATAGGTGCCCTCCCATGAGTTACCCGACCCTGAACTTCGCCCTCGGTGAAACCATCGACATGCTGCGCGACCAGGTGCAGGCCTTCGTGGCCAAGGAGCTGGCGCCACGGGCGGCGCAGATCGACATCGACAACCTGTTCCCCGTGGATATGTGGCGCAAGTTCGGTGACATGGGCCTGTTGGGCATCACCGTGCCGGAAGAATACGGTGGTGCCGGCCTGGGTTACCTGGCCCACGTGGTGGCCATGGAAGAAATCAGCCGCGGCTCGGCCTCGGTGGCGCTGTCCTACGGTGCGCACTCCAACCTGTGCGTCAACCAGATCAACCGCAACGGTAGCCACGCGCAAAAACTCAAGTACCTGCCCAAGCTGATCAGCGGCGAGCACATCGGCGCCCTGGCCATGAGCGAGCCGAATGCCGGCTCCGACGTGGTCTCGATGAAGCTGCGCGCCGACAAACGCGGCAGCGTGTATGTGCTCAACGGCAGCAAGACCTGGATCACCAACGGCCCCGATGCCCACACCTACGTGATCTACGCCAAGACCGACCTGGAAAAAGGCGCCCACGGCATTACCGCGTTTATCGTCGAGCGCGACTCGAAAGGCTTCAGCCGCAGCAACAAGTTCGACAAGCTGGGCATGCGCGGCTCCAACACCTGCGAGCTGTTTTTCGACGACGTCGAGGTGCCTGAAGAAAACATCCTCGGCGCGCTCAATGGCGGCGTCAAAGTGCTGATGAGTGGCCTGGACTACGAGCGCGTGGTGCTCTCCGGTGGCCCGACCGGGATCATGCAAGCCTGCATGGACCTGATCGTGCCGTACATCCACGACCGCAAGCAGTTCGGCCAGAGCATCGGCGAGTTCCAACTGATCCAGGGCAAGGTCGCCGACATGTACACCCAGCTCAACGCCAGCCGCGCCTACCTCTATGCGGTGGCCCAGGCCTGCGAGCGTGGCGAAACCACACGCAAGGACGCCGCCGGGGTGATCTTGTACAGCGCCGAACGCGCGACGCAGATGGCCCTCGATGCGATCCAGATTCTCGGCGGCAATGGCTATATCAATGAATTCCCGGCCGGCCGCCTGCTGCGCGATGCCAAGCTGTATGAAATCGGCGCAGGTACCAGTGAAATCAGGCGCATGTTGATTGGCCGCGAACTGTTCAACGAAACCCGCTGAGGGAGTGCACCATGGCCACCCTGCACACCCAACTCAATCCACGCTCGGCAGAGTTTGCCGCCAACAGCGCGGCAATGCTCAAACAAGTCGATGCCCTGCACACCCTGCTTGCCCAGGTCCAGCAAGGCGGCGGCAGCAAGGCCCAGGAGCGCCACACTTCCCGTGGCAAGCTGTTGCCGCGCGAACGCATCAACCGCCTGCTCGACCCGGGTTCGGCGTTCCTTGAGCTCAGCCAACTGGCGGCGTATCAGGTCTACGGTGAAGACGTACCCGCCGCTGGCGTGATCGCCGGAATCGGTCGGGTCGAAGGCGTCGAGTGCATGATCGTCGCCAACGACGCCACGGTAAAAGGTGGCTCCTATTACCCGCTGACCGTGAAAAAACACCTGCGCGCGCAAACCATCGCCGAACAGAATCGCCTGCCGTGCATCTACCTGGTGGATTCCGGCGGCGCTAACCTGCCGCGCCAGGACGAAGTGTTTCCCGACCGCGAGCACTTTGGGCGGATCTTCTTCAACCAGGCCAACATGAGCGCCCAGGGCATCCCGCAGATTGCCGTGGTCATGGGCTCCTGCACTGCCGGTGGTGCCTATGTGCCGGCGATGGCGGACGAAGCGATCATGGTGCGCCAGCAGGCGACCATCTTCCTCGCCGGGCCGCCGCTGGTGAAGGCCGCCACGGGCGAAGTGGTCAGCGCCGAAGACCTTGGCGGTGCCGATGTGCACTGCAAGATCTCCGGGGTAGCCGACCATTACGCCGACAGCGACGAACACGCCCTGGCCCTGGCCCGCCGCAGCATCGCCAACCTCAACTGGCGCAAACAGGGGCAGTTGCAACAGCGCACACCCGTCGCGCCGCTGTATGCCAGCGACGAGCTGTACGGCGTGATCCCGGCCGATGCCAAGCAGCCGTTCGATGTGCGCGAAGTGATTGCGCGGCTGGTGGACGGCTCGGTATTCGATGAATTCAAGGCGCTGTTCGGCACCACGCTGGTCTGCGGTTTTGCCCATTTGCATGGCTATCCTGTCGCGATCCTCGCCAACAACGGGATCCTCTTCGCTGAAGCGGCGCAAAAAGGCGCGCACTTTATCGAACTGGCCTGCCAGCGCGGGATTCCCCTGCTGTTCTTGCAGAACATCACCGGCTTCATGGTCGGCCAGAAGTACGAGGCCGGCGGCATCGCCAAGCACGGCGCCAAGCTGGTCACGGCGGTAGCCTGCGCCAAGGTGCCGAAATTCACGGTGATCATCGGCGGCAGCTTTGGTGCCGGTAACTATGGGATGTGTGGGCGCGCCTACGATCCGCGATTTTTGTGGATGTGGCCCAACGCACGTATTGGCGTGATGGGCGCCGAACAGGCCGCCGGTGTGCTGGTGCAAGTCAAGCGCGAACAGGCCGAACGTAGTGGCCAGGGGTTCAGCGCCGAGGAAGAGGCGCAGATCAAGCAACCGATCCTCGACCAGTATGAAACCCAGGGCCACCCCTATTACTCCAGCGCCCGCCTGTGGGATGACGGCGTCATCGACCCCTTGCAGACCCGTGACGTGCTGGCCCTAGCCCTGTCCGCCGCGCTGAATGCCCCCATCGAGCCGAGCCGCTTCGGCGTGTTCCGCATGTAATTGGAGCTGCACCCATGAGCGATTTCAACACCGTGGAACTGGTGAACGACCCCCGTGGCTTTGCCACGCTGTGGTTGAGCCGGGAACAGAAGAACAACGCCTTCAACGCCGAAATGATCCGTGAGCTGATCATTGCCCTGGACCAGGTCCAGGCCGATGCCTCGCTACGTTTTTTGCTGGTACGCGGGCGCGGCAAGCATTTCAGCGCCGGCGCGGATCTGGCCTGGATGCAACAGTCGGCTGAGCTGGACTACCACACCAACCTCGACGACGCCCGCGAGCTGGCGGAGTTGATGTACAACCTGGCCAAGCTGAAGATCCCGACACTCGCGGTGGTCCAGGGTGCGGCCTATGGCGGCGCCCTGGGCCTGATCAGTTGCTGCGACATGGCCATTGGCGCCGATGACGCGCAGTTCTGCCTGTCGGAAGTGCGCATCGGCCTCGCCCCGGCGGTGATCAGCCCATTTGTGGTGCAGGCGATTGGCGAACGCGCGGCACGGCGTTATGCCTTGACCGCAGAGCGCTTCGACGGCCACCAGGCCCAGGCCATCGGGCTCCTGGCGCAAAGCTACCCCCTCGCCGAGCTGAATCAACAGGTCGAGCAATGGACCGCCAACCTGCTGCTCAACAGCCCGGCGGCCATGCGTGCCAGCAAAGACTTGCTGCGCGAAGTCGGCAACGGCGCGCTCACTCCAGCGTTGCGCCGTTACTGCGAAAACGCCATCTCGCGCATCCGCGTCAGCGCCGAAGGCCAGGAAGGATTGCGCGCGTTTTTGCAAAAACGTGCACCCAGTTGGCAGTCCCAGGAGCCTCGTTCATGAGTTCACCGTTGATTACCTGCGTGCTGGTGGCCAACCGTGGCGAAATCGCCTGCCGGGTCATGCGCACGGCCAAGGCACTGGGGATGACCACCGTCGCCGTGCACAGCGCTACTGATCGCGATGCGCGCCATAGCCGCGAAGCCGATATCCGCGTGGACCTGGGCGGCAGCAAGGCTGCCGACAGCTACCTGCAGATCGACAAGTTGATCGCCGCCGCCAAGGCCAGCGGCGCCCAGGCGATTCATCCGGGGTATGGCTTTCTTTCCGAAAACCCGGGCTTTGCGCGGGCGATTGCTGACGCCGGGCTGATTTTCCTCGGCCCGCCCGCCTCGGCCATTGATGCCATGGGCAGCAAGTCCGCCGCCAAGGCCTTGATGGAAACCGCTGGCGTACCGCTGGTGCCGGGTTATCACGGTGCCGCCCAGGATCTGGAAACCTTCCGCCAGGCTGCTGCGCGCATTGGCTACCCGGTGCTGCTCAAGGCCACTGCTGGCGGTGGCGGCAAGGGCATGAAAGTGGTCGAGGACGAAAGCCAATTGGCCGAAGCCCTGGCCTCGGCCCAGCGTGAAGCACAGTCGTCGTTTGGCAACGCGCAGATGCTGGTGGAGAAATACCTGATCCAGCCACGCCACGTGGAGATCCAGGTATTTGCCGACCAACACGGTCATTGCCTGTACCTCAATGAACGCGACTGCTCGATCCAGCGTCGGCATCAGAAAGTCGTCGAAGAAGCGCCGGCACCCGGTCTCAGCCCTGCCCTGCGCCAGGCCATGGGTGAGGCGGCAGTGCGTGCGGCCCAGGCGATTGGCTATGTCGGTGCTGGCACGGTGGAGTTCCTGCTGGATGCGCGTGGTGAGTTCTTCTTCATGGAGATGAACACCCGCTTGCAGGTGGAACACCCGGTGACGGAGGCCATTACCGGCCTGGATCTGGTGGCCTGGCAAATCCGTGTCGCTCAGGGCGAACCGCTGCCGATGACCCAGGATCAGGTGCCGTTGCGCGGTCACGCCATCGAAGTGCGGCTGTATGCCGAAGACCCTGCCAATGATTTCTTGCCGGCCACCGGGCGCCTGGCGCTGTACCGCGAGTCGGCGCCAGGCCCGGGACGCCGGGTGGACAGCGGCGTCGAGCAAGGTGACGACGTCTCCCCGTTCTACGACCCGATGCTCGGCAAACTGATTGCCTGGGGCGAGGATCGCGAACAGGCGCGCCTGCGCCTGCTGAGCATGCTGGATGAGTTTGCGGTCGGTGGTTTGAAGACTAACCTGGGCTTTTTGCGACGCATCATCGGCCACCCTGCGTTCGCTGCGGCGCAGTTAGATACCGGGTTTATCCCGCGGTACCAGGAGCAACTGCTGCCTGCCGCCAGTGAGTTGAGCGATGAGTTCTGGCAGGCGGCTGGCCATGGTTTCATGCAGAGCCAGCCAGCCCGGCTGCGCGAAGATGACCTCGCCTCGCCGTGGGCTGCGGCATTGGGCTTTCGCGCGGGCCTGCCCGCCGAGACGTCACTGCATTTGAGCTGCGACGGCCAGGACCGCCTGGTGACCCTGCAAACCAACGCCGCGCCACAACTGCGTAACGAGCACCTGCTGATCGAGGATGCCGGCCTACGCCGTTCGCACCTGGCTGTACGCCATGGACAGACGCTGTTCCTGCGCTGGCAAGGTGAGATGCGCAGTGTGACGCTGTTTGATCCGATCGCCGCCGTCGATGCCGGGCAGGCGCATCAGGGCGGCCTCACTGCGCCGATGAACGGCAGCATCGTGCGGGTGCTGGTGGACGTCGGGCAGACGGTCGAGGCTGGCACGCAACTGGTGGTGCTCGAAGCGATGAAGATGGAGCACAGCATTCGCGCACCCCATGCCGGTGTGATCAAGGCGCTGTATTGCCAGGAAGGCGAAATGGTCGGCGAAGGCAGCGCCTTGGTGGAGCTGGAGGCCTTGGCCTAGAACTTCACCGTGGCCTGTACCACCACGCCGATGATCTGGCAGGCATCGGTCAGCAGCGCCTTTGGATAGGTCGGGTTGAGCGGCACCAGATAACGCTGGCCGCTTTCCTCGATCAATTTGCGAAAGGTCGCCTGGCTGCTGCCGGCCCATTGGGCCACCACCAACTTGCCGGGCTCGGCGTCGAGGGCCGGGTCCACCAGGATCATCATCCCATCGGCGATACTCGGCCCGCTGGGTGCGGTCATTGCATCGCCGTAGACCTGGAGCCAGAACGCTTCGCCGTCGGCATCGTAGTCGCTCGCCTGAAAACGCGCCTGGCCATAGGCTGGCCGCTGCTCGTGCACCTGGATGGGCTGTTTCCAGTCTTTCACGGGATAGCGAAAATACGGGTTGTATTGAACGGCCGACGCGGCTTCGTCGTCTGCCGGGGCGTCGCCCTTCTCGCGGATCACCAGCGCCGCTTCCAGATAACCCAGGCCCAGTTCTTCGAGCACCCGGTTCATGTCGGCGAGGCTGGGGACACGGCGCTTGCCCAGCCAGTGGCCGATGCCGCCCTGGGACATGCCCAGCCGCGTGGCCAATTGCTCTTGCGTGACCTTGCGGTCTTTCATGTTGGCTTTGACCAACGCTATCCATTTATCCATGGGGCAGACGATACCGGGTGTATTCAGCGCGACAATAAACAGTTTGTAGTAATCAATCAAATGACATAAATACAGATCGTATTATTATCAGCTCCACCTGTTCACCTTCCCACCCAGAGCACCGACCTCATGAACACAACCCCGGATCACCTGCCTGGTACACCTGATGATGAAATAAAGCTCTTGCAGGACAGCGCCGCTGCCCAGCGCGCGCTGGACTACTACTTGAAAGAAGATCCAGGCCTGGCATCGGACGATGTGACATGGTTCGAGGCCAACCCCGCTGTCAGCAGTGAAGAAGCCCTGATCCACGCGTCGGACCTGCTGCGCAGCGCTGCCGCCATCGCCTATGAACTGGCCGACAACAAGCTGGGAGGCACCCGGGACCTGGCGTTTTCGGTGGTGTACCTGATTGATATGGCCAAGGCCATGCTGGAGCGTCCACTGCAACTGGCAGGCGGGAAAACCCCATAGCCAGGTAGGCATGCAGGAACAAAAGGAAAAATATTTCTATCTGGCTGATAAAAACATTTGACTTGCAAATGATAATGATTATTATTGCAAGCAGCTGGTCGCGAGATCAGTCGATAGACCAAGAGACCTTAGGTCGGACTCTTGGAATATCTCCTCATCAGGCTAATCACGGTTTTTGACCCGGCTCTTTGGCCGGGTCTTTTTTTGCCAGTTATTCTGGCGTGGCTTCAGGCTAATGAAGACTGTGTGTTGCTTGATGGCGCGCATGGTAGCAAAAGACTATCGCGAAAAGAAAGTCGATAAAGCGCTCTGGCCCGGATCTTTCCAAATTAGCACTTGAGAATCAATCTCACAGACTCTAAGCTGCGGCTGCGTCATGGACGACGCCCCCTTCTTTTTCGCAAAAGTTTGCGTCCAGACTTTACCCCGCGCCTGTGTAAACTACCCGCCACACCCCTCATATTCAGGCAACCAGACTATGACCGTGGCCTTGACCTCCATTAAGATCAGCACCGATTTCGACAGCGGCAATATCCAGGTGCTCGACACCAGCGATGCCCATCAATTGTTGCTCGCAATCAAACCCGATACCCGCAGCCAGCACTTCCAATGGTTCCACTTCAAGGCCGAAGGGATGCACATTGGCCATACCCATACCTTCCGCCTGAGCAACGCCGGCCAGTCCTCCTACAAACATGCCTGGAGCGGCTACAACGCCGTGGCGTCCTACGACCACATCAACTGGTTCCGGGTGCCAACGCGCTTTGACGGCGAAACCTTGCACATCGAATTCCAGACCGAGCAAAAACACGCCTGGTTCGCCTACTTCGAACCCTACAGCCGCGAGCGTCACGCCTGGTTGATCGACCAGGCACTGAACCGCGCCGGCACGCAATTGCTGGCCACCGGCAAGAGCGTCGAAGGCCGTGATATCCCGCTCCTGCGCCGTGGCAAGGGTGGCGCAGGGCAGCGCAAAGTCTGGATCATCGCCCAACAACACCCGGGCGAGCACATGGCCGAGTGGTTTATGGAAGGCATCATCGAGCGCCTGCAACAGCACGGTGACGACGAACTGAACAGACTCCTGGCCGCTGCCGACCTCTACCTGGTGCCGAATATGAACCCGGATGGCGCGTTTCACGGTCATCTGCGCACCAACGCCATGGGCCAGGACCTCAATCGCGCCTGGCAAAGCGCAAGCCAGGAACAAAGCCCGGAAGTGCTGTTCGTCCAGCAGCAAATGGAGCAATACGGCGTCGACCTGTTCCTGGACATCCACGGTGACGAGGAAATCCCCTACGTGTTCACCGCCGGTTGTGAAGGCAACCCCGGTTACACACCGCGTATCGAAGGCCTGGAAAAACACTTCCGCAGCCACTTGAGCGCCCTGACCCGCGACTTCCAGACCACCCATGGCTACACGCGTGACTTGCCGGGCCAGGCCAATATGACCCTGGCGTGCAACAGCGTGGGCGAGAAATTCGATTGCCTGTCCCTGACCCTGGAAATGCCGTTCAAGGACAACGACGATGCACCCGATCCGCATACCGGCTGGTCCGGCAAACGCTCGCTGCAACTGGGCAAGGACGTGCTGAGCACCGTGGCGGATATGGTCAGCGTGCTGCGCTGATCCTGCTTACCCCGGGGGCCAGGTTCAGCCCCCGGATTGCGCCGCCACCCGCAGGCAATCCTGCGGCCCGAGCACCCGGCCATCCGCTGCACGCACCGCCAAGGCCTGCAGCGGCTGCCC
The DNA here is from genome assembly GCF_900004755.1 of Pseudomonas sp. 25 R 14. Taxonomy (NCBI): domain Bacteria; kingdom Pseudomonadati; phylum Pseudomonadota; class Gammaproteobacteria; order Pseudomonadales; family Pseudomonadaceae; genus Pseudomonas; species Pseudomonas sp. 25 R 14. The sequence goes on along the minus strand of NZ_CVTS01000051.1, from coordinate 65,867 downwards.
GTGCTCACGGTCCAACATCACCGAACGAGCCTCGCCCTCGTCGTAAAAAAAACCCTCGCCCCATTGCCGCAGCCCAATGATCACGGCGAACAGTCCCCTGCCCTTTTGCGTCAACACATACTCCTGGTAAGCGCTGCCATCCGAAGCCGGGACAATCTCGAAAATCCCGTGGGCCACCAGATTGCGCAGGCGCGTCGACAGAATGTTCTTGGCCATCCCCAGGCTGCGCTGGAACTCGCCGAAGCGGCGGATGCCATCGAATGCATCCCGAATGATCAATAGCGCCCAACCATCACCAATGGCCTCCAGTGAGCGTGCCACCGGGCATTCGGCACTTTCAAAGCGAGTGAGTTTGACCATGCGCAACACCTGCCTGATGAAAAATGTAGTTGCAATATAAAACCGGCCTATCTACCGTACAACTAGTTTCATTTTAAAACCACAAAGGAATCCAGCATGCCAACTCCCCCTTTGAGCGGCGCCGTGGTGCTGCTGTTCGCCATTGCCTGTGGTTTGTCGGTGGCCAATGTCTATTACGCCCAACCCCTGCTTGATGCCATGGCCACCACGTTCGCCATGGACCCCGCCACCATCGGCATGGTGATCAGCCTGACTCAGGTCGGTTATGGCATGGGTCTGTTGCTGCTGGTGCCGTTGGGCGACCTGCTCAATCGCCGGCACTTGATCGTCGGCCAGTTACTGCTGTCCACCGCCGCGGTTTTGCTGCTCGGCCTGTCCAGCAGCAGCCTGTGGTTTCTGGCTGGCCTGCTGCTGACCGGCTTGCTCGCGGTGGTGGCACAAGTATTGGTGGCCTACGCCGCAAACCTGGCGCGGCCCGAGCAACGGGGCCATGTGGTGGGCCTGGTGACCAGCGGCATCGTGGTCGGCCTGCTGCTGGCACGCACGGTGTCCGGGGTCATGGCAGACCTGGCCGGCTGGCGTTCGGTGTACCTGTTGTCGGCTGGCCTGACGCTGCTGATGACACTGTTGCTCTGGCGCGTCTTGCCGGCCACCGAGCAGCCCCGGGCACCAGGTTCGTATCTACAGCTGCTCGGCTCGGTGTTCAGCCTGTTGCGTGAAGAAAAAGTGCTGCGCGACCGCGCGGTCCTGGCGTTTCTGATTTTTGCCGCTGGCACCGTGCTCTGGACCCCGCTGGTACTGCCCTTGAGCGCCCCGCCATTGTCGCTGTCCCACACCCAGATCGGCCTGTTCGGCCTCGCCGGTGCTGCTGGCGCGCTGGGCGCGGCTCATGCCGGACGCCTGGCCGACCGGGGCCTGGCCCAGTGGACCAGCGGCGCAGCCCTGGGGCTGATGTTGGTGTCGTGGCTGGCCATCGCCTTCACCCAGTCCTCGCTGTGGGCGCTGCTGCTCGGGGTGATTACCTTCGACCTCGGCCTGCAAGCCGTGCATGTCACCAGCCAAAGCCTGATCTACAGCGTGCGCCCCGCCGCCCAGAGCAGGTTGGTGGCCGGCTACATGCTGTTCTATTCGGCAGGCAGCGCCCTGGGCTCGGTCGCGGCGACGATGATGTATGCCTGGGCCGGCTGGCTCGGCGTGTGTGGCCTGGGCGCCGCCATCAACCTGCTGGCCCTGGTTTACTGGCGGGCGACCCTTGCACCTCAGTCCTTGCCGAGCATGCTTTGCAGCACGCCATCGCGACGAACCCAGCCATGGAACAACGCCGCCGCCAAATGCAGCAACACCGTCAGAAACAGCAAATAGGCGAGGTAACCGTGGGCTTTGCGCAGCACCGCAAACAACTGCGCATTGGCCGGCACCCATCCGGGCAACTGCAAGGCGCTGGACAGCATCACCGGATCACCGGCCGCCGAAATCATCGCCCACCCCAGCAACGGCAGGATCAGCATCAAGCCATACAGCAGCACATGCGAAGCCTTGGCCGCCATCACCTGCCACGCCGGCAAGTCGACAGGCAACGGCGGCTGACGGGTAGAAAAGCGCACCCCCAGCCGCACGATCACCAACAGCAGAATCGCAATGCCCAGCGGCTTGTGCAGGTGCAACAACCACTCATGGCGCTCGGAAACCGACGCCACCATGCCAGCGCCGATAAACAGCATGGCGATCACCATCAGCGCCATCAGCCAGTGCAGCAGGCGCGCCAGCGGCGCAAAAAAACGCGGTTGGGCATTCATGGCCGGGACTCCTGAGGGGCGCTGTGCAACTGGCTGACTTCGCCGGTGCGACGCAAATATGAACTGGCATAGGCGGCAGAACGTGCGGCCAGCAGCGGGTCATTGGAGGCTTCGATACCGCTGGGCAGGATCAAGGGGTCAAAGTTGATATCACGGCAATCGCCGTCCAGTTGCGGCTGGCTGCTTTCAAGCACCAAGGTGCCGGCGTTCAGCACCGTGTGCGCGCCGACCCAGGCCTTGCTGGCGTCATCTACCAGGTCCGAGGGGTTGGCCAGGGTGATCTGCAATTGCCAGCGCAGCGGCCCGGCCTTCAAGCGTTGTATCAAATCTGCCTGCAGGGAATCCGCCCCTTCAGGCGTGATGGCGCCGCTGGCATCCTGGCTCAGCGGTACCACGCCCCAGCGCACGGCCTGGCGTTGCCCGGTGGCATTGATCAGGTAAAAAGCGTTAATCGCGTTATAGGTCTCGGTGGCATAGCTGGCAGAGGGCTTGGCGGTCTTGACCCACGCCAGAAACGGCGCGGCCTCGGGATGGCTGGCAAAAAACGCCGGCATACTGGCCGGGTTCGGCTTGCCGGTCGCAGGGTCTGGGGCACCGGCCTTGAGCATCTGGTAGAACGCCTCAGGCGTGCCCACCGGGAACACCGGCATGCTGTTCATCCCGGTGCGCCATTGCTGGCCGTTGGCCTGGCTGAACTGCACGGCCAGGCTGCGGATCGGCACGCTGTTGTCCGGGGCATAGGGGTTGCCGCTGGGCAGGGCGAAACGCCCGATCACCTGGGTGCGGGCCTCACTGAATACCTGTGCGCTGGAATACGCCCGAGCCGCAGGACTGCTCTCGAAATAGCCGGCCACGCACACACCTTTAGCGTGATTGCGTCGGTAGCCTTGGTGTACGCCATTATTGGTTTCCAGGGCATTGACCAACGTCTTGGGGCGCAAACGCTGTGGGTCAAGTGTGCCGTTGACGTAGGCAAAAGCCCCCGCCACGACACCAACAACCGCGCCAATAGCCGCCAGGCGCAGCATCAGGCTGGCACGCCCCAACGGCGGGCGTGGTGGGGATGGATGATCTGGCATGAAATGCTCCGAGGCCTATGGCCACAGGGGATAGGTGCAATAGGACGCCGCTCGCACGGGCTTATTCCCCCAGGGCCGTAGGCATTTTCATCAGAGCCTTGTTCAGGAGTCCCAGATCGCCCCATAGGCGGGTATCCCCCGAGCCTCCATTTCCTCGACCACCCGCTGCGTCACCGCCTGGTTGGCGATACAGATCACCGCTTCGGCAGCGAAGTCCTGCACCGCCGCGTAGGCCAGTTGCACCAGGTCAGGTTTGCCCCGTACATCGGTGTCCCAGATCACTGCACCGGGTTGTGCGCGAAGGATTTCTGCAACCAGTTCCTCGCCATAGGTCTTGGCCGGGCTGCGGGTCGACCACACCAACTGGATCGGCACCTGCTTGGCCAGCAAATGCGGCATCACCGGGCCAATGCCGCTGCCAGTGGCGATGTACACCACCGACTTGAACAAGGTCTCGACGTTGGCCACCCCCGCCGTGGTAATACCCTTGACCCACACATGGGACGGCATCTGCTCGATAAAGCGCCCCGTCCAATCCCCGGCCCGGGAAATAATCAGGCGAAAACCCGGCTGGCCCGGTGTCGGGATATTGGCAAACGAGTGCCACTCCAGCAGCGGTTGCAGGCTGATCGCGGTGGACGACCCCGCAAAGGGCGTGGTGTGGCGCAATGTGCTGATCACGGCATGGCCACTAGGCCGCTGATGACTGACTACCACTTTGCGCAAGCGTAACCAAGGCAGCGCAATACTCAGGGTCAGCACCAGCAATACCCAAACCGCCCCCGCGGGAGCCTCGGCCAGCAGTGTCTGCACCCAGAACAACAGCAAGGCCGCCCACCCCGCAAACCGGTGCACGCGCTCAAAGCCATTGTGAAAGCGGCGGCGAATCCCCGGCTGCGCCATCACCACCATCAACAGCAACACACCCAGCAGCGCCGCACTGACCAGCAACCACGGCACCGACACACTCGAAGGCTGTTGCAGATAGCGCCAGCCCTGGCTGCCGACCAGCACCGCGAACCACACCGTGGCAGCCAGCGCACCGCCGCTGTGCAGCCCGCCCAAGTGATAGACCTTGGCGGCGCGGCGGCGTATATACAGCGGCCAGCTCACGGGAATACGCGTCGCCAACCAGAACAGCCCGTTGATTACATACTGCTGGCGCACCAGGATCGCCAGGGACAGGTTAATCATCACCAGCAGCGACACCTGTTGCACGTCGATCAAGGGCAGGGTCAAGCCCGCCAGCGCAAACCAGCCGTTGCCCATCAGCACCCCTGCCACCAGACAGTTGTAATGGGAAAATATCGGCCTGCCACGCCAGCGCCGCCACCCGCCAGGCCGGGCGGGCAGCACCGTGGCCATCCACCGTTCAATCATGCTCGGCCACCTGTGCTCAGGAGCAACTGGCGCCCCTCCTCGCTGTCACGGGCCCATTGCAGCAGCAAAGCCTTGTCGACCTTGCCACGCGCTGTGAGCGGCAGGAGGTCCACGGCGAAAATCACCGCGGGCACACAGTAGTAGGCCAGCCGTTGCGCGCAGTACTGCCTGGCTGCCGGGATATCCACCGTGGCGGGGGTCACGAATGCCACCAGGTGCTGGCTGTCGAACTTCAACGCCACCGCCCGGCTACAGGCACCGCAGGCCTCAAGCGTGGTGGCAAGCGCATCCAACTCCACGCGAAAACCGCGGACCTTGACCTGATCGTCAACCCGCCCCAGATGCTCCAACGCCCCTTCGTCCGTCCAGCGGCCCAGGTCGCGGGTATGGAACATCATCCGGCCCGCCCCCAGGAATGGATCAGGTCGGTAGCGTTGCGCAGTCAACAACGGGTTGTGCAGATAACCGGCCGTCACCCCATCGCCCCCGGCCCACATCTCCCCCACTGCCCCTGGCGCGCAGGCCTGGCCATGTTCATCGAGCACATACACGGTGTTATTGGGTGTCGGCTTGCCGATGGTCAATCGCGCCCCTGGCACATGCCGATGCAGGGTATTGACGATGGTCGTTTCAGTCGGCCCGCAACCGTTGTAGAACGTGCAATGGGCCGCCCAGCGGTCCGCCAGGGCCTGGGGGCATGGCTCGCCCGCCACCGCGACCACCTCAAGCGTGGGGCATTGCCGGGGATCCAGGGTCGCGAGAATCGACGGCGTGGCGATCAGCACCTGGCAATGGCGTGCCGTTTCCCCGATGTCTTGCTGGCGGATAAGCAACGTCGCCCCATGGGCCAGACAACCGAGGATCTCCCAGGCCGCCATGTCAAAGGCGATGTTGAGTATCTGCCCAACGCTCATGCCTGGCTTGATGCCGAGGTTTCCCGGGGCCGTCAGCAAGATATTGCAGACATTACGGTGGGTCACCCGCACCCCGTTTGGCCGGCCTGTGGTCCCGGAGGTAAACAGCACAAAACACAGGCTGGCAGGGTCTGGCGCGGCGACGTCCAGCAGGCATTCCTCGGCCACCCAGGGCTGTTGCGCCAGGAACTCATCCAGGCACACGCACGGCTGGCCCGCCGCCAGCGGCAATCGGTCCTTGAGCCCGGATAGGGTCAAATGTCTCAAGGATCATCGTCAACTGGGCCGGCGGAGTGATCCTGGCATCCTGCGGCACGTACGCCGCGCCGATTTTCAACACGGCCAGCAGGCCCACCAGCATGGGGATCGACCGCTCGACAAACAGCGCTACCGTGTCTCCCGCCACCACGCCCTGCTCGATCAGGTGCCGGGCCAGCCGATTGGCCTGGCGGTTCAACTGCTCATAGCTGATGCTCTGCTCCAGACAGAGCGCGGCTATCTGCTGGGGAGCTGCTGCGGCTTGCGCCTCGAAGGCCAGGTGTATACACGCGTACGGCAGTGGCCCTGCCGGCCCGCATCCCCAACTTTCAAGGGTATTACGTTGGATGATGGGCAAATGGCCCAGTGCCTTGGTGCAAGCAAATCCGCTATCTGCTGCTGTCGCCGATATCATGTGTCAACTCCTCATCTGGCGCCTGCCTCACAGTGATCGGGCAGGCTGGGAGCTGGACTGAGGACGATTCACGACATTACAGGGCTACGGGAGCCTACAAACGATAAAGACCAAGGCCATCTGTAGCGTTTATTTTTCCTACAAATGGAACAACCTTTGCCGGTAGGCGTCTCCCTCAACACCGCCCACGACACGCAGGCCCCCATGCACGAACTCGACGAACAGTTGCGTGAACTCCTTCCCAGGCTGCGGCGCTTTGCCCTGTCCCTGACGCGCAACCCCAGCAGCGCCGATGATCTGGTGCAGGCCAGCCTGGAGCGCGCCATCGTCAGTTGGCGTGACAGGCGCGTCGACGGTGATTTACGCGCCTGGTTGTTCTCGATCCTCTACCGGCAGTTTCTCGACGCGCACCGGCGTTCGCGACGCTATGCACGGATGCTGGAGTTCTTTACCGGGCGCGATGACACGCAACCCTCGGTCGAACGCGAGGTGATCGCCCAATCGACCCTGCAAGCTTTCGACCAGTTGACCGGCGAGCAGCGCGCCCTGCTGCTGTGGGTCTCGGTGGAAGGCTTGAGCTACAAGGAAGTCGCCCATATCCTCGACGTGCCCATCGGCACCGTGATGTCACGCCTGTCCCGCGCCCGCCAGGCCTTGCGCCAGCTCAGCGACGGCGACATCAACCGCCCCTCCCTGCGGATACTCAAATGATCAGCCTGCCCCCCAACGAACGCGACCTGCACGCTTACGTCGACCACCAACTCTCGGAGGTGGAGCGACGCCAATTGGAGATCTGGCTCGCCGCCCACCCCGAGGTCGCGGCCCAGGTCCACGCCTGGCAACAGGATGCCCAGCACCTGCGCGCGGCCCTCGGCGCTGCGCCAGCGGCTAATCCGCAGTTGGATCCGGCACTGATTCGCCAGCGTCTCAAGCACCAGTCGCGCCGCCAACTGGCCACTGCCGCCATGCTGGTGCTCGCCGCCAGCCTGGGCGGCCTGGGTGGCTGGCAAGCACGGCAGGCAACCCTTGTGGCCACGGCACTGCCGATGACCGACGCCATGCAGGCCTATCGCCTGTTCGCCCAGGAGCGGATCATGCCCGCCGATTACCAGGTGCAAGGCAGCGGCGATATGCAAGCCTGGCTCGACCGTTACTTCACCCAGGCCCATCGCCTGCCAGACCTGAGCCAGGCCGGTTTCAACCCGGTCAGCGGGCGCCTGCTCACCACTGATCAAGGCGCAGCGGCGATGGTGCTCTACGAGAACCCGCAGGGCCGGCGCATCAGTTTCTACATTCGCCCGCCGGGCCCGCAGAACACCTTGCTGCCACCGGGCAGTCGCAATGCCGACGGGCTCCAGGCCCAGTACTGGTCCAGCCCCGGCTACAACTATGCGATGGTCAGCCAAGAGGACGAGCCGACCACCCCATTGCTCAAGCAGACCACAAGGTTCTAGGACACCAACGCCATGCCTTTTCGAGATAGCCGCCCCCGTCGCCTGCCCTTGTTCAAACGGCTGCTGGGCAAAACAACCACCACCGATAATGCCCCAGCCATTCAGCGGTTCTTTGAAGACAAGGCCCGGCAACAGGGCTACACCCTCAGCCCCAGCCAATGGCAGGTGATCGCGGCCATGACCCGGCAAACCGCGCACTTGCAGGCCCGGCGTCCGACCCGCAGCTTGTACCTGCACGGGGCCGTCGGCCGGGGCAAAAGCTGGTTGCTCGACGGGTTTTTCCAGGCCTTGCCGTGCCCGGACAAACAGCGGGTGCATTTCCACGACTTTTTCGCCCGCCTGCACCGAGGCATGTTTGCTCACCGCCAGCAGGCCGACGCCCTGGCCGCCACCCTGGATCAATTGCTCGACGGTTGCCGGGTGCTGTGTTTCGACGAATTCCATGTGCATGACATCGGCGATGCGATGTTGATCACCCGCCTGTTCAAGGCGTTGTTCCAACGGGGCATCCTGGTGCTGCTCACCTCCAATTACCCGCCACAGGGCTTGCTGCCCAACCCGCTGTATCACCAGCGCTTCAAGCCGGTGATCGACTTGATCGGCGCACGCATGGACGTCATGCAAGTCAGCGCGCCCCACGACTATCGAGGCTTGGCACAGAACCATCGGCAACAGCGCTTCACCCATGGCCTGTACGTTTGGCCCGGCACCCCGGCCCAACGCAGTGAGCGGGGGCTGCCCGACACCGATGGCCCACCCCTGGCCCTGGCAGTGGGAGCACGGCAACTGCAGGTCCGCTGGCATCAGGCGCGCACCCTGGGCGCCACCTTCAACGACCTGTGTGAACAACCCACTGCCGTGATGGATTACCTGCTGCTGTGCGAGGACTTCGACCACTGGATCATCGACGGCCTGCCCCGGCTGGACGACTGCCCGATTGCCGTGCAACAACGGTTTATCAACCTGATCGACGTGCTGTACGACCAGGACAAGCACCTGACACTGCTGGGCCAACAGCCACTGGACGATGCCCTGGAGGGCCAGGCGATCGACTTGGCGCGCACCCGCAGCCGCCTGGGCCAGTTGCAACAAACCAGCTCGATCGCGCCCAAGCCGTTATCATGAGCGCCTTTGCCTTTGTCGAGTGACGCTGCTGTTCATGGATACCCTTGCCCAACTCAAGGCTGGCCAACTGGCTGGCATCAAGCGCCTGGACCTGTCCTGTGGCCTGACGCAGTTCCCCCGGGAAATCTTCGACCTGGCCGACTCCCTGGAAATCCTCAACCTCAGTGGCAATGCCCTGAGCAGCCTGCCCGACGATCTGCACCGCCTGCCCCACCTGCGCGTGCTGTTTTGCTCGGACAACGCCTTTACCGAACTGCCGGCGTGCCTGGGCCAATGCCCGCAATTGAGCATGGTTGGCTTCAAAGCCAACCAGATCGAGCATGTGCCCGCTGCCGCGCTGCCGCCGCAGCTGCGCTGGCTGATCCTTACCGACAACCACATCAGCCAGTTGCCGGACGAGCTCGGCGAGCGGCCGCGCTTGCAAAAACTCATGCTGGCCGGCAACCGCCTGGAGCAACTGCCGGCGAGCCTGGCCCAGTGCCATAACCTCGAACTGCTGCGCATCGCCTCCAACCGCCTGGCGCAATTGCCGCACTGGCTGCTGACGCTACCGCGCCTGACCTGGCTGGCCTATGCCGGCAACCCGGTGGAAATGGCGGTGGATGTGGCCAATGACGACGACACGCCGAATATTCCCTGGGCCGAACTGGCGCTGGCCGAAGTGCTGGGCGAAGGCGCCTCAGGTGTGATCCGCAAGGCGCTCTGCAAACCTTCGAACGCGCCTGTCGCCGTCAAACTCTATAAGGGCACCATCACCAGCGACGGTTCGCCGCTGCACGAAATGCAGGCCTGTATTGCCGCCGGGCTGCACCCCAACCTGATCAGGGTGCAAGGCCGCGTGGTTGGCCACCCCGATGACCAGGCCGCACTGGTGATGAACCTGATCGAACCGAGCTACCGCAACCTCGCCGGCCTGCCAAGCCTGGCGTCCTGCACCCGGGACATCTACGACCCCGCCAAACGTTTCAGCGCCGAGGTGGCATTGCGCATAGCGCGGGGCATCGCCTCGGTGGCCGCCCACCTGCACCGGCACGGCATTACCCATGGCGACCTGTATGGCCACAATATCCTGTGCAATGCCGAGGGTGATTGCCTGCTCGGGGACTTTGGCGCGGCATCGTTCCACACCACGGTAGACACCTTGCAAACCAGGGCGCTGCAACGCATTGAAGTGCGCGCGTTCGGGGTGTTGCTGGGGGAGTTGCTGGAGCGGATTGACAGCGGCTTGAGTGATCAACAGCGCCTGGCGCTGGAAGCACTGTGTGACCATTGCTGCCAGCCGCAGGTGCTGGCACGACCGGCGTTCGCAGAGATCGAGGCGCAACTGTCCTCATTCTGAAATGCCATGCAAATGTGGGAGCGGGCTTGCTCGCGATAGCGGTGTGTCAGTCGCAGAAATATTGACTGAACCACCGCTATCGCGAGCAAGCCCGCTCCCACACAAGCCCGCCATCACCGTTCTAGACTGGGTTTAGCCCGCCAGGCCGACGAACATATCCTGCACGTCGTCATGGTTGTCCAGGCCTTCCAGGAAGGCTTCGACTTCAGCCATCTGCTCGTCGCTCAAACCAGTGACCGGGTTTTTCGAGATGTAGCCCAACTTGGCCGACAACACGGTGAAACCCTGCTCCGGCAAGGCTTTCTGTACCGCGTCCAGGTCAGTGGTCTCGGTGATGAACAGGGTCGAACCCTCTTCTTCGCCTTCTTCAAAGTCCTGGGCGCCGGCTTCGATGGCGGCCATTTCCGGATCGGCATCCGGAGTATCCGGCGAGGCCTCGATCAGCCCCACATGGTTGAAGTCCCAGGCCACGGAGCCCGAAGCCCCCAATTGCCCCTTGCGGAACGCCACGCGGATTTCCGCCACGGTGCGGTTGATGTTGTCGGTCACGCATTCAACGATCAACGGCACCTGGTGCGGGGCGAACCCTTCATAGGTCACGCGATGGTACTGCACGGTTTCGCCCAGCAGGCCCGCGCCTTTCTTGATCGCACGTTCCAGGGTTTCCTTGGGCATCGAGGCTTTCTTGGCCTGCTCGACCACCAGACGCAGGTGGGCGTTGGTCGCGGTGTCTGCACCGTTGCGGGCGGCAATGGTGATCTCTTTCACCAGCTTGCCGAAGATCTTGCCCTTGGCATTGGATGCCGCTTCTTTATGTTTAACCTTCCACTGTGCGCCCATGACTCACTCTCTTGATATCCGTGGCGCCGAGACGTCTACTGGCCGGCGCTTTGGCGGCAGAGTTTATAGGGCAAAAACACTCTCTTCCACCAAAAAACCGGCCAGCGACACAGGTGGCTCAGGTGCGCAGGGGTTTGATCGCCATGGCGCGATCCGGCACAAAGTCCCCGACTTGCGCCAATACCGCAGGCCGAGCGTTCCAGTAAGGCATCAGCACCAGCGAAGAGAACAACGCGCAACCGGCAAATACGATAAACACCGTCACCGTGTCGAAGTAACCCGGCAGCAGGCCACCGAGGATCGCCCCCACCGAACCGCAGCCGTTGACGAACCCGGCCGCCGTGGCGCCGGCCTTGGCGGTGCCGAAATCGATCGCGGCGGTGCTGCTGATCATCGAGTCCGGCCCATACAGGGTCAGGCCCATGACAAACAGCAAGGCCATCACCAGCAACACACTGCCGGTGTGCAACGCGCCCATGAACAACGCCAGTGACACCGTCAGCGCCAGCAGGCTGAGGACACAGGCCGGCATGCGCCGCGCACCGAACAGCTTGTCGGACGCCAGGCCAATCATGATCGGCCCCAGCAGCCCCGCCAGCTCGAACGCGGTGGGCACAATGGCTGCGCCGACCTTGCCCACCGACGGCATCTGCTCGTAGACGATTACCGGGCCCCACAACAGGATCGCGTAACGCGCCGGTTTCAACAGGAAATACGCCAGGCCCAGGGTCAGTACCGTGCGGTTGCGCAAGATCTCGCGCAACGGTTCAAGAATGCTGATCTTCCTGGCTGCTGCCGCCTCTTCTGCACTCAAGGCGGGCTCCGGCTCCACGGCGGGCAAACCGACATCCTGCGGGGTGTTGCGCTGGAAGATGAAGAACAGCACCGCAACCACTGCCACCACCGCCGCGCTGGAAATAAACGCTGCGTGCCAGCTACCGATCAGGGTATAGGCCCACCACCCGGCAAACGGTGACGCCACCAGGCCGCCAAAGGCATAGCAGGAACTCCACAGCCCCAGCACCCGCCCACGCTGCTGCGCCGGGAAGAAACTGCCAAGGTTCTTGCACAGGCCCGACCAGCCGGTGGACTGCGCCAGCCCCTGGATCAGCATGCAACTGATAAAGATCGGCAACGTGGCAAAGGTGCCCATCACCAACGCGGCCAGCGCGGAAATCACCAGGCCACCGAGCACTACCACCCGTGGCCCGAAACGGTCGGCCAGCATGCCCCAGGTGAACTGGCCGACGGCGTACGCCGCCAGGTACAGGCCATCGAGGTTGGCCATCATCATCTTGTCCAGCGGGAAGTTCGGGTCGTCGACAATGCCGAGCTTGGCCACGGAAAACGCTTTGCGGGTGAAATAGAAGGCGGCATAGGCCAGCCAGGTGATGGCGAAAATCTGCACGCGCCAACGCTTGATGCTACCCATAGGGATATTCATGGTGGTTCTGACCTCAGGTGTGAGTGTGCCGGCAGAATCGAGAAGCAATTGCCTGTGTTTTTATTGTTTTGCACTGCAGTACCGGGTCGCAGGGCGCCAGGTACTGGTCAGATGAGTCCTGCAAGGTTGCACGCAACGACCCATGATCGCCGAAGTTGTAGGACTCAACCTACGGCGACTGAGGGCTATCAAAGCAATGGCTGACTAATAGGTAAAATCGATTTATCGTATTTCAAATATAAGCTCAGCTTGTAAGAGGTCGTGCCATGTCGGTTTCCCACGCGCAACTCAAAGCCTTCCATGCCGTTGCCGTCCACGGCAGCTTTACCCTGGCAGCCGAGCGGCTGTTCCTCACCCAGCCGGCCATTTCCGACCAGGTGCGCAAGCTCGAAGAGCGCTTCGGTGTGCTGTTGTTCCATCGTAACAAACGCTCCGTGCGCCTGACCGACCTGGGCGAGCGCCTGCTGAGTATCACCCAGCGCCTGTTTGTGATCGCCGCCGAGGCCGAGGAACTGCTGCAAGACTCCAAGGCCTTGCAGACCGGCAGCCTGACCCTGGCCGTGGATGCGCCGGTGCATGTACTGCCGCAGATCGCGCAGTTTTGCGAACGTTATCCGGGAATCACGGTAAAGATCGAGACCGGCAACACCGATGATGCGCTGTATCGCCTGTACAACTATCAGGCTGACCTGGCGCTGGTGGGGCGCGACGTTGACGATGAGCGCCTGCTCTCGATCCCGCTGCGCGATGACCCGATGCTGGCCTTTGTTGCACGCAACCACCCGTGGGCCGGGCGTGAATTCATCGACCTGGCGGACCTCGACGACACACCTCTGGTCCTGCGGGAAACCGGCTCGGTAACCCGTCAGACCCTGGAGCGGGAGATGCACCAGGCCGGGCTGCGGATTCGCCCGGCGATCCAGGTAGAAGGCCGCGAGGCCGCCCGTGAAGCGGTGGTGGTGGGGATTGGCGTGGGCGTGGTCTCGGCGTCGGAATTCGGTGCGGACTCACGGGTGTATGCCATGCCGATTCGCGATTGCACCCAGCGCATGAAGGAAACGCTGGTGTGCCTCAAAGAACAGAGCTCGCGACGGGTGGTGGCGACCTTTCTGGAGATTGTCCGCGAGAGCCTCGATACCTGAGCGAACGCAATACTCAAAGCAGCAAAGATCAAATGTGGGCGAGCAAGCCCGCTCCCACAGGGGATCTGCGCTTAATTGATGGCCCCCCCTCGCCACAGAGTCTGATCAACACCCATCAACTGGAGGCCAGTTCGAAAAACGCCTGAATCAAGCGCAACTCCCGGCGCCGCTCCATGCAGCCGAGCATATGCTGGTTCAGCAAGCCCTCGCCCTGGATTGGAATCGCGTGCACCCGCGGGTCGCGGCTGACTTCTACCGACGACACCACGCCCACCCCCAACTCGGCGGCCACCGCTTCCGTCACCGCCTCACGGCTGTCCAGTTCCAGCAGCACCCGGGGATTGACGCCAGCCTCGCCACAGGCGTCGTCGAAAGTCCGGCGCGTAATGGAACTGGGCTCACGCAGCACCATGATCACCTGGTTCAGTTGCTCCAGGCGGATACCGGCCGGGTCTGCCAGCCATAGGTGGCCGGCGGGCACCAGCGCGCAGATCCGTGACTCGCTCAACGGCTGCAAATGCAAACCCTTGCGCGGTTCAACCTCAGTCAACACCGCCACATCCGCATGCTCGGACAGCAGCGCGGCCAGGGTTTCCTGGGCATTGCCCAAACGCAGGTTGACGGTAATCCCCGGGTAGCGCGCACGCAGGCGCGCCAGCATCGGCATGACCATGTGTGGCCCATCCGCCGCCACTTCCAGGCGCCCAGTCAGCAGTTGCCGGTTGGCTTCAAGCAGCGTCTGCGCTTCATCCACCTGGCCGAAGATACTGCGGGTGATGGCCGCGAGCTTGATCCCCTCTTCCGTCAACTCGACCCGCCGCGCGGTACGCCGCAGCAGAGTGATCTGGTAGTGCTCTTCCAGCGCCTTGATATGCCCGGTCACGGCGGGCTGGCTGATAAACAGGCGCGCGGCGGCCCGGGTAAAACTGCCGTCCCGGGCCACGGCGTCAAACGCACGGAGTTGGAAAAGATTCATAGCTATCGGCCTCACTGATGGCTGGCATAACAACAAACAATTTGATTGATGACAAGCCAAACTGCAATTTATGTCCCGTAGCTTCATCCCACTGCTTTGCGAGGACATGAGAATGAGTACTGCCGCGCCGATCCTGCTCACACCTGGGCCCCTGACCACGTCCGCCCGCACCCGCCAGGCGATGATGGTTGACTGGGGTTCGTGGGATGACCGCTTCAACCAACTGACCGCCAGCCTCTGCGAGCAACTGCTGGCGATCATCAACGGTGGCGACAGCCATCACTGCGTGCCCTTGCAGGGCAGCGGCACCTTTGCCGTCGAAGCCGCGATCGGCACCCTGGTGCCACGGGATGGCAAGGTGCTGGTGCTGATCAACGGTGCCTACGGCAAGCGCCTGGCGAAGATCTGCGAAGTGCTCGGCCGCCCGTTCAGCACCTTCGAAACCGCTGAAGACCAGCCCACCACCGCCGCTGATGTGGATCGGCTGTTGCAGGCTGACAGCAGCATCACCCATGTCGCGCTGATCCACTGCGAAACCAGCACCGGTATTCTCAACCCGCTGCCGGAGATCGCCCAAGTCATCCAGCGCCACGGCAAACGCCTGATCATCGACGCCATGAGTTCCTTTGGCGCGCTGCCCATCGACGCGGCCCAAGTGCCGTTTGACGCCCTGATCGCGGCATCAGGCAAGTGCCTGGAAGGCGTGCCGGGCATGGGCTTTGTCTTTGCCAAAAAACAAGCGTTGGCCGCCGCCCAGGGCAACTGCCATTCCCTGGCCATGGATCTGTTCGACCAACACGCCTACATGGCCAAGACCGGCCAATGGCGCTTTACCCCGCCGACCCACGTGGTGGCGGCGCTGCATGAAGCACTCCTGCAATACAACGAAGAAGGCGGTTTGCCGGCCCGCCACCAGCGCTATGCAGACAACTGCCAGACGCTGTTGGACGGCATGGCCGAACTGGGCCTGCGCAGCTTCCTGCCCGCCGCGATCCAGGCGCCGATCATCGTTACGTTCCACGCGCCGAACGATCCGCGCTACCAGTTCAAGGACTTCTACGAGCGGGTCAAGGCCAAGGGGTTCATTTTGTATCCGGGCAAATTGACCCAGGTCGAAACCTTCCGCGTCGGCTGCATCGGTCACGTCAACCAGGCCGAGATGCAAGCAGCGGTGGCGGCGATTGCCCAGGCGCTGCAAGAGATGTGTGGGAGCGAGCTTGCTCGCGAAGTGGGTTAACGATAACGCGGGCAGCCTGGTTCACAGCGGCGCCCTCAGGTTTTTCGCGAGCAAGCTCGCTCCTACAAAAAACGCCACATTAGCCATAGGATTTGCACCATGAACTATCAGAACCCCAACACCCTGCAAGCCGCCATCCTTGACTGGGCCGGCACCGTGGTCGACTTCGGCTCGTTCGCCCCCACGCAGATTTTTGTCGAGGCCTTCGCCGAATTCGACGTGCAGGTGTCCATCGAAGAAGCCCGTGGCCCGATGGGCATGGGCAAGTGGGACCACATCCGCACCCTGTGTGATCAGCCGCAAGTGGCCGAGCGCTATCGCAAGGCCTTCGGCCGCACGCCGACCGACGCTGACGTGACCGCCATCTACGAGCGCTTCATGCCGCTGCAGATCGAGAAGATCGCCGAACACTCGGCGCTGATTCCCGGTGCCCTGGAGACCATCGCCGCACTGCGTGCGCAAGGGATCAAGATTGGCTCCTGCTCCGGCTACCCCAAGCAAGTGATGGACAAGGTGGTCGAACTGGCCGCCACCAACGGCTATATCGCCGACCACGTGGTGGCCACCGACGAAGTGCCCAATGGCCGCCCTTGGCCGGCCCAGGCCCTGGCCAATGTGATTGCCCTGGGTATCGATGACGTGGCCGCCTGCGTGAAGATCGACGACACCGTGCCGGGCATCCTCGAAGGCCGCCGCGCCGGGATGTGGACCGTGGCGCTGACCTGCTCGGGCAACGCCCTGGGCCTGACCTACGAGCAGTTCCGCGCCCTCGACCCTGCAACGCTGGCCAGCGAACGCAAGCGTATCGAAACGCTGTTTGCCGGCTCGCGCCCGCACTACCTGATCGACACCATCACCGACCTGCCCGGCGTGATCGCCGACATCAATCAGCGCCTGGCCCGCGGTGAAATGCCGCAAGGCATCTGATAGAGGTCAATACATCGCCCCTCACTCGGGCAAACCTTGCATAACAGGGTTAGGCTGAAGGGACTTCGTCGCCAAAGAACGGAGGTTTGCCCCTGATGAGTGAGGAAAGACGCGATGCCGTGGAAAAACAGTGAGTCCCGTTACAGTACGATGTCCATCGCCCTGCACTGGCTGATGCTGGTGCTGCTGGTCGCGGTCTACGCCACCATTGAATTTCGCGGGATTTTCCCCAAAGGCAGTGGCGGACGCACGTTAATCAAGGAACTGCACTTCATGTTCGGCCTGACCGTGTTCGTACTGGTCTGGCTGCGCCTGTTTGCCCGCAGCCTTGGCGTGGCGCCGAAGATTTTGCCGGCACCGCCGCAATGGCAAACCTTGCTGGCGACCCTGATGCACGTGGCGTTGTATGTGTTCATGATCGGCATGCCGATCTTCGGCTGGCTGATCGTCAGTGCCGAAGGGCATTCGGTGTGGTTCTACGGGCTTGAGTTGCCACCGTTGATCGGCGAGAACAAAGACCTGGCCAAGCAGATCGAAGGCTGGCACGTGCTGGGCGGCACCATCGGTTACTGGTTGATCGGCCTGCACGCAGCTGCTGGCCTGTATCACCACTACTTCATGCGCGATAACACCGTGTTGCGCATGTTGCCCAAGCGTTAGTCCGCAAAACCCCGGCGGCCTTGCAGGCCGCCGGTGTGCACAAAGATCAAGCGAATGCCGGGGGCAAAGCGCCCGGCTTCGATCTGCTGCTTGAGCGCCAGCAGTGCCTTGCCGGTGTACAGCGGTTCCAGCAGCATGCCGCTGGCCTGTTCGGTAGTGGCGATAAACTCAAGCAATGGCTGATCGACCTTGGCAAAGCCGCCACGGCTGGCATCCAGCAGTTCATACCCGCCCTGCACGATGGCCTGCACGTTCTGCGCGACGCCATGATCATCCGGCACCGCCAGTGCCCCATACACAGGATGGGCACCCGCCTCCGCCAGCACCAACCCAGCCAGTGTGGTGCCCGTGCCAGCCGCCAACCACCAGGCGTCGTAATCGGCCCAACCCAAGGTGTGCAACTGTCGTCGGGCTTGCTCGACCAACACTCCGCAGCCCAGCGCCCCAGCCAATGCGCCGCCGCCTTCAGGCACGGGATGCAGACGCGGGTAGCGCTCGCACCAAGGCAACCAAAAGTCCGGTGCATGGCGCGCGCGGTAGCCGCCGTAACCCAGCCAGTGCAGTTGCATGCCCAAAGCTTGCAGATCGAGGACCGTCGGAGTGTCTTGGGGATGCCCGCGCAACAGGCCGACAGTGGCAAAACCGAAGCGTTTGCCGGCTGCCGCCAGGGCGTGCAAGTGATTGGAGTAGGCCCCGCCCAGGCTGATGATGCCCGTGGCGCCAGCCTGTTGCGCCTGGGCCAGGTGCTCGGTGAGCTTGAACCACTTGTTGCCGCTGATCAGCGGGTCGATGCGGTCCAGGCGCAGCACGGCCACCTCGACCCCGTTCAGCCAATCCAGCTGCAAGGGTTCAAGGGGAGCCTGGGGAAGCCAATCGAAAGGACCCATCAGGGCATGTCTGCATGAAAAAAGGGGCGGTAGTCTAACACCGCCCCTTCCCGGGTCTTACAGCTCGGCGGCGAGACGCGAGCCCTGGTTGATGGCGCGCTTGGCGTCCAGCTCGGCGGCCACATCGGCACCGCCGATCAGGTGCACGTTCTGGCCTGCGGCGACCAGGCCGTCCTGCAGTTCGCGCAGCGGGTCTTGGCCGGCGCAGATGACGATGTTGTCCACCGCCAGCACCTGGGGTTCGCCCTCGGCGCCGATACGGACATGCAGGCCCTGATCGTCGATCTTCAGGTACTCGACGCTATTGAGCATCTGCACCTGCTTGTTCTTCAGGCCCGTACGGTGGATCCAGCCAGTGGTCTTGCCCAGGCCATCGCCGACCTTGGAAGCCTTGCGCTGCAACAGGAATACTTCACGGGCCGGGGCATGGGGCTGGGGCTTGATGCCGGCCACACCGCCGCGTGCTTCAAGGTGGGTGTCGATGCCCCACTCTTTCCAGAACGCTTCGCGGTCCAGGCTGGTGGACACGCCCTGATGCACGAGGAACTCCGAAACGTCAAAGCCGATACCGCCGGCACCGATCACCGCCACGCGCTGGCCGACCGGTTTGCGCTGCAGGAGCACGTCCAGGTAACTGAGCACCTTGGCGTTTTCCACGCCGGGGATTGCTGGGGTACGGGGCGCGATACCCGTGGCGAGAATGATCTCGTCGTAACCACCGGCCGCCAGTTGCGCCACATCCACACGGGTGTTGAGGCACAGTTCGACATGAGTGGTCTGCAACTTGCGCTTGAAGTAACGCAGGGTTTCGAAAAACTCTTCCTTGCCCGGCACGCGCTTGGCCACGTTGAACTGGCCGCCGATCTCGCTGGCCGAATCAAACAGCGTCACTTGATGGCCACGCTCGGCGGCGACGGTAGCGGCTGCCAGACCGGCAGGGCCGGCACCCACCACGGCGATCTTCTTGACCTGGGTGACCGGCACATAGTTGAGCTCGGTCTCGTAGCAGGCGCGCGGGTTGACCAGGCAGGTGGTCAATTTGCCACCGAAGGTGTGGTCCAGGCAGGCCTGGTTGCAGCCGATGCAGGTGTTGATTTCGTCGGCACGGCCAGCGGCGGCCTTGTTGACGAACTCCGGGTCGGCGAGGAAAGGACGGGCCATGGACACCATGTCGGCATCGCCCTCGGCGAGGATCTGCTCGGCCACTTCCGGGGTGTTGATACGGTTGGTGGTGATCAACGGGATCTGCACCGCGCCACGCAGCTTGGCCGTGACTTTGCTGAATGCTCCGCGCGGTACTTTGGTGGCGATGGTCGGAATACGCGCTTCATGCCAGCCGATGCCGGTGTTGATAATCGTCGCGCCCGCCTGCTCGATGGCCTTGGCCAGTTGCACGATTTCTTCCCAGGTGCTGCCGCCTTCCACCAGGTCGAGCATCGACAGGCGGAAGATAATGATGAAGTTCGGCCCCACGGCTTCGCGCACCCGACGCACGATTTCCACCGGCAGGCGCATGCGGTTTTCGTAGGCACCGCCCCAGCGATCGGTACGATGGTTGGTGTGGGCGGCGAGGAACTGGTTAATGAAATAACCTTCCGAGCCCATGATTTCCACACCGTCGTACTCGGCGACCTGGGCCAGTACCGAGCACGTCACAAAGTCGCTGATCTGCTTTTCGATGCCTTCCTCGTCCAGCTCCTTGGGCTTGAACGGGTTGATCGGCGCCTGGATCGCGCTTGGCGCGACTTGTTTGGGGCTGTAGGCATAACGCCCGGCATGGAGGATCTGCATGCAAATCTTGCCACCCGCCTCGTGCACCGCCTGGGTGACGATCTTGTGCTTGAGCGCCTCGGCTTCGGTGGTCAGCTTGGCGGCCCCGGAATACACCCCGCCCTCATCGTTCGGGCCAATGCCGCCGGTGACCATCAGGCCCACACCGCCACGGGCACGCTCGGCGAAATAAGCAGCCATGCGTTCGAAGCCGCCGGGCTTTTCTTCAAGGCCGGTGTGCATCGAACCCATCAAGGTGCGATTGCGCAAGGTAGTAAAACCCAGGTCCAACGGGGCCAGCAGGTGCGGGTAGGCAGCAGCGGTCATGGTACAGCTCCACAACGGATCATCACGGGACGTGGCAGGCTCGAATGGCAGGCCATCGGTTTATGACCCACAGACTAAGAGCCATACCCTTGGCGCTCAATGACTGAAACTGACAAGTTATTGATCCAAATGTGCAGCGCCCCTTGGCAAGCGTGACAACGCGCCCTACCCTAGGGGCGAACCCTGCACACGGCCTGTTGTCTGTTCTCCATGCGTAAATTACTTGCCTTGACCCTCACCATGGCCCTGGTCGCCGCCGTTTCCGCCTATCTGGTCTGGACCCAGGAGCGCCCCGTGGGGCATTACCTGTCGGACCTGCGGATCAACCTGGCCGTCAACCAGGGTATGCCCGCCGATCACGGCAACCTGCTGGGCATCCAGCCAGAACTGTTCCCCGCTGACTACCAGAGCCTGGAGCGCTTGCACCTCAAGCTCTCGGCGTACCTGCGCAACGCCCGGGACATGGGCCTGCTCAACGACAAAACCATCGTGGTCCTGCCGGAACATGTCGGCACCTGGTTGATGGTCAGTGGCGAAAAAAACGAGCTGTACCAAGCCACCAGTCTTAAAGAGGCGATGAACTGGCTATCAGCAAGCAACCCATTGCTGTTCCTGCGCGCACTGATCAGTGCCCAGGGCGACAACCGCCTGGACGACGCCTACCTGCGCATGAAGGCCCCGGCCATGGCCCGCGATTACCAGGTGCTGTTTGGCGGCCTGGCCAAGGAGTTCGGGGTGACGCTGGTGGCCGGCTCCATCGCCCTGCCCAACCCGAGCGTCAGCCAGGGCCAATTGCAGGTTGGCCATGGTGCGCTATACAACACCAGCCTGGTATTCGACCGCGATGGCCTGCCCCTGGGCCAGCCCCAACGCCAGCTCTACCCGATCTTTGATGAGCGCGGCTTTATCGCGCCGGGTGACGAAGGCGTGGTCAATGTCATCGACACCCCGGCCGGGCGCCTGGGCATCCTGATCGGCAGCGACAGCTGGTACCCGGACAACTACCGCAAGCTCAACGAACAAGGCGCGCAATTGGTCGCGGTGCCGGCGTTGGTGATTGGCCGGGATACCTGGGACAAGCCGTGGCGCGGTTTCAAGAGCGTATCCACGCCACCGGAAGTCAGCCTCAAGCCCGAAGAACTCAGCGAAGGCCAAGCCTGGCATCGCCTGAGCCTGATCAGCCAGGCGCCGATCAGCCTGGCCGGCGCGGGCATCAGCGTGTTCATGCGCGGCCAATTCTGGGACCAGGGCACCAGCGGCCAGAGCTTTCTCAGCGCCCAGGGCCAGGTCTTCGCCGATGGCAACGCGCGTGGTGCGCGCTTGCTGAACGTGTGGCTATAAGCCCATGAAACCGGCACCGATGCGCCTCGGGGATTTATCGGTGGGCATCGTGCATACCGTGGCCGATGCCATCCTCAGCCATGGCCTGGACCCGCAGCCGCTGCTGTTGCAATACGGCCTCGACCCGGCACGCCTGAGCGAACCCGGTGCGCGCCTGTCGATCCCCCGCTACATGCGCCTGGGCCACGCGGCTATCCAGTTGACCAACGATCCCGGCCTGGGCCTGCGCATGGGCCAATTCAGTCGCATGAATCAGCTCGGCCTGGCCGGTGTCACCGCCGCCCAGGCCCCCACCGTGCGCGAAGCCGCGCGCACCCTGACGCGCTTCGAGGCGCTGTACGGTGCCAATTACCGTGGCCAATCCAGCTTTCATGAGGACGCCCAAGGCGCCTGGTTGCGCTTCTATTCCATCAGCCCGTACAACGCTTATAACCGCTTCGTGGTGGATTCGATTCTCGCCGGCTGGCTGCATCAGATGGCGACCTTGTGCCAGCAGCCGGTGCTGGCCGAGCGGATCGAAATCGAATTCGCCGCGCCAGACTACAGCGCCAGCTACAACGTGCTGGGCGATTGCCCGGTGCAGTTCGGCGCAGAACTCAATCAACTGCGCCTGAGCCAGCACAGCCTGGGCTTGCGCAACCCGCAGCACTGCCCGAGCACCTGGCACTTGTTGTTGCAACTGTGTGAAAGGGAATTGGAACAACTGACGCGCACCCGCAGCCTGCGCGAGCGCATCACCCGCTTGCTGGGGCCGATGCTCAATGGCGGCCGGGAACCCGACCTGGAAGAAGTGGCCGCGCGCCTGAAGCTGCCAACCTGGACCTTACGGCGCAAACTGGCCGAGGAAGGCACACAGTTTCGCGCGATTCTCAACGACACCCGCCGCGACCTGGCCATGACCTACATTCGCGACACGGAACTGGCGTTTGGGGAAATTGCCTATTTGCTCGGTTTTGCCTCAGCGGAAGCTTTTCAACGGGCCTTCAAGCGCTGGAACAGCCAGACCCCAGGGGAATTTCGCCGCAGTCAGCGGCATTCCGCCTGACGTCTGTCCTACAGCTCGGTGGCATCGTCGGCCGGATCCAGGGGATCGAGTTCGAATGCCTGATACTCCAACAGCTCTTCTTGATAATCGTCCATCGTCGACTCCTTGTGTAATCAAAGCAGGTGGCTTAAGTGACCCACATCACCAGCCTAAAGTGCCGTCGTGACGAAAAAAAGACAGGGTCATGACGTTCCTGAGCTTGAAGATTAAACGTAGCAGCCAGGCACGGATTTAAACAGGCAAAGTAAATGCAACTGCAATCATTGCAGTTGCAATCATTGCGCAACTTCCATTAGGGTGATGCTCTGCACCGCCAATGGGACGCGACTCTTGACTGCTAGCACTGCGCAATCCGCACAAATCTGCATCGACACCTTGAACAATCAGCAGCCGCCCCGCAGCTCGCCGCTGTATACGGTGATGGCTATGGCCAACACCCTAGAGTTCAACCCCGCGACGTGCAGGCAAGCCTGGGTCATTCGCGGCCAGTCCCACTCCAGGCGCATTGCCGCCTGGCCCACCTGGTTTGCCCGTAACCGTGGGGAAAAACCGCTGTTGTACCTGCATAGCGCCACCTCATCGGCGCAGCTGTGTTCCCTCTCTCGCGGCACCGAGCAACGGGGGATTCTGTGCAACGACATCCAGACCCGTCCCGCCAGGTGGACCAGAGGCGCACACCCCTCACTCCCGCTGTGGCTGGCCAGCAATCCACATTGCACCCCCTATGATCCGGCCTCCGGCGAAGAAACCCGGGCGATAGTCCTGGCAGCCTTGCATGCGCTGTATATCGAGGGCAGGCCGGGTTTCTATTACCTGGCCCTGCATGACCAGCACGACGGGCCGGGATTGGCGCAACAAGACCGCGCGGATGCAATCAAGGGGATGTATCGGATCGGGCGCGAACCACCGGCACCTCTGCACGTGCGCCTGCTGGGTGCAGGCTACGTGTTTGCAGAAGTCGTGCATGCCGCAAGGTTGCTGGAGGAGGACTGGAACGTATCGGCGCAGCTATGGAGCTGCCCCAGCTACACCCGATTGGTGCGCGAAGCAAATGCCGCCGAGCGCTGGAACCGCCTGCATCCACTGGCAGAAAAACGCAGCAGTCACTTACGCGATTGCCTGGCGGGCAACGACAGCCCAGTGATCGCGGTCACCGGCTATCCGCAGTCCGTCGTCGACCCGCTGGCGGCCCATGTGCGTGCACGCTTTGTCGCCCTGGGTGCCGGCTCAGTCCGGCCAGCGGCACCTGACCGCTATTGGATTACCGCACTGGCTTTAAAAGCACTGGCAGAGGATGGGCTGATCGGACCACAACAGGTGGAACGGGCATTGCAGCAGTACCGCCTCAGATGAGCGGGAAGACGCCCTTGCCTATGGCGTTTCAGACCTGCGCCGTCCCCGTGTTTGCGCACTGGCCATCGCCAGCCCCGCCGTGCGCTCCAGCGCATCGGAAAAGCCCTGACGCTGCTCGGCGTTGAGTTGCGAAAGGAACAATTCATCCACGGTACTTTCGTAGATGCCCCACATCTTTTTACGCAACACCCGGCCCTCATCGGTGATCGAGGCAAACGCGGCGCGCCCATCACCCTCGCAGCGCGAGCGCACCACCAGGCCGTCCTTTTCCAAGCGGTCCACCAACCGCGTCAGGTTGTAGCGCTCGATGGCCAGTACATCGGCCAACTCATGCATGCGCCGAGTGCCATCAGGACCGCTTTCCAGGCCCCACAAGGCGTCGTACCAGGCGTATGGCGGCAAGCCGGCCTGGGTCAGGCGCCGTTCAATTTCACGGATGACCGCCCTGTGGGCCCTGACAAACCGAAACCATACATCAGGCTCTTTCGATGCCATGCAACACCATCCGGGGAATTCGAGAAGGTTGCAATGGTAGCTCATCCCGCGCTAAATTCAGTCATGTAGTTGCAATTGCAATCATTTTACAGCGTGCCCAATCACCTTCCACAAGAAGCCCGCACGTTGATAACCGCACACCCTGGAGCCTCACATGAACGCGAACAACGCAGTAAGACTCGACGACGATCCACAGGAAACGCGCGAATGGCTGGAGTCCATCGAATCGGTGCTGTCCACCGAAGGCCGCCCGCGCGCCCATTACCTGATCGATCAGTTGCTGGATTTCGACGTAGCGCGCCATGGCGACTTCCACGGACGGGTCACCACCCCTTACGTCAACACCATCGCGGTGGACCGCCAACTGCCCTACCCCGGCAACCTGGCGGTAGAACGCAGGCTCAATGCGTTTATCCGCTGGAATGCCATGGCCATGGTATTGCGCGCCGGCAAGCACTCGGGCGTGGGTGGACATATCGCCACGTATGCGTCGGCTGCAGTGTTGTACGACGTAGGCTTTGACCATTTCTTTCGTGGCCGTACCGAGACCTTCGCCGGCGACCTGGTGTACATCCAGGGTCACTCCTCGCCAGGCATTTACGGTCGCGCCTACCTTGAAGGGCGTATCAACGAAGCACAACTCGACAACTTCCGCCGCGAGGCCGGTGGTCAGGGCCTGTCCTCCTATCCCCATCCCCGGTTGATGCCGGACTTCTGGCAGTTTCCTACGGTGTCGATGGGCCTGGGGCCCATCACTGCGGCCTACCAGGCGCGGTTCATGCGCTACCTGGACCTGCGCGCCCTCAAGCCGCAGGAGGGGCGCAAGGTCTGGGCCTTCCTGGGGGATGGCGAAATGGACCAGCCGGAATCCCTCGCGGCGATCTCTCTGGCCGGGCGCGAGAAGCTGGACAACCTGATTTTCGTGGTCAATTGCAACCTTCAGCGCCTCGATGGCCCGGTACGCGGCAACGCCAAGGTGATCCAGGAGTTCGAGAGCCTGTACCGCGCTGCCGGCTGGAACGTGATCAAAGTCATCTGGGGCGGTGGCTGGGACGCCCTGCTGGACAAGGACACCAGCGGCCTGCTGCGTCAGCGCATGATGGAGTGCGTAGACGGCGACTATCAGAACTACAAGTCGCAAAACGGCGCCTATGTGCGCGAACATTTCTTCGGCAAATACCCGGAGTTGCTGGCGCTGGTGGCGGATCTTTCCGACGATGAAATCTGGAAGCTCTCACGGGGCGGCCATGACCCCGACAAGGTCTATAACGCCTATGCCGCCGCCGTTCGCCATACCGGCCAACCTACAGTGATCCTGGCGAAAACCGTCAAGGGTTTTGGCATGGGTGAAGCGGGCGAAGGCCAGAACATCAACCACCAACTGAAGAAAATGGGCGCCGAGGCGGTCAAGGCCTTCCGTGACCGGTTCGGCCTCGAAGTGGCCGACGACCAACTGGCACAAATCCCCTATCTCAAGCCGGCGCCAGACAGCGAAGAAGCGCGCTACTTTGCCGCTCGACGCCAAGCGCTCGGCGGCTACGTTCCAGCCCGGCACAGTTCGGTGCCAGCGCTGCAAGCCCCCCCGCTCGAGGCCTTTGCCACGCAACTCAAAGACACCGGCGAGCGCGCCATTTCCACCACCATGGCCTTCGTCCGCATCCTCGGCACCCTGCTCAAAGACCCTAACCTGGGCAAGCTGATCGTACCTATCGTGCCGGACGAGTCCCGCACGTTCGGCATGGAGAGCCTGTTCCGCCAGATCGGTATTCATTCTGCCGTGGGCCAACTCTATACCCCCCAGGACGCGGGCCAACTGAGCTACTACAAAGAGAGCAAGGACGGCCAGATCCTGCAGGAAGGCCTGAATGAGTCCGGTGCATTTTCTTCTTGGATCGCCGCCAGTACGTCCTACGCCAACCACGGCGTGATGATGGTGCCCTTCTACATCTTCTATTCGATGTTCGGCTTCCAGCGCATTGGCGACCTGGCCTGGGCCGCAGGCGATGCGCGGGCCCGCGGGTTCCTGCTGGGCGCCACTGCCGGGCGCACCACCCTGATGGGCGAAGGGTTGCAACACGATGACGGGCATAGCCACGTAATGGCCTCGGTGATCCCTTGCTGTGTGTCCTACGACCCGACCTTTGCCTACGAGCTTGCCGTAATCATCCGTGAGGGCATACGGCGCATGTTTGTCGAGCAGCAGGACATTTACTACTACATCACCCTGCTCAACGAAAACTACCCGCACCCGGCCATGCCCGACGACGTCGAAGACGGAATTCTCAAGGGGATGTATTGCCTGAAAGCCGGCCAGCAGCCCCAGGTGCAGCTGATGGGCAGTGGCTCGATCCTGCGCGAGGTGATCGCCGCCGCGGACTTGTTACGCAAGGACTTTGACGTGGACTCTGACGTCTGGAGTGTCACCAGCCTCACCGAACTGCGCCGCGATGGTCACGCCGTGGAGCGCTGGAACCTCCTGCATCCGCAGGAAACGCCACGTACTAGCTACGTGGAGCAATGCCTGACGGACCGCGCAGGGCCAGTGGTGATTGCCACCGACTACATGAAAATCTTCGCCGATCAGATTCGCCCATTCATGGCGGGCCGGCGCCTGGTCGCCCTGGGTACCGATGGCTTTGGCCAGTCCGATACTCGTGAAGCGCTGCGCGAATTCTTCGAGGTAGATCGCCACTTCATCGTCCTGGCCGCATTGAAGGGCCTGGCGGACGATTGCCTGATCAACCGCGCCAAGGTCAGCGAGGCAATCAGCCGCTACGGGATCGACGTCGACAAGACCGACCCCGTCAACGTGTAGTCACTGGGCCGGCAGCGGCGGGATCGCTTCCGTCGGTGCCGGCAGCAAAGGCGTGGCTGGCGCCGGTTCCGTCGGTTGCGCTGGCGTTTGCTGGGGCATGATCGGCGCTGTCTCCGGTGGCGGCGACAGCGGTTCCGAGACTGCTGGAGCAACAGGCGCAGCCGGCGCTTCATCGGGTGTCTCAACCTTCTCGATCAGCGGCGCGGGCTTGGGCTCCGGCACGCCAAGGTCAGCCTTGGGCGCCTCTTGAATGTGTTCGGCAGCCTTCACTTCCTGAGGCAGGAATACGTCCACCAAGGCAAAGTAGCGGTCATAGAACTTGGGCGAAGTGACCGTCTCGCTGGCCACCTTGACCATAGAGTCGTCGGTGGAGCCGATCGGCATCGATACCGAACCGAGTACACCCACCCCCAGGCTGGCGGAGTTATTGACCTTCTTCAGCGCATAGCGATCCTGCAGGGCGTTGGCAAACATGGTCGCATGATGCTCGCTGCTGCCATCTTCGGCACAGACCACGTTGAAACTGATCTGCAGATGGGTCTCACCGGTCTGCTGGAAACTCTTGTTGCCGCTCACCAGCTTGGGGTCGCTGCTGGTGATGATATAGCCCTGGCTGAGCAACGCCCGGCGTGCCGCTTCACAGGCCGCGACATCGCTGACCGGGTAATTGCGTGAAAACGTACCGGAGTCGTCGAAATTCTCATGTTCGTAGATAGCGGTCTTGGGCGACGAGCAGCCCGTGGCGCCTGCCAGCACCAGCGCAAGCGCAAGGCCACGCAAGTGAAATGAAGTCGACATTGATGATCCTGAGGAAAACGGTCAGGGCGGTATTGTGCAACAGATCATGTGGTCTGCGCGCGGATTCCTGTGGGTAAGACGCCAGCGGCTGACGCGACGCCAGGCGTAGGAAAAAGCCTGGCACTCATATGATCGATAAACACCCGCAGTTTGGCCGAGGCATGCCGACTTGACGGCCATAGCATCCAGAAGCTGCCGTGGTGCTCAAGGTAATCGTCCAGTACCCGTTGCAGGCGGCCCTGCTCCACGGATTCACGAACCATGAAGTCCGGCAGGCAGGCGATCCCCAGGCCCTCATGCACCACATGGTTCAACGACTCGATAGTGGTGCTGATCAACGGCGCGCGCAACACGGGCTCGGGCTCACCCGGTAGATGGCGCAATGGCCAGGCTTCCAGCTTGCCCGTGGCGCAGAATTTGTGGCGCAGGCAGGCGTGGCGATTCAGATCCGTAGGACAAACCGGTGTGCCATGTAGGGCGAAGTACTGTGCCGATCCCACCAACACCAACCGATAGTGCCCCAGCAGTCGGGCCGTCAGCCGCGAATCCTCAGGTTTACCGGTGCGCACCACGGCGTCGAATCCTTCTTCGATCACATCCACCATACGGTCGGAAAAATCCACGTCCAACTCGATATCCGGATAAGCCCGCATGAACTCGGTCAGCACCGGCATCAACAAGCCCCGGACCTGGGGCAAGCTGATACGCAATTTGCCACGGGGGATGGCCGTCGCTTCGATCAACTCCTGCTCCGCCGCGTCCACTTCAGCCAGGATCCGCCGCGATCGTTCGAGGAACAGCGCGCCCTCGGCAGTCAGGGTGATACTGCGGGTGCTGCGATGAAACAGGCGCACACCCAGGCGTTGCTCCATACGCGCAATGCTTTTGCCGACGGCCGAGGAAGACACCCCCAGCACGCGACCGGCCTGGGTAAAGCTGCGGGTTTCCGCGACCTGCACAAACACCGAAATACTGCCCAGGCTGTCCATTGTCCCTTCCTGCTGATTACGGATATAAACATCCGATAAGTTCGGAACCTTAGCCTATTTTTCCCAACGCTTCAGCCCCCTACTCTGCCCCAATGTCCTGATGCCTTGAATACGGAGCCGAGCCACATGAACGACAGCAGTACAACCCAATGCCTGTCCAGCCCCCGCGAACGCCTGCCCATGATGGGTTTGCTGGCGCTGGCCACCGCCGGTTTCATCACCATCCTCACCGAAGCGATGCCCGCCGGCCTGCTGCCCCAGATGAGCGCCGGCCTGGGGGTTAGCGAGGCGCTGGTCGGCCAACTCGTGACGCTGTATGCCCTTGGTTCGTTGCTGGCCGCCATTCCCTTGACCATCGCCACCCGTGGCTGGCGGCGCCGGCCCTTGCTGCTGATCGCCATTGGCGGCTTTGCGCTGGTCAACAGTGTCAC
Source organism: Pseudomonas sp. 25 R 14 (assembly GCF_900004755.1). Lineage (NCBI taxonomy): Bacteria > Pseudomonadati > Pseudomonadota > Gammaproteobacteria > Pseudomonadales > Pseudomonadaceae > Pseudomonas > Pseudomonas sp. 25 R 14. The sequence continues at coordinate 36,270 of NZ_CVTS01000051.1, read as the reverse complement.
GGCGCTTTCCAGTGTCTATTGGCTGACGCTGGTTGCGCGCTTGCTGGCCGGGGTCTTTGCGGGCTTGCTCTGGGCGCTGCTGGCGGGATATGCCAGCCGCATGGTGGCGCCACACCTGCAAGGCCGGGCGATTGCCGTGGCGATGCTTGGTGCCCCCCTGGCGCTGTCCCTCGGGGTGCCGGCCGGGACCTTTCTCGGCACGGCGGTAGGCTGGCGCTTGAGCTTTGCGATCATGACCGGGCTGACCGTGGTGCTGTTGGCGTGGGTACGCTGGCAGGTGCCCGATTTTGCCGGGCAAGGGGCGCAACAGCGTCTGGGCTTACGCCAGGTCCTGTGCTTGCCGGGGGTACGTCCGGTGCTGTGGGTGACCTTTACCTACGTGCTGGCGCATAACATTCTGTACACCTACATCGCGCCGTTCCTGGTGCCCGCCGGGATCGCCGCTGACATTGACCAGGTGCTGCTGGTGTTTGGCCTGGCTGCACTGATGGGGATCTGGATCGTCGGCCTGTTGATTGATCGGCGCCTCCACACCCTGCTGCTGGTCAGTTGTGTGATGTTTGGCGCGGCGGCGTTGGGGTTGGGGTTGTGGATGACGGATGCCGATATCGTCTATGCATCCATCGCCCTCTGGGGATTGGCCTTTGGTGGTTTGCCTGCCCTGCTGCAAACGGCATTGGCCAAGTCTGCCGGCAACTCTGCGGATGCTGCCCAATCAATGCTGGTGACGGTGTGGAACCTGGGAATTGCCGGCGGCGGGCTGGTAGGTGGTGTGCTGCTGCAAGGATGGGGCGTGATGTCCTTTCCCTGGGCGGTCGCTGGCTTGGCCATGCTGGCATTGATCGCAACCTTAAAGACCCGGAGCCCCCAGTAAGGTAGGAGCGAGCTTGCTCGCGAAAGACGTTAACGATAAAGGGGGCTTGCTGGGTATACGCGGCGCTCTCAGGTTCTTCGCGAGCACGCTCGCGCCTACAAAACCTCGGTGCGCAGGCAAAAAAAGACCCCAGCTTTCAGGCCGGGGTCTTTTTTAAGGCTATCTCACGACATCAGAACCGCTTGATGTCAGCCTTGGCTTCCAGTTCCTTACGGAACGCAGCGAAGTCTTGCTGACCGACCCGCGAAGCGAGGAAGCGACGATACTGCTCCTTCTCTTCATCGGTAGGTGCAGCCCCTTCGTTGACGCTGTTCAAGCGTACGATCATCAAGCTGCCGTCAGGCAGGGTCACGTCGGCAAAGGTCGGTTTGTCCTTCGCCGCCGGCTTGGCCATGCGGAACAGAGCCTGCAGCACGGCAGGCTCAACGCCTTCCTGGCCACGGGTGGCTGCTTCAGTGACTTTCCAGGCCTGGCCATCAACCGGCTTATCCAACGGCAACTTGCCATCACGCAGGCTGGCGATCAGTTCGTCAGCGTGAGTCTTCGCCGCAGCGCTTGCACGCTCCTTGGTCAACTGTGCACGGATGGCCGTTTCCACGCTTGCCAGTGGCAGTTGCTCAGGCTTGCGGTGCTCTTTGGCGCGCAGGACCACGATGGTTTCCGGATCCAGCTCGATGGCGGTGCTGTTGGCACCTTCATCCAGCACTTCAGGACTGAAAGCAGCCTGGATCACGGCACGGTTGGCCGCGATGCCTTCACCACCTTCACGGCCAAACGGCGCCGAGGTGTGTACGGTCAGCTTCAGGTCCGAGGCCGGCTGGGCCAGGTCGGAGGCTTCAAATGCCGCGTCTTCCAGTTGCTTGGTCGCCTCGACGAAGCGCTGCTCCACTTGCTGGGTCTTCAGCTCGCGGGTCAGTTTGTCTTTCAGGCTGGCGAACGATGGCACTTCAGGTGCTTCAACGCCCAACAGCTTGATCAGGTGCCAGCCGAAGCTGGAACGTACCGGCGCCGAAACCTGGTCCTTGTTCAAGGCGTACAGGGCGGTTTCGAAGTCGGGATCGTAGACACCAGGACCTGCAAAACCCAGGTCGCCGCCATTGTTGGCCGAACCTGGATCCTGGGAGAACTCCTTGGCCAGGGCCTCGAAGCTTTCGCCCTTGGCCAGGCGCGCCTGGACCTCTTCGATCTTGGCCTTGGCTTGCGCCTCGGTCATCTTGTCGTTGACTTCGATCAGGATGTGCGCGGCACGACGCTGTTCAGCGAGGTTGGCGGTTTCTTTCTCGTACAGGGCCTGCAGCTCATCGTCCTTGACCGTTACCTGGTCAAAGAACGAAGCCTTCTTCAGCTCCAGGTAGTCGATGACGACCTGGTCCGGGGTCATGAACTCCTTGGCGTGCTGGTCGTAGTAAGCCTTGACCTCGTCGTCGGTGAGTTTCACGGCACCCGGGTCGGCCTTGACGCTGACGGTGGCGAAATCACGGGTCTGTTTTTCCAGACGCGCGAAGTTCAGGACTTCCTGGTCGGTGACAAAACCGCTGCCGGCAATGCCTGCGCGCAGTTGGCCGATGAGCATTTCCTGGGTCAGCATCTGACGGAACTGCATACGGCTGTAACCCAGTTGACGGATCACCTGGTCGAAGCGTTCAGCGCTGAACTTGCCGTCTTCCTGGAATTCCGGCGTCTGCAGGATCACTTGGTCCAGTGCAGCTTCCGAGAAGGAGAACTTCGAATCGGCCGCGCCTTGCAGCAGCAGCTTACGATCGATCAGGCCCTTGAGGGCCGCTTCGCGCAGCATTTTTTCATCCAGCAAGGACGCGTCGAAGTCCTTGCCCAATTGTTGCATCAACTGCCGACGTTGCATGTCGACGGCCTGGCTCAGCTCGTTCTGACTGATTTCTTCACCATTGACCTTGGCCGCGTCCTGGCTGTTGGTCGTAGCCTGGAAAATGGCCTCGATACCGGTGAAGGCCATCAGTACAACGATGAGCCCGATAATGGTCTTGGCAATCCAGCCTTGTGAATTGTCCCTGATATTCTGCAGCATGCGTCCCCCAGAAACGGTTGAACTTCAAAATTAGGCAACCGTGGAGCGTGGGTAGAATCCGGATAGAAGAAAGGCGCATCCGAGGATGCGCCTTCTCGTAACTGGCGGAACGGACGGGTGTTGAACCCGCCCCCCGGCGTAGCGACCCAATGGATACTTGGGTCAGTTGCCGCTCCGCTGCCAGGCCAGACCTGCGTCCGGCCCGGATAGGCAAAGGCTTGAACGAAGCTTAGTTAACGGCTTCTTTCAGGGCTTTACCGGCTTTGAAACCTGGTTTCTTGGCAGCAGCGATTTGCAGTGCTTTGCCAGTCTGTGGGTTACGGCCAGTGCGAGCTGGACGATCGGTCACAGAGAAAGTGCCGAAGCCTACCAGTACCACGGAGTCGCCGGCCTTGAGAGCGCCAGTGACGGATTCGATTACTGCGTCCAGCGCACGGCCAGCAGCGGCTTTCGGGATATCAGCAGATGCGGCGATAGCATCAATCAGTTCCGACTTGTTCACTCTAAGTCCCCTTATATCTATTGAGTATGATTCTAAGTTTTTTGGTGAAAGCAAAAACCAGTGCTGAATGGCCTACAGACACTTAAGAGCCGCTTTATAACAAGGGCTCTAAAAATCTGTCAAGGAAGCCCCCAGGCTTAAACGTATTAATGCGTGCTAATTCTTTCCTTAGAGTCAGTCTCGCGCTTTTCGTCCTTCGCGACTATCTCGGGAGCCACATCCGGCAAGGGCTCCGGCGCGTATTGCAGCGCAATTTGCAGGACCTCGTCAATCCATTTAACCGGTTTAATCTGCAGATCCTGCTTAATGTTGTCAGGAATTTCCTTCAAATCGCGAACATTCTCTTCCGGAATGATCACGGTCTTGATACCACCGCGGTGTGCAGCAAGCAATTTCTCTTTCAAGCCACCGATGGCCAATACCTGACCACGCAGGGTAATTTCCCCGGTCATGGCCACATCAGCGCGTACCGGGATGCCGGTCAGGGCCGAGACCAGGGCCGTGCACATGCCTACGCCAGCGCTAGGGCCGTCTTTGGGTGTAGCCCCCTCAGGCATGTGGATGTGAGTGTCGTGCTTCTCGTGGAAGTCCAGGGGGATTCCCAGGCTACGGGCGCGACTGCGCACCACGGTCTGCGCGGCGGTGATGGACTCGACCATCACGTCACCCAAAGAACCGGTCTTGATCAATTGCCCTTTGCCAGGAATCACTGCGGCTTCGATAGTCAACAATTCGCCGCCTACCTGGGTCCACGCCAGGCCAGTGACCTGCCCTACCTGATCCTGCTGCTCGGCCAAACCGTAGCGGAATTTACGCACACCCAGGTAATGCTCCAACGAGTCGGCCGTAGCCTTCACGGAGAAGCGTTTTTCCAGTGCATGCTCCTTGACCGCCTTGCGGCAAATTTTCGCAATCTGGCGTTCAAGCCCCCGCACACCGGCCTCGCGAGTGTAGTAGCGCACGATATCGCGGATCGCCTCGACATCGAATTCGATCTCGCCCTTCTTCAGGCCATTGGCCGAAATCTGCTTGGGCGCAAGGTATTTGACCGCGATATTGATCTTCTCGTCTTCGGTGTAACCCGGCAGACGAATCACCTCCATCCGGTCCAGCAAGGCTGGCGGAATGTTCATGGAGTTGGAGGTGCACAGGAACATTACGTCAGACAAGTCGTAATCGACTTCCAGGTAATGATCGTTGAAATTGTGGTTCTGCTCGGGGTCGAGTACTTCCAGCAGGGCCGATGCTGGATCGCCACGCATGTCGCTGCCCATTTTGTCGATTTCATCGAGCAGGAACAGCGGGTTGCGCACCCCGACCTTTGTCATCTTTTGAATCAATCTTCCCGGCATCGAACCGATGTAAGTCCGGCGATGGCCGCGAATTTCCGCCTCGTCACGCACGCCACCGAGGGCCATACGCACGAATTTACGGTTTGTTGCACTGGCGATCGACTCAGCCAACGAGGTTTTACCCACGCCAGGAGGACCCACCAGGCACAACACCGGGCCGCGAATCTTCTTCACCCGCTTCTGCACGGCGAGGTATTCGAGGATGCGCTCCTTGACCTCTTCAAGGCCGTAGTGATCGGCATCGAGGATGTCTTCGGCACGCGCCAGGTCCAGGCGTACCTTGGTCTGGGCTTTCCACGGTACCTGCACCAGCCAGTCGATGTAGGAACGAACCACGGTGGCTTCGGCCGACATCGGCGACATTTGCTTGAGCTTGTTCAGCTCGGCGGTGGCTTTGGTCAGGGCGTCTTTCGGCAGGCCAGCGGCGTCGATGCGCTTTTTCAGCTCTTCGATTTCGTTGTGGCCTTCCTCGCTATCGCCGAGTTCCTTCTGAATGGCCTTCATCTGCTCATTCAGGTAGTACTCGCGCTGGCTGCGCTCCATCTGTTTCTTTACGCGGCCACGAATGCGCTTCTCGACCTGCAACAGGTCAATCTCGGCATCCAGCAGCGCCAGGACGTGCTCGACCCGGGTCGACAGGTCGATGATTTCGAGGATGTCCTGCTTCTGCTCGATTTTCAGCGCCATGTGCGCGGCCATGGTGTCGACCAGGCGGCTTGGCTCATCGATGCTGTTGAGGGAGGACAGGACTTCAGCCGGGACTTTCTTGCCCAGTTGCACGTATTGCTCGAACTGGGACAGCAGGCTACGCACAAAGACTTCGGATTCGCGCTCAGGTGCATCGACTTCGTCGATCAATGCCACTTCCGCACGCAGGTGGCCATCCACCTCCATGAAGCGCTCGACCGCCCCGCGCTGCTCACCTTCGACCAGCACCTTGACGGTGCCATCCGGCAGCTTGAGCAATTGCAGAACGGTTGCAATAGTACCAACGCGATACAGGGCGTCTTCGCCAGGATCGTCGTCAGCCGGGTTTCTCTGGGCCAACAGCAGGATCTGCTTGTCGCCCGTCATCGCTGCCTCAAGGGCTTCGATAGACTTCTCGCGCCCCACGAACAGCGGGATAACCATGTGCGGATACACAACCACATCACGCAATGGCAGGAGAGGCAATTCAATGGTTGTCTTCATGATTTCGCCTCTATGACAGATGAAAGTAAGCTTGAAACCAAGATGGGGGCTGCGTGTAAAAAAAACAAGCTCAATGCTGGCAGTTACACACAGTAAAAATTCTCATGAAAAACAAAGGGGCCCCTAGAGGCCCCTTGTTTGTACCGAAACTGCGCAACGCTTATGCGTCTGGCGCAGCCTTGGCAGTCGGCTCACTGTTTTCGTAGATATACAGTGGCTTGGACTTACCTTCTATAACGCTTTCGTCGATCACCACTTTACTCACCTCGGACTGCGAGGGGATTTCGTACATGGTGTCGAGCAGTACGCCTTCGAGAATCGAACGCAAACCGCGTGCGCCGGTCTTGCGCTCCAGTGCCCGCTTGGCCACCGACTTGAGCGCGTCAGAACGGAACTCAAGGTCCACGCCTTCCATTTCGAACAGCTTGGCGTATTGCTTGGTCAGGGCGTTTTTCGGCTCGGTGAGGATCTGAATCAGAGCAGCCTCATCCAGCTCGTCCAACGTGGCCAGGACCGGCAGACGACCAACGAATTCCGGGATCAGACCAAACTTGACCAAATCGTCAGGCTCGACTTCACGCAGGGACTCGCCCACCTTCTTGCCTTCTTCCTTGCTGCGCACTTCTGCACTGAAACCAATGCCACCCCGAGTGGAACGCTGCTGGATGACCTTTTCCAGACCGGAGAACGCGCCGCCACAGATAAACAGGATGTTGCGCGTATCAACCTGCAGGAATTCCTGCTGCGGGTGCTTGCGGCCGCCTTGGGGCGGTACGGAAGCGACCGTGCCTTCAATCAGCTTCAGCAGGGCTTGCTGCACGCCTTCACCGGAAACATCCCGAGTGATCGACGGGTTGTCGGACTTGCGCGAAATCTTGTCGATTTCATCGATATAGACAATACCCATCTGGGCTTTCTCTACGTCGTAGTCGCACTTCTGCAGCAGTTTCTGAATGATGTTCTCGACATCTTCACCCACGTAGCCAGCCTCGGTGAGGGTGGTGGCGTCGGCGATGGTGAACGGAACGTTCAGCAGGCGAGCGAGGGTTTCTGCAAGCAGGGTCTTACCCGAGCCTGTAGGACCGATCAGCAAGATGTTGCTCTTGCCGAGTTCGACTTCGTCGCCTTTCTTGTCACGCTGGTTCAAGCGCTTGTAGTGGTTGTACACCGCTACGGCCAGAACCTTCTTTGCACGCTCTTGACCAATCACGTACTGGTCAAGGATGCCGCTGATTTCTTTAGGCGAAGGCAATTTATGCGCGCTGCTTTCGGCCTGTGCCTCCTGCACCTCCTCACGGATGATGTCATTGCACAGGTCGACGCACTCGTCGCAGATAAAGACCGAGGGGCCGGCAATCAATTTGCGCACTTCATGCTGGCTTTTGCCACAGAAGGAGCAATAGAGCAGCTTGCCGTTGTCCTCGCCGTTGCGGGTGTCAGTCATTCGTTCGATCCAAATCCGATAGGCTTGCAACACAAGATGAAGGCTTATGCGGGCTTTTTCAAGCCCGCCAGTGGTCGGACATGCCGACCAGCCCTATTTTGAGCTGCTTATATTAAGCGGGGCGCTTGTCGATCACGGCGTCGATCAGCCCGTATTCACGCGCGGCCTCGGCACTCATGAAGTTGTCGCGGTTGGTATCGCGCTCGATTTCTTCCAGGGTGTGCCCGCTGTGCTTGGCCATCAGCGTGTTGAGACGCTCGCGGATAAACAGGATTTCCTTGGCGTGGATCTCGATGTCCGATGCCTGCCCCTGGAAACCGCCCAGTGGCTGGTGAATCATCACGCGCGAGTTGGGCAGGCAGAAACGCTTGCCTTCGGCACCGGCTGTCAGCAGGAATGCACCCATGCTGCAGGCCTGGCCAATGCACGTGGTGGATACATTCGGCTTGATGAACTGCATGGTGTCGTAGATCGACATGCCCGCCGTTACCGAACCGCCTGGGGAGTTGATGTAGAGATGGATGTCCTTGTCCGGGTTTTCCGCTTCAAGGAACAGCAGTTGCGCACAGATCAGGTTGGCCATGTAGTCCTCTACCGGACCAACCAGAAAGATCACTCGCTCCTTGAGCAGGCGCGAGTAGATGTCATAGGCGCGTTCGCCACGAGCAGATTGCTCGACAACCATCGGGACCAGGCCGCCTGCGGCCTGGATATCAGAGTTCTGCTGAATATACGAATTACGGAACATGCTCTGCAGTTACTCCCAAATAGTCATGTCTTGAATACGCATAAGCCAGCGCGAGGCTGGCTTATGGGTGTATTTTCAAACGAGTTGGACAATCAGTCGGCTTGTGCTGCTTCAGCCGGCTTGACTGCTTCTTCGTAAGAGACCGCTTTGTCGGTCACCTTAGCCTTCTGCAGAACAGTATCCACAACTTGTTCTTCCAGCACAACCGAACGGACTTCGTTCAGTTGCTGGTCATTCTTGTAGTACCAAGCCACGACCTGCTCAGGCTCCTGGTAGGCCGAAGCCATTTCCTGGATCATTTCGCGAACGCGGTCTTCGTCAGGCTTGAGGTCGAACTGCTTGACCACTTCAGCCACGATCAGGCCCAACACGACACGGCGCTTGGCTTGTTCTTCGAACAGCTCGGCCGGCAGTTGGTCAGGCTTGATGTTGCCACCAAACTGCTGAACAGCTTGTACGCGCAGGCGATCCACTTCATTGGACAGCAGGGCCTTAGGCACTTCGATCGGGTTGGCGGCCAGCAGACCGTCCATTACCTGGTTCTTGACCTTGGACTTGATGGCCTGGCGCAGCTCACGCTCCATGTTCTTGCGAACTTCGGCGCGGAAACCTTCGATACCGGTTTCCTTGATACCGAACTGGGCGAAGAACTCTTCGTTCAGCTCTGGCAGCTTAGGCTCGGAAACGCTGTTGACCGTCACGGTGAACTCGGCAGCTTTGCCAGCCAGGTCCAGGTTTTGGTAGTCAGCAGGGAAAGTCAGGTTCAGGACGCGCTCTTCGCCGGCTTTAGCGCCAACCAGGCCGTCTTCGAAACCCGGGATCATGCGGTTGGAACCCAGAACCAACTGGGTGCCCTTGGCCGAGCCGCCAGCGAATACTTCGCCGTCAACCTTGCCCACGAAATCGATGTTCAACTGGTCTTCGTTCTGGGCGGCACGATCGGCCACTTCAAAACGGGTGTTCTGCTTGCGCAGGATTTCCAGCATGTTGTCCAGGTCGGCATCAGCCACTTCGGCGCTCAGGCGCTCGATTTCGATACCTTCGAAACCAGCCACTTCGAACTCTGGGAACACTTCGAATACGGCAACGTATTCCAGGTCCTTGCCAGCTTCCAGGGACTTAGGCTCGATGGAAGGCGAACCAGCCGGGTTCAGCTTTTGCTCGACAACAGCTTCGTAGAAGGAAGCCTGGATCACGTCGCCTACGGCATCTTGACGCGCATCAGCACCAAAACGGCGCTTGATTTCGCTCATCGGCACTTTGCCTGGACGGAAACCAGCGATCTTGGCCTTCTGGGCAGTCTGCTGCAGACGCTTGTTGACCGCAGTCTCGATGCGCTCTGCCGGCACGGTGATGCTCATGCGGCGCTCGATAGCAGTAGTATTTTCAACAGAAACTTGCATGGATATTCCTCGTTGCACAGACGTTAGCCGGCCGTTTCCGACCCAAGAATGTCGGGTAGAGATGGGCCATTACTGGCCCACCTCCCCCTAAGAACCGTACGTGCGAGTTTCCCCGCATACGGCTCGGGCCTAATCAAAACCCCCGGTAAGGGGAGCCGGTTTGTTCACTGTCAATCCGCGAGCGTGTAGCCGCTGGTGACAAAGGGGGTGCAATAGTACCCGGTTATTTAGGGAGTCTCCACCGCCTTTTGTGCGGTACAGAATGTGGTGATCATGCCACCCCGTCTCCTTCGTAATCGGTAACTTACATATTGGACACAATCCTTTCTGACTCTGGAATAGGCTCAAGATTTGCTTACGGTACGCCAGCCTTTTGAGCATCTGTTCCATACGCCTTTTCTCACCCATTTCCTCCATAGAAGGATCGAAGGGGTTGTACTCCCCACTCACCTTCTTGTGTCGTTCGATCGGAGTGCTCGCTAGCGAGTACAACTCGATCGTCCGCATCTCTCCCTTGTCATTCATCGTCGCGGTAGCAAACACCCCTTTCCGCCCCTTCATGGGTTTAAAGTATTTCGCTCCGATCCACTGGAGTGTTTTCTTAGGGTGTCGCCGTTTTGCCCAACGCCATAGAGCCAGAAAGATCATGTAATCCATGCGGCTATACGCTTTCTTGGCTACCACAGGCTGGTGATAGAACGCCCAGCCACGCAGTATCGGATTAAGCTGTCGGATCAGATCCTCCTGCCTTACCGCTTTGCTGGTACTGATGACCTCCCTTACCTTGCTATAGAACGCTTTCACGTTTTTCTTGCTTGGCTTGATCAGAAGCTTCCCATCGTACTTGCGGAAATTCCAACCTAGAAAGTCAAAGCCTTCCTTTATATGGACGATACGCGTCTTCTCGAGTGACAACTGCAGCCCCCGCACTGCTAGGAACTGCTCCACCCAAGGTCTGACTTCAGTTTCCAGCACCTCTCGCGAGGTTCCAGTTATCACAAAGTCATCCGCGTAACGCACCACATTGATTTTCAGCTTCTTGGCCTTGGTCACACCCAGATGTTGCTTAAGTAGTGACTCCAGCCCATCCAGCACCAGATTCGCCAAGCTGGGCGAGACAATCCCGCCCTGTGGCGTACCGGCATCCGTTGCCTGTAGCTGGCCCTTATGAATCACGCCAGCTTTCAACCATTTTCGGAGAACCACCTTATCCGTTGGGACGTTGGTGATAAGCCAGTCATGATTGATATGGTCAAAGCAGCCTTTGATGTCCGCCTCCAAAACCCATTGGGCCGAAACCTTCTTGGATAGGCATACGAACAACTGCCCCATTGCATCCGCCGTAGATCGCTCGACCCTAAAGCCGTAGCTGTTTGGATCGCCGGTGGTTTCTGCAATGGGTGCCAGAGCAAGCAAATACAACGCCTGCATTGCCCTGTCCGTCATGGTCGGAATGCCCAGAGGACGCTCCTTTCCATTTGACTTCGGAATAAACACACGCCGTAAAGGCCGCGGCTTATATCCATGGCGCTTCAACCCATTTGCCGCCTTCCATTTGGCATCGGGTGTATCCCAGAGCACGCGGTCGACTCCCGCCGTGCGCTTACCCTGGTTTTCAGTGACTCGCCGTACGGCCAAGTATCTGGCCGAGCGAGAGCGGGTCAGCATCCGTTGCAGGGCTTTCACCCTGCGCCAGTTGCCTTCCCGACAAGCCTTCGCAATCCGTATCTGCATCGCCCGGACATTCCGCTGAACACGCCACCAATCGATGTCATGCCAGTGCTGCGGAGCGCCGGAAGGCGCAGACACGGCCAATTGGCTATGTTCTAACATGCTGCCTTCCTCTCAAGTTGCCCCAAGCGAAAGACGCACACACCCCCTGACGGGAATGGACGCTCCCGCCAGGGTTGGATTAATAGAAGATCCGTTACAGCTGGATCTCTAGGTTTATTGAGACAGGTTCACTCAGAGTTCATGCGACGAAAGACCACGCAGAAGTCTGCTCGGTTTCCCGTGGAGCAATGTTCCAGCCCCTATCCGGGCCATTACAGCCCGGCTTTCGCTTTCTCTGCGATCCCATACCCGCACAGCCAACGGATCACCTTGCGGCTCACCTGCCCGAAGGCAGCTATACGGGCTTACCACGTTCCCTGCCTGTCACACGACTGGGTTAGAGTCTGCCTATTCGCCGGCGACCTTATGTGACGACGTGTTCCGACCCTTGACCAGAACAACCGGTCGCATCACCTTTTTGGTTAATGCCTATCAGCAGATTAGGCACCGTAATGCTGACGACGTTTATTAGCAGTTCACTTGTGTTACCCATACCAGCCAGCCTAGCGCCTCAACCCGGTACTGCTCCGAGCATCTGCGCTCCGCCTCACGGCGAAGACACACCCATAAGGGGGCTACATTGTTGGAAGAGCTTCACACCCCACCGTTACCAGTGACGCATGTCTTCCTAGGCTATCGTTGGTCGCACAACGAGTCCGCTGCCACTCCAAACAGGCAATGGTTGGACAATGACAGACAGAGCTTTCGCTCATGTCTCCGGTTTGATGTGAACAGGGACTGCCGAGGCAGCATGCTCAAAGAATTGTTACCTCCTGTTTCAAAGCAGGAGGGAACCCCAGCGGGGATTCTCTCCCGCATGGGTTTAGCCCTGAATAGGGCTGATGTGTAGTGGGCACTCCAATACCGGAAGAACCGGTATTGTGGTCGAGCCTCCGAGCGCTAATCGACCTTGGGTTTGCCACCGCCGCTGCGGCAAGTCCTTGAAGGCATTGGACTTCTGGGAGGGTTTTGTTTCTTGGGATTGGGCACCCAAGCTCTCGGCTCTCTTTCGAAAACCCTTCAAGATGACTCTACACCTCGAAGTTTAGGAGACACGCCACGCGTGTCGCACCAAGGGCATGCATTCTAGTGGGTCAAACTCAAGAAGTCACCCTACTGAAAACGGGTTAAAAAACAGCAGGCATTTTACAGGTACGAATGCACGAATGCTCCTCGCCCCAGTGACAAATACAGCCAATCACGCCAGGGCTCTGTGCCAACCCTTCTATATATAGAAGAAGCTGCCAACCATCTCCCCGGCTGCCGACCTTGCACACAAGGCCGACGGGCAGAACGGCATCATCGAGAAACAAAAATACGACGAAACGCCCCACCCCTGCGACCCAAAACCTGCAGTCGCCGAATACGCAAACCGCTAAAACAAAAAAGGCGCCAGACTGTTAAATCTGGCGCCTTTCGGAATATGGGGTGGACGAAGGGGATCGAACCCTCGACAACGGGAGTCACAATCCCGTGCTCTACCAACTGAGCTACGCCCACCATATTGCGTGACAAAGAAGCCAACTGCCTTCTCTGTTGAGCACCAACCCAGCCAATGCAGGGGTGACGCTTTATTTGGTGCGGATGAAGAGACTCGAACTCTTACGCCTCGCGGCGCTGGAACCTAAATCCAGTGTGTCTACCAATTCCACCACATCCGCGGCTTGAAGCTTTTTTAAAACAAAGGCGCCAGACCGTTAAATCTGGCGCCTTTTCAAATATGGGGTGGACGAAGGGGATCGAACCCTCGACAACGGGAGTCACAATCCCGTGCTCTACCAACTGAGCTACGCCCACCATCTTGCGCTACTTGTGCCAAAGCTGCCTAATGGCGCACCCGGCAGGACTCGAACCTGCGACCATCCGCTTAGAAGGCGGATGCTCTATCCAGCTGAGCTACGGGCGCCTGATTAATCTGTACTCTTGGAGGACTACAAACTAAATGCTTCCAGCCTTACACAATAAAACGGCTATTGCGCTCGACCTTCTTAACCAGTGCTAGGCTGTGCCCGACAAGTGCGACGAATAGTATAGACGCCCCTAGGGGCCGTCAAATCTTTTTTGAAAAAAATTCATTTTATTTAAGGGGTTAGGGGAATTTGCAGACCAAGCGCCTTTGCCCTCACGTCCTGGCGTGCGAGAATGCGCGCACTTTTCCTCCCCCTCTCGATGGTTAATCACGCGTAATGACTGCACAACTTATCGACGGCAAATCAATCGCCGCCAGCCTGCGCCAGCAGATCGCCAAACGTGTCACCGAGCGTCGCCAGCTTGGCCTGCGCACGCCGGGGCTCGCGGTGATCCTGGTCGGCAGCGATCCTGCCTCCCAGGTTTATGTCTCGCACAAGCGTAAAGACTGTGAAGAGGTCGGCTTTATTTCCAAGGCCTACGACTTGCCTTCCGACACCACCCAACAGGCCCTCACCGACCTGATCGACGGTCTCAACGACGATCCGAACATCGACGGCATCCTGCTGCAATTGCCGCTGCCAGAGCACCTGGACGCCTCCCTGCTGCTGGAGCGCATCCGCCCCGACAAAGACGTGGACGGCTTCCACCCTTATAACGTCGGTCGCCTGGCCCAGCGCATTCCCCTGCTGCGCCCCTGCACACCGAAGGGCATCATGACCCTGCTGGAAAGCACCGGCGTCGACCTGTACGGCCTGGATGCAGTGGTGGTTGGCGCGTCCAACATTGTAGGTCGCCCGATGGCCATGGAGTTGCTGCTGGCCGGCTGCACTGTGACCGTCACCCACCGCTTCACCAAGGACCTGGCAGGCCACGTCGGGCGTGCCGACCTGGTCGTGGTCGCCGCGGGCAAGCCAGGCCTGGTCAAGGGCGAGTGGATCAAGGAAGGCGCCATCGTGATCGACGTGGGTATCAACCGTCAGGATGACGGCAAGCTGGTGGGCGACGTGGTGTACGAAACCGCCCTGCCCCGCGCCGGATGGATCACCCCGGTACCTGGTGGTGTTGGCCCGATGACTCGTGCATGCCTGCTGGAAAACACGCTGTACGCAGCCGAAACGTTGCACAGCTAAAAGGACCCCGCCTTGACGCAACGCTGTTAGGTCACGCCGGGCTTCCTGAAAAATCCGCTATCAGATATCTGGCAGCGGATTTTTTTATTCCTGCCCGAGAGATTTGACTTGCTCCCTGTCAACAAGAACAGCACGCCGCGGTTTCCTGAAAATGATGCCTGCGCGCTTAAAGGCCACACCTATAAGGAGCGCAACCCCCAAACTCCATAACCCTATGATGGTCAGTGCCATACATCCTCCTCAAGTATTGCCACCACGTACGACACGACGATTACAAAAAAAACTGACAATCGCCATTGTCGCACTGGCTCTCAGCGTATTGGCATCAGCGGCTCCAGCGATCAACAACGTTGTAGTACCCGTCACCATGAAGCCTGTGCCCACACACAGTAATAAATTGGTCGCCCATCGGATCGTTTTGCCGTTCATCTACGTCCCTGTTTTCAACAACGCCTCCTCAATTCAACGTTAACAAAAAGCCCATATCAAAGGCTCTGAGGTTTTTGTATCAGTCCTACACACCCAGGACCGACAGGACCGTTTTTACGGAGCCTTATCGCCAACGCGCTTGCGCTACAAACCTAACCAATCATCGGCTTACAGCCTTTATTTAAAGGCTCTCTATCAGTTTGTGATCCATACTAATAATATGTAACGTCATTTTTCATAAAACCGGCTGCATCCGGTATTTTTCTACCTTTTAGCGAGTTCATCCGCGTGAAAATTCATCTTTCTCTCATCAGCCTGTTCTTCGCATTCGCAGGCACTGTCGCCAACGCCAGTGAAACCACCCTGGCCCCACGGGACACCTCGCAACTGCACATCGCCTCAGGCAGCGCGATGCTGGTGGACTTGCAAACCAACAAAGTCATCTATTCCAGCAACCCCGACGTGGTCGTACCGATCGCCTCCGTCACCAAGCTGATGACCGGCATGGTGGTGCTGGATGCCAAGCAGAATATGGATGAGTACATCTCCATCAACATCAGCGACACCCCGGAAATGAAAGGCGTGTTCTCGCGAGTCAAGCTCAACAGCGAAATGCCGCGCAAGGAAATGCTGCTGATTACCCTGATGTCCTCGGAAAACCGTGCAGCTGCCAGCCTGGCCCACCATTATCCGGGTGGCTATGCGGCGTTTATTGCCGCAATGAACGCCAAGGCCAAGGCCCTGGGCATGACCAGCACCCGCTATGTCGAGCCCACCGGTCTGTCGATCCATAATGTGTCCACCGCCCGCGACTTGAGCAAGCTGGTGCAGGCCGCGCACAAATATCCGCTGCTCACGCAATTGAGCACCACCAAGGAAAAGACCGTGTCGTTCCGCAAGCCCAGTTACACCCTGGGTTTTTCCAACACCGATCACTTGGTCAACCGCGCCAACTGGGATATCAAGCTGACCAAGACCGGTTTCACCAACCAGGCCGGTCACTGCCTGGTGCTGGTGACGAGCATGGGCAACCGCCCAGTGTCGCTGGTGATCCTCGACGCCTTCGGCAAATTCACACACTTTGCCGATGCCAGCCGTATTCGCAAGTGGATTGAAACGGGCAAGAGCGGCTCGGTGCCAGATGTGGCCCTGCAATACAAGGCCGACAAGAACCTCAAGGGCCGCCAGACCGGGGTCGCCCAATCGCACTGATGTACGACTGACAAAAACGGCGCTCTCGAGCGCCGTTTGCGTTATGGCTGCTTTGGCCTTTCAGCCATGACCTTGAGTGCCTGTGCCGCCGCCTGTTCCTGGCCGGCCTGGGCGGTGGCGTTGGCGGCCTGCTGCCACCTCGCCGTATCCAGGTTGACCGGCAACTGGCTCGGACGCTGCACCAGCACCGCCCACTGCCCGGCGCTTTTCCAGGCGGACTCGAAGTCGCTGAACGCCACCGGGCGTCGCCGATCCCTGGCGACGCGCAACAACACCGTACTGTTTTGCTGGTTAAAGCCCACCAGTACCGCATAACGCGGCTCGGCCCAGAGTGTCGAGCCTTCGGTAATCCGCACCATCACCGGATACCCCGCCGCCACCTGCGCCAACAGCGCCGTCAGCCTGGTATCCAGCGGATACACCAACATCCCGTATTCGCGCGCCAGCACTTGCATGTTGCGCTCAAGGTCGGCTTCCCCACCGGGTAGATGCAATGGCTTATCCAGTAAGCCCGGTGTAATCACAATGCCTTGTTGCGACAGCATGCTGGCCAGGGCAGCCGGACCGCCCTGGTACGTGTCGCCACGAAACGCCGGCACGCCGTTGAGCTCTACACGTTCGGGCAGGCCCTTGATTTTTGAAGGTGTGGGATGCCCGGCACACGCGGCCAAGCCAAGGACGCAGGCAGCCACCAGCAAGGAGGCTTTGAGGTTCGACCGTAAACGCAACTTCTTCACTCTCTTGATCATCTGCGGGCTGGGGCGTTGATCATAGGACGCTCTTGGGCCCGGGTATAGCCTTGGGCAGCAGTAAAAAGCCCGGGATAGAGCAAACAAGTTGGACGCACACGACCATTGGTCAATAGCACGCAACCGGGAGGCAGCTAGACTGTCCATTGCAAAGACAGTGTGTGCCCTGCACAGGGCAAAAGGAGGCACTCATGAGCCTGACAACCACGATTTTCCTGTTGGTGCTTGGCTGGCTGGCCGTCGCCGGCGCCATGCTGTGGGGCGTGTTGCGCGTGACCCGCCGGCACCCTCATCCACAGCCCAAGGCCGAGGCACGCGCCAAGACCCACAAGCCAGTCGCGCATCACGCCTGACCGAATCCAGGAGCCGGCAAGCCGGCTCCTGCAGATCTACGCCACCTGCTTGCGGGCCACCGCAGCCGAAGCCGCCACCATCGCCCGCAGCAACACCGCGCACCCCGCCGCCAGGTCATCGGGTGCGGCGTTTTCGATTTCGTTATGGCTGATCCCGCCTTCACATGGCACGAATATCATCCCGGCCGGCCCCAACTCAGCGACGAAGATCGCGTCATGCCCAGCGCCACTGACGATATCCATATTCGACAGGCCCAGGCCATTGGCCGCCTCACGCACCGCATCGACACACCCCTTGTCGAAATACAGCGGCGGGAAGTCAGCGGTCGGCACCATCTCGAAGCTCAGGCCGTGCTTGGCGCAAGTGTCGTCGATCACCTTACGCACCTGGGCAATCATCGAATCCAGGCGTGCCGGTTCCAGGTGACGGAAGTCCAGAGTCATGCGTACTTCGCCAGGGATCACATTGCGCGAGCCGGGATAGGCTTGCAGGCACCCCACCGTGCCACAGGCATGGGGCTGATGGCCGAGTGCGGCAGCGTTGACCGCCGCCACCACTGCCGACGCACCGACCAGGGCGTCCTTGCGCAGGTGCATCGGCGTCGGACCGGCATGCGCCTCGACACCGCGCAGAGTCAGGTCGAACCATTTCTGGCCGAGCGCTCCCAGCACCACGCCGATGGTTTTGCGTTCATCTTCCAGGATCGGGCCCTGCTCGATATGGGCTTCGAAGTAAGCCCCAACCTTGTGCCCGCTGACTGGCCGGGAGCCCGCGTAGCCAATCGCGTTCAGCGCATCACCCACCGTGATGCCCTCTGCGTCGGTTTTGGCCAGCGTGTCTTCAAGGCTGAATTTTTCGGCGAACACCCCGGAGCCCATCATGCAGGGAGGGAAGCGCGAGCCTTCTTCGTTGGTCCATACCACCACTTCCAGCGGCGCTTCGGTTTCGATCTTCAGGTCATTGAGCGTGCGCAACACCTCCACGCCCGCCAGTACACCGAAGCAGCCATCGAACTTGCCGCCCGTTGGCTGGGTGTCGATATGGCTGCCGGTCATCACCGGTGGCAATGCCGGATTGCGCCCCGCGCGACGGGCAAAGATATTGCCCACGCCATCGATGGTCACCGTGCAGCCCGCCGCCTCGCACGACTGCACAAACAGATCGCGAGCCTGGCGGTCGAGGTCGGTCAGGGCCAGGCGACACACGCCGCCCTTGGGCGTGGCGCCGAGCCTGGCGAGGTCCATCAACGACTGCCACAGGCGGTCACGGTTGATGTGCTGATGGGTGGATTGCAGAACGTCGATGGCAGCGTTCATGGTGATCTCCTCAGGCAATATTTCTTATGATTGACGCGGTCCCACATTTGATTGCATTCCACATCACTTACAGGGATGTCTTGGCAGCGACAGGGTTTGTTTTACGCTTGCTGCACAGGCCGTAATACAACAACCCGCCCAGCGCCGATCCCGTGAACCAGCCGTAGCTGTAGAACCAACTGAACGCATCGCTGCCCAGTGACAGCAGGGTCAGCACCACCGGCACGCCAAAAGCGATAAATCCCGCGACATTCCACGCCGGGTACACGTCATCGCGATACAAACCCGCCAGATCCAGTCGCTGGCGGCGAATCAGGAAATAGTCCACTACCATGATCCCGGCAATCGGCCCCAACAGGCTCGAATAGCCGAGCAGCCAGTTGGAATAGACCGTTTCCAGGCTGACATCGGAAACGATCAGCCCGAGCTTTTTCAGCAGTTCATGGGCCATCAGCGCCAACCCCACCAGACCGGTGAGCACCACCGCGGTGGTGCGGTTGATCAACTTGGGCGCGATGTTCTGGAAATCATTGGTGGGCGAGACAATATTCGCCGCCGTGTTGGTCGACAGTGTGGCAATGATGATCAACGCCATCGCCACCGCTACCCACACCGGGCTCTGGATATGTCCGATCAGGGTCACCGGGTCGGAGACGCTGACGCCCACCAGTTTCACCGAGGCCGCCGTCATGATCACGCCCAGTGCGGCGAACAGGAACATGGTCAGCGGCAGGCCGAAAATCTGCCCCAGGATCTGGTCCTTCTGGCTTTTGGCATAACGGCTGAAGTCAGGAATATTCAGGGACAGGGTGGCCCAGAAACCGACCATCGCGGTCAGTCCGGCCATAAAGTAACCCGTCAGGCTCGCGCCTTCGGGGCGCTTGGGTGGGATGGCCATCAATTCGCTGATCGACACATTGGGCAACGCCCACACCAGCAAGCCGATACCCACCGCCACCAGCAGCGGTGCCGACAGGGTTTCCAGCCATTTGATCGACTCGGCGCCGCGCAGCACCACCCACAGGTTCAACACCCAGAAGATCATGAAACCGATCACCTCGCCGGTGCCGCCCAGGCTCTTCCAGCCCTCGAAGATCGAGCCGAGGAACAAGTGGATCGCCAGCCCGCCGAACATCGTCTGGATGCCGAACCAGCCACAGGCCACCAGCGCGCGGATCAGGCACGGCACATTGGAACCGAGAATGCCAAAGGATGAGCGCAGCAGCACCGGGAACGGAATGCCATATTTGGTACCGGGAAAGGCATTGAGCGTCAGGGGCACCAGCACCACGATATTGGCCAGCAGGATTGCCACCAGCGCCTCGCCTACCGACAAGCCGAAGTACGCGGTGAGCACGCCGCCCAAAGTGTAGGTCGGCACGCAGATCGACATGCCGACCCACAATGCCGTGATGTGCCACTTGTTCCAGGTTCGTTCGTGCACCTTGGTCGGTGCCATGTCGTGGTTGTAACGGGGGCTGTCGAGGACGTCGCTGCCGGCGTCGAGTTCATACAGGCCGTCGCGTTCTATGACTTGCGATCTGTTCTGTTGCATGGCCGCTCCACGGTTTTTTTAAAATTATTGTTGCTCATCCGGCGCTCAACGCTGGATGGCCGTAGTCCCGCATGAACATGACATCACGGACCCGGCCAACCGGCAGCGCACTCAATTACCGTGCCGCAAGCCATCGCCCCATCCGTACCGCTTATATAACTGGCTGATGTTTATCAGCTTTATTGTCTTAACCGAAAAGTCCCACGCCACTTGCAACGTTACTCAGGCCAAATAACGCAGAAGTTGTCCGAACAATCAGGACTCAATCTGGTGCAACACAATTATTTTTATTGCTGCCCGCCGTCAAGAGGCAACTCTCAAGCGTCTGATTTGCAATAGGAAATGTTGCTCATATTACGAACCTGTCAAGTGCGTCAAAATGGTGAGAGGGCGCTACATTTTGGTGAATTTAAGTTTTTATTCTTAGATATCAATAACTTAATACAGATATATGCTTATAAAAAATAATCTTGATCATTCGAAAAACTCGGGCTAGCTTCTATTCCTGTCACCACTGACAAGAATAAACCTTGCACAGTGTGCAGCACTACAACACTTAGAACTGGCATAAGCCGGTCAAGCCTCTGAGGAACTCGGCATGTCTCTGTTGATCCGTGGCGCCACCGTTGTTACCCATGATGAAAGTTATAAAGCCGATGTCTTGTGCGCAGACGGTCTAATCCGCGCCATTGGCACTGATCTGGATATTCCCGCCGGCACCGAGATACTCGATGGCAATGGCCAGTACCTGATGCCCGGCGGTATCGATCCCCATACCCATATGCAACTGCCCTTCATGGGCACCGTGGCCAGCGAAGACTTTTTCAGCGGCACGGCAGCGGGCCTGGCAGGCGGAACCACATCGATCATCGACTTCGTGATTCCCAACCCGCAGCAGTCGTTGATGGAAGCCTTCCACCAGTGGCGCGGCTGGGCCGAGAAGTCGGCGGCCGACTACGGGTTTCATGTGGCGATTACCTGGTGGAGCGAACAGGTCCGCGAGGAAATGGCCGAGCTGGTGACCCATCACGGCATCAACAGCTTCAAGCACTTCATGGCCTACAAGAACGCGATCATGGCCGCTGACGACACCCTGGTCGCCAGCTTCGAGCGCTGCCTGGAACTGGGCGCGGTGCCCACCGTGCACGCAGAGAACGGCGAGTTGGTGTATCACCTGCAACGCAAGCTGCTGGCCCAGGGCATCACCGGGCCCGAGGCCCATCCACTGTCCCGCCCCTCGCAAGTGGAAGGCGAAGCCGCCAGCCGCGCGATCCGCATTGCCGAAACCATCGGCACGCCGCTGTACCTGGTACACGTTTCAACCCAGGAAGCCCTCGACGAAATCACCTACGCCCGCGCCAAGGGCCAGGCGGTCTATGGCGAAGTCCTGGCCGGGCACCTGCTGCTGGACGACAGCGTCTACCAACACCCCGACTGGCAGACCGCCGCAGGCTACGTGATGAGCCCGCCCTTCCGCCCGCGCGGGCATCAAGAGGCACTCTGGCGTGGCCTGCAATCAGGCAACTTGCACACCACCGCCACCGATCACTGCTGCTTCTGCGCCGAACAAAAGGCTGCCGGGCGTGACGACTTCAGCAAGATCCCCAATGGCACCGCCGGCATCGAAGACCGCATGGCGTTGCTGTGGGACGAAGGGGTCAACACCGGGCGCCTGTCGATGCAGGAGTTTGTTGCACTGACCTCCACCAACACCGCGAAGATCTTCAACCTCTACCCACGCAAGGGCGCGATCCGGGTCGGTGCCGATGCCGACCTGGTGTTGTGGGATCCCCAGGGCACACGGACCATTTCGGCCAAGACCCACCATCAGCAGGTGGACTTCAACATCTTCGAAGGCAAGACCGTGCGCGGCGTGCCCAGCCACACCATCAGCCAGGGCAAGCTGGTGTGGGTCGACGGCGATTTGCGCGCCGAGCGCGGTGCCGGGCGCTATGTCGAGCGGCCGGCGTATCCGGCGGTGTTCGAGCAGTTGCGCAAGCGCGCGGAGCGTTCCAAGCCCGCCGCGGTGAAACGCTGACATCGCCGATCGCAGGCAAGCCAGCTCCCACACTTGATCGGGTTCACACAGTTCAAATGTGGGAGCGGGCTTGCCCGCGATGAGGCCAGTGCAAACCACAAAAAACCAATGCCCGCCAGAGGCAAAAAAACCGTGAGGCCATTACCGTGATCCAGACCCTGAACCACCTCCCCCACCCCGACGAAGACGGGGCGACCCTCGCCAGCCACTTCACCGACCTGGCACCGCCCCTCAATGCCCGGCAAGCCCACCTGGAAGCCTCGCGCTGCCTGTATTGCTACGACGCACCGTGCGTCAACGCGTGCCCCAGCGAAATAGATATCCCATCGTTCATCCGCAATATCCACACCGACAACGTGCAGGGCGCGGCGCAGAAGATTCTCTCGGCCAACATCCTCGGCGGCAGTTGTGCCAGGGTCTGCCCGACCGAGATCCTCTGCCAGCAGGCCTGTGTGCGCAACAACAGCGAAGAATGCGCCCCGGTGCTGATTGGCCTGTTGCAGCGCTACGCCATCGACAACGCGCACTTTGATCAACACCCGTTCCAGCGCGCCGCGTCGACCGGCAAGCGCATCGCCGTGGTCGGTGCCGGGCCTGCGGGCTTGTCCTGCGCCCATCGCAGCGCCTTGCATGGGCATGACGTGGTGATTTTCGAAGCCCGTGAAAAGGCCGGTGGCCTCAATGAGTACGGGATCGCCAAATACAAACTGGTGGATGACTTCGCCCAGAAGGAGCTGGATTTCCTGCTGCAAATCGGCGGGATCGAAATCCGTCACGGCCAGCGCCTGGGCGATAACCTGAGCCTGAGCGACCTGCACCAGCACTTCGACGCGGTCTTCCTCGGCCTCGGCCTGGCCGCCAGCAAGCACCTGGGCCTGCCCCACGAGGATGCGCCCGGCCTGCTCGCCGCCACCGACTACATCCGCGAACTGCGCCAGGCCGACGATCTCAGCCAACTGCCCCTGGCCGACCGCTGCATCGTGCTCGGTGCCGGCAACACCGCCATCGACATGGCCGTGCAAATGGCCCGCCTGGGCGCGCGCGATGTCAACCTGGTGTACCGCCGTGGCTTTGCCGACATGGGCGCCACCGGCCATGAACAGGACATCGCCAAGGCCAATCAGGTACGCCTGCTGACCTGGGCCCAACCCGAAGCAGTGCTACTCGATGACCAAGGCCAGGTGCGCGGCATGCGTTTTGCTCGCACACGCCTGGAAAACGGCCGCCTGCAAGCCACCGGCGACACCTTCGAACTGGCAGCAGATGCGATCTTCAAGGCCATCGGCCAAGGCTTCGACGACCACGCCCTGCACGACCCACTGGCCCAGCAGTTGCAACGCCAGGGCGAACGGATCTTTGTCGATGCACAACTGCAAACCAGCATCCCCGGGGTGTATGCCGGTGGCGACTGCGTCAGCCTCGGGCAGGACCTCACCGTCCAGGCCGTACAACACGGCAAGCTGGCTGCCGAAGCCATGCACGCTCAACTCATGCTCAATGTGGAGGCTGCGTAAATGGCCGATCTATCGATTGTGTTCGCCGGTATCAAAGCCCCCAATCCATTCTGGCTGGCCTCCGCGCCACCCACCGACAAGGCCTACAACGTGGTCCGAGCCTTTGAAGCCGGCTGGGGCGGCGTGGTCTGGAAAACCCTCGGCGAGGACCCGGCGGCGGTCAACGTCTCGTCCCGTTATTCGGCGCACTTTGGCGCCAACCGTGAAGTCTTGGGCATCAACAATATCGAGCTGATCACCGACCGTTCCCTGGAGATCAACCTGCGGGAAATCACCCAGGTGAAAAAGGACTGGCCGGACCGCGCCCTGATCGTGTCGCTGATGGTGCCGTGCGTCGAAGAATCATGGAAAAACATCCTGCCGCTGGTGGAAGCCACCGGTTGCGATGGTATCGAGCTGAACTTCGGCTGCCCCCATGGCATGCCGGAACGAGGCATGGGGGCGGCGGTGGGCCAGGTGCCGGAATATGTGGAACAGGTCACACGCTGGTGCAAGACCTATTGCTCGCTGCCGGTGATCGTCAAGCTCACGCCCAATATCACCGATATCCGCGTGGCGGCCCGGGCGGCCTATCGCGGCGGTGCCGATGCGGTGTCGCTGATCAACACCATCAACTCCATCACCAGTGTCGACCTGGAGCGCATGGTCGCCCTGCCGGTGGTCGGCACCCAGAGCACCCATGGCGGTTACTGTGGTTCAGCAGTCAAGCCAATCGCCTTGAACATGGTCGCTGAAATTGCCCGCGATCCCCAGACACAGGGCCTGCCGATCTGCGGGATTGGCGGCATCGGCAACTGGCGCGACGCGGCAGAATTCGTTGCCCTGGGTTGCGGTGCCGTGCAGGTGTGTACGGCGGCGATGCTGCATGGTTTTAGGATTGTCGAGGAAATGAAGGATGGCTTGTCGCGGTGGATGGACAGCCAGGGCTACAGCAGCTTGCAGGATTTTTCCGGGCGCGCGGTGGGCAACACCACAGACTGGAAATACCTGGACATCAACTACCAGGTCATCGCCAAGATCGACCAAGCGGCGTGCATCGGTTGCGGACGCTGCCATATTGCCTGCGAGGACACTTCGCACCAGGCAATTGCCAGTTTGAAACAGGCCGATGGCACGCATAAATATGAAGTGATCGATGATGAATGCGTGGGCTGCAACCTGTGCCAGATCACCTGCCCGGTGGCGGACTGCATCGAAATGGTGCCGATGGACACGGGCAAGCCGTTTTTGAACTGGACCCAGGATCCGCGAAATCCTTACCGGGAGGCGGTGTAAACCTTTAGACCGCTATCGCCGGTAAGCCGGCTCCTACATTTGGAATGCATTCCCCTGTAGGAGCTGGCTTGCCAGCGATGAGGCCATCAATCTCACCACACAGGTCAAGGCTCCAACCCGATCCCCCGCAAAATCACACTGGTCACCGTCTGCACCGCCCGCTCGAATTGCATATCCGACAGCGCCTGATGGTCATTGAGGATCATCACCTGATGGTCAAAATCGGCATAGTGCTGGGTCGAAGCCCAGATCATGTACAGCAGGCTCGACGGCTCCACCGCCAGGATGCGTTTGTCTTCCACCCACTGGCGGATTTTCGCTTCCTTCATCTTGGCCCAGTCATACAGGCTCGCGTCCAGCGCTTCGCCAAGGGTTGGTGCGCCGTGGATGATTTCGTTGGCCCAGACTTTCGAACCATAGGGACGGCTGCGCGAATGCTGCATCTTCGCCCGAATGTAACTGCTGAGCACCACGCGCGGATCATCGAACATCTCGAAGCACAACGCATCCTGCTTCCACACCTCCAGCAGGTCGAACAACACCGCGCTGTATAGCTCGCTCTTGGTGCTGAAGTAGTAATGCAGGTTGGAGCGTGGCAGTTGCGCCTGTTCGGCGATGTCAGCCATGGCGGTGCTGCCATAGCCTTTTTCAGCGAAAACCTTTTCTGCCGCCAGCAGAATCTTTTCGACGTTGACCCGACGAATACCGATCTTGTGATTGCCCATGGGGGCTCCCTGACCACGACATGTCCCGAAGACTACCATCCGCTCTAGATCGGGGCGACAGCCTGAGCTGAAACTTCGTACACTGCCCGTCCTGTTCATTGATTGGGATTGCACAATGTTGATCAAAAACACCCTGACAATCGCCGCCCTGCTGGCCTCTCTGCTCGGCGCCCAGGCAGCCCTGGCCCACGCCCACCTGAAAAGCGCCACGCCGGCCGCCAACAGTACCGTCGCCGCGCCCGCCGACCTGCGCCTGGTGTTCTCCGAAGGCGTCGAAGCCACGTTCACCAAGGTTTCCCTGAGCAAGGACGGCACCGAAGTCGCGGTCAAGGGCCTGGAAACCCCAGACGCCGACAAGAAAACCCTGGTTGTGACCCCAGCCGCACCGCTGGCCGCCGGCACCTATAAAGTGGAGTGGCACGCGATCTCCGTCGATACCCACAAGAGCGCAGGCAGCTACAGCTTCAAGGTCGGCCAGTAACCCATGGCAACCCTGCTGGTGCTGTGTCGTTTCCTGCACTTTATGGTGGTTTTGCTGATGTTCGGGGCCTGTGCCTTCAGGCCCTGGTTATTGGGCGCAAGCCCCAGGCCGGCCCTGGACCGGCAACTGTCCCGCATCACTAGGCTACTGGCCTGGCTGGCCCTGGGCTCTGGCGTGAGCTGGCTGCTGTTGATCAGTGCCAGCATGGCCGGCAGTGAACTGGCGACGCTGGATCTGGCGACGGTGCAGTTGGTGCTGGGCAAGACCTTCTTCGGCCAGGTCTGGAGCGTCCACCTGCTGCTCAATGGGTTGCTGGTCCTGAGCCTGTTGACACCCTGGAATCACCTGCGCCTGCCTCTCAGCGCGCTGCTACTTGCAACCCTGGCCCCAGTGGGGCACGGCGCCATGCTCAGTGGCCTCAGCGGGCAATTGCTGATCCTCAACCAGATCGTGCACCTGCTTTGCGTCGGTGCCTGGCTCGGTGGTTTGTTGCTCTTGGTGTTGATCCTGCGGCACGCGGCGCTGTACCCGCTGGAGACAATCCTTCGGCGCTTCAGCGGTGTCGGTTACGTGTTGGTGGCCGGCCTGCTGATCAGCGGGCTGATCAACATCCGCGTACTCACCGGAGAATTATGGCCGACCCCACTGTTCAGTGGGTTTGCCTTGATCCTGCTGATCAAGGTGCTGCTGGTCGCGGGGATGTTGGGGTTGGCGTTGCTGAACCGGCTGCGGATCAAGGATTGCCAGCAGCGAGTGGGCCCATTGCAGGCCAGTGTGAAGCTCGAATGGTTGCTGGGCGTGGCCGCGGTGGCGGCGGTGTCCCTGCTGGGCACCCTGCCCCCGATGCTGTAGGAGCGAGCTTGCTCGCGAAAGTCGTCAACGATAACGCGGGTTGCCTGGGTAACCGCGTTGTCGTTAAGTTTTTCGCGAGCAAGCTCGCTCCTACAAGGGGTGCGTTGAATATCAGGGCGGGCTGTTTTTCAGGCGGCCCGCCGTGTCGATACTGACCACCACCGACAACCCCGGTCGCAGGCGCTCGCTCTGTTCCTGATCCGGGTCCACCGTAATCCGCACCGGCACCCGCTGTGCGATCTTGACGAAGTTGCCGGTGGCGTTGTCCGCCTGCAACAGGCTGAACTCGGCGCCCGTGGCCGGCGAGATGCGCTGGACCGTGCCATGAAACTTGCGGTGGTTCAGGGCATCGACGGTAAACGTCACCGGTTGGCCCACCTGCACGTGATCCATCTGGGTTTCTTTCATATTGGCGATCACCCACAGTTGGTTCGGCACCAGCGCCATCAACTGCGCACCGGAGTTGACGTAGGCGCCCAGGCGCACGCCGATCTGCCCCAATTGACCATCCCGTGGCGCCAGCACGCGGGTGTTGGACAGGTCAATGCGCGCCAGCTCCACGGCCGCATCAGCGCTGGCAACAGCAGCTTCCAGTGAGCCGCGATTGACAATCACCGTCTGCAAATCCTGGCGAGCGATTTCCAGGCTGGCCTGGGCCTGGGCCACGGCTGCAATCGTCTGCGCGTTGGCCGCGCGGGTCACGTCCAACTCACGGCGCGACACCGAGCCATCGCTGATCAGTTCTTCATTGCGCCGCAAGTCGGCGGTGCTTTTGCGCGCCTGGGCCTGGCTGTCGGCCAAGGCGGCCTGGCGTAGCTTGATGGTCGCCTCGGCGCTATTACGCTGCTGCACCACGTTGGCCAGGGACGCCTGCTGCACCGCCAGTTGCGCCAGGGCCTGGTCCAGGCGCTGCTTGTAGATGCGATCATCGAGGCGCACCAGCAAATCCCCGGTCTTGACGTGCTGGAAGTCCTGCACCGGCACTTCGAATACATAACCACTCAGTTGCGGGCCGATGATCGTCACCTGGCCACGCACCAGGGCGTTTTCCGTGGTTTCTACCGCGCTGCTGAACGGTGGCAGTTGCCAGGCGTACAACACGATCAACACGCCAACGATAGCAATCGCGGCAAAGCCCAGGGACGAGATGATGCGCACACCCAACGAGCGCGGTTCGGTGACCGTGGCACCGGGTGGCGTGGTGCCTTCCGGGGTGGAAGCAATGGCGTTGGTGGTCGTGGTGGTAGCCGTAGGTTCGGTCATGAAGGAAGTGCGCCGCTAGGTTGAACGGAAGGCGCTGCACTGGCGGCAGCTTTCTGGGTGGTGCTCATCAGCCACAGGCTGCGGGTAAAGATCCACAACATGGTCAGGATCGCGATGATCGCGATCAGCATGAACACGTCGTTATAGGCCATCACATTGGCTTCGCGGGTGGCCGCCGTGGCCAGGCTGCGGATGCCCATCAGGTTGCGCAGTTCAGGGTCGGCAATCACCGAGCCATAGGCCGAGCCGCCGCTCTGCACGCGGGCGGCCACGCGCGGATCCAGCAGCGTCAGGTGTTCGACAATCATGCTGGAGTGAAACTTCTCGCGCACGATCTGGAACGTGCCGAGCAACGCTGCCCCCAGCAGCCCGCCAAGGTTCTGGCAAATACCGAACAGCACCGAAAAACTCACCAGGTTGCGCGGATTGGTCAGCACATTGCGCATGCCCAGCACCATGGTCGGCCCGAGGAAAAACGTGCCGCCAAACCCCAGCAGGAACTGACTCAAGTACATGTTCTGCGGCCGGGTCAGGTTGCTGGAAAAGCTGTCCATCACGGAGCCTGTGGCCATCAGGGCCAGGGAAATCACCAGCGGCATCAGCAAGTGGGCCGGGTTGATGGTCAAGGCGCTGATCACCAGGCCGCTGATCGCTCCCAGCAGCATCACCAGGTACAAGGTGCGCATCTGCTCGCTGCTCATGTTCAGCGCCTGCAAGAAGCCCACTGCGCCGGTGGACTGTTCGGACAGCACCATACGGATCAGGATCACCGCCAGGGCCAGGCGAATCATCACCCCGCCGCCCAGCCAACGGGTCATCAGCAACGGGTTGGCGCGGTTATGTTCGATGGCCAATCCGGCCATGATCAGCACCAGCGAACAGGCCGAGGCGACCCCGATCCACGGCGCTTCCAGCCACCAGTCGATGCGCCCCAGTGACAGCACCGCGCAGAGCAACGCCACGCCCGAGGCGAGCAGGCCGAAGGTCAGGAAGTCGAGCTTTTCAAAGGTTTTGAAACGGTCGCCCGGCGGCAACTTGAGCATGAATACGCAGCCCAGGCAGGTCAGTGCCATGCCCAATTCAAACAGATACAGGCCACGCCATTCGGCAATTTGCAGCAAGTCTTCGGAGAACAGCCGCGCCAGCGGCAAGGCCAGTTGCGCCGTGCCCAGGCCCAGCACCAGGGCCTTGAGCCGCCACTTCGCGGGGAA
This sequence comes from Pseudomonas sp. 25 R 14, assembly GCF_900004755.1. NCBI lineage: Bacteria > Pseudomonadati > Pseudomonadota > Gammaproteobacteria > Pseudomonadales > Pseudomonadaceae > Pseudomonas > Pseudomonas sp. 25 R 14. The sequence continues at coordinate 6,864 of NZ_CVTS01000051.1, read as the reverse complement.
CGCCTGCACCATGTAGTACAAGCCCAGGGAACTGAGCGCCGCACCGACCATGCCGTGGGCGGCCCGCACGGCAATCGCCGAGCTGAGGTCGTTGACGAACAAGTGGCCAAAGGTCACCAGCGCATACAGCACCAGGAACACTTCGGTAAACGCGCGCAAGCCGAACTGTTGGCGAAACTTCACCAGCAGCAGGTTCATCGAAACGTTGGTCATCACATAGGCCGCAGGCAGCCAGGCCATTTCAGCGGTGGTCGCGCCCAACGCGCCTTGCAGATACGGCAGGTTGGCGATCACCAGCGCATTACCCAGGCCGCCGGTGATCGCCACCAGTATGCCGACCAGGGCAAAGGCCCAGCGTTTGAGCGTAGGGTGATGGGGTGTCGACGGCGACCCCGGCAAGCTCGGGCGCTCGTGGGGTTGCCAGGTGTGCGGGGTGTATTTATCCATTGCCTGACCTTGATGACCGACGCACAAGGCCGGTAAAACCATGACTCAGAGCGTAGTAGACCTGAGCTAAGTTCATCTTGTCATGTCGAAAGCACAATCCTTGTGTAGGAGCCGGCAAGCCGGCTCCTACACAAGGATCATCAGATCCAGCCCAGCCAGCTCCAGTAGGTGGCTGCAAAGACCAGCATCAGCAGGTAACCGATCAAGGTCACCAGCAGGCCCACCTTGGCAAACTGGCGGGCGGTAAAGGTGCCGGTGCCCAGGCACACCATGTTCTGCGGCGCGTTGATTGGCAGGATAAAGCCATAGCTGACCACAAACCCCAGCAGCATGGTCATGCCCAACCGGCTGAAATCCCCCGGCAGGGTTTGCAGTACGGCAATCAGGATCGGCAGCAAGGCCGAGGTCAGCGCAGTGGCGCTGGCAAAGCCCAGGTGGATCACGATCAGGAACGCACCAAGGATCGCAAACACCCCCAGCGGGCCCAGTTGATCCAGGCCGGTATGCCCCACCACCTGCGCGCCCAGCCATTGCCCGGCCTGGGTGGTCAGCAGGGCCGTGCCAAGGCTGATGCCCACCCCGAACACAATCACCGTGCCCCACGGAATGCGCGACTGCACATCCTTCCAGGTCATCACCCCGATCCCCGGCATCAGCAGGAGCACCAGGCCGGCATACGTGGTGGAGGTGGTGTCGAAGCTGTGCAGGCGCCCTTCAGTGGCCCAGGCCAGCAACAGCAGGATCGAGACCGTCAGCAAACGCTTCTGCGGGCCGGTCATCGGGCCGATATCGGCCAAAGATTGCGCAACGGCTTCCTTGCCGCCCGGGATGCTATTGCTTTCCGGTGGCAGCAACTTGAGCACCAGAAACAGCAGCACCGCCGACATGATCACGGCCCACGGCGCCCCGGCGATCAGCCAGTCGATCCATGACACACGCTGGCCGAGCATTTTGTCCATAAAACCCACGGTCAACAGGTTCTGCGCGGCGGCGGTCTGGATCCCGACGTTCCAGATGCTGGTGCCCTGGGCGACGACAATCATGATCCCGGCGGCGATATTGGAGCGTTTATCCACGCCAAACGCGGCAATCACCCCCATCATGATCGGCACCACACAGGCGCTGCGCGCGGTGGCGCTGGGCACCACCAGGCTGAGCAGGATAGTCACTGCAATCGCCCCCAGCAGAATCCCGCGGGTGCTGGTACCGACCCGAGTCAGGGTCACCAGAGCGATACGCCGGTCCAGGCCGGTGTGGGTCATGGCGGCGGCAATAAACAACGCACCGGCCACCAGGGCCAGGGCCGGGTTGGCAAACCCGGTGAGCGCCATGCTGATGGCCGGGCTGGAACCGATCAGGTGCGTCGGGTCCTGCAATGACGGTGCGGTGCCCAGCAGAAAAGCCATCAGCGAAGTGATCATGATCGCACTGGCTTCATAGGACACCGCTTCGGTGATCCACACCACCACCGCAAACGCGAGGATCGCCAGCATCCGGTGGCCGGCTACCGGTAAATCAGCCGGCAGCGGCAATAGCAAGACGCCGACCATCACCAGCACGGCAATGACCAGGCCCATGGGCAATTTGAAGGAAACAGCGGGTGTTGCGGGGGCGTTCATGGGGAACTCCGTGAGCCATGACAATCAGGCGTGCAGCATGAGGCAAAGCGTCACGGCGGGTTTTGACAGGTATCAAGGCACGGCCGATAAATCAAGGAGCGAGCTTATCTGCGGGCGGCGGTCCGACGAAAATCCCACAGGCACCTCGGGTTACTTTTTAGCGCTGCGTTATCGTTAACGATGTTCTCGGCCAAGGCGAGTGCTTGTAAAGGCGCGCACTTATGCCTAGCTTATGCGCCCCCGCCCGCGCTTTAAGGCCTTGCCCCATGGTTTTGCGTTTTCGTCCCGTCGTCACCTCACGTTTCGCCCTCGGCCTGTTGCTCAGCGGCGGCATCGGCAACAGCCTGGCGGCTGAGCTGGAACTGCCGGCGCTGAAGATCCTGGGCCAGGATGAGTCCGGTTATCGCAGTGAAAGCGCATCGGTCGGCGGCTTCGAAGACGCGCCGCTGCTCGACACCCCGGCTTCGATTACCGTGATCAACGCCGCGCTGATCAAGGACCAGCAAGCCCGCCTGCTCAGCGAAGTGCTGCGCAACGACGCCTCGGTGGGTGAAAGCTACGCGCCGATCGGCTACTACGAAAATTTCGTGGTGCGGGGGTTTTCCCTGAATGCCGCCAGCAGCTACAAGATCAACGGGCGCACCATCACCGGCGAGCAGAACGTGGCCCTGGAAAACAAGCAACGGGTGGAATTGCTCAAGGGCCTGGCGGGCCTGCAAAGCGGGATCTCCGAGCCCAGCGGCGTGATCAACTACGTGACCAAGCGCCCGGAAGACGTGCGCTCGGTCACCGTGTCCACCGATGATCGCGGCAGCGGCTATATCGCCACCGATGTCGGCGGCTGGTTTGGCAGCGAGCAGCAGTTCGGCCTGCGCGCCAACGTCGCCCATGAAGACCTCAACTCCTATGTCGAACATGCCAATGGCCAGCGCGATTTCCTGTCCCTGGCGTTCGACTGGAACATCAGCCCCGACGCTGTGCTGCAACTGGATGCCGAATACCAGGACAAGCAACAGCGCTCGGTGCCCGGTTACCAGTTGCTCGGCGGCACCGAAGTGCCCCATGACGCATCACCGAAAAAACTGCTCGGCCACCAGAGTGGTTCCAAGCAGGTGGGCATCGACTCGCTGAACCTCAACGGCAAGTTCGAATACCGCTTCAGTGACCAGTGGAAAGGCAATATCAGCGCAGCGCGTAGCAAGGTGGTGATTGATGATTACAGCTCGTTTGCCTGGGGGTGCTACTACGTCGGCACGTGCAACGCGAACACTTTCAGCCCTGAGGGTGACTACGACGTCTACGACTATCGCAGCCCCGACGACACCCGGCGCAATGATGAAATTCAGGCGGCTATGACCGGCCTGTTCACAACCGCAGGCATAGGCCATGAGCTGACCTTCGGCACCAGCGCCTTTCGCCGGGTGATCGACAAGCGCAAGTCGGTCAACGAATACATCGGCAGTGGCAATATCAATGCGGACACACCGACGTTCAAGCCCACCGACGTGCCGCTCAATGACCGGCATCGCAACCTCGACAGCCGCCAATACGCACTGTTCGTCACCGACCGGATCCGCTTCAACGAACAGTGGCAAACCGTTCTCGGCGGTCGCGAAGTACGCCTGGATGAAAAAGCCTTCGATCAATATGGGGCCCAGGAGCGGCACACCCAACAATATGTGTTCCTACCCCAGGCGTCATTAATCTACAAACCAATAGAAAACATCTCGCTGTACACCAGCTACAGCAAGGGCCTTTCCCTGGGGGGAACCGCTCCCTGGTTCGCGAAAAACCCTGATGTAACTCTCGCACCGACCGTCTCGCGCCAACTCGAAGCCGGGGTCAAATACGACTGGCGCCGCATCAGCTTCGCCGCCGCCGTGTTCCAGACCCGCCAGGCTTATCAATACGCCAAGCCCGATAGCGCCGGTGACTTCACCTATGTGCAGCAAGGCCAGCAGAAAAACACCGGCCTGGAACTGTCGGCCAACGGCTGGGCCACCGAGCGCCTGCAGATCGCTACCAGCGTGGCAGCCATTCGCGCGCGGGTGAACGGCAGCGGTACGCCGCAATACGAAGATCACCAGACGATCAACGTGCCCAAGCTGCGCGCCAGCGTGTACGCCGACTATGCCCTACCGTGGGTCAACGGCCTCGCCGTTCTCGGTGGCGTGCAATACAGCGCCAGCAAGAACGCCAATCGCACCGGCAATGTGGAGGTCGGGGATTATGCGGTGGTCAATATCGGCAGCCGCTACAGCACCAAGGTCGACGGCTACGAAACAGTGTTTCGCCTGAGCGTCGACAACCTGTTCGACAAGCGCTACTGGCGCGACGCGGGCGAGTATATGGGCGATGACTACCTATTCCAGGGCGCGCCGTTGACGGCGCGCTTGAGTGCATCAGTGAATTTCTGATTACTTGGGCATCTTGCGAAAGCCCACCGCCAGGCGGTTCCAGCTGTTGATGGTGGCGATGGCCACGCTCAGGTCCACCTGCTCAGCCGGGCTGAACTCGGCATTGAGCAACGCATAATCTTCATCCGAAGCGTGGGTCTGGCTGATCAGGGTCAGGCTTTCGGCCCAGGCCAGGGCGGCACGTTCGCGCGGGGTGAAAAATGGCGTTTCGCGCCAGGCCGACACGGTGTACAGACGACGCTCAGTCTCGCCGCCCTTGCGTGCATCGGCGGTGTGCATATCCAGGCAGAACGCGCAGCCGTTGATCTGCGACACGCGCAGGCGTACCAGTTCCAGCAGGGGCAGTTCGATGGACAGTTTACCGACGGCCGCTTCCAGGGCGAGCATGGCTTTCATCGCGTCTGGGGAAGCGGTGTAGAAATCGATACGGGCAGACATGGTGTAACTCCAGGACAGTGGGGATTGGTGCCTAGCTTAATCACCCCACTGCGGCGGACAAATAGCCAATCCGGGCGAAGAACAGGTAGCCAATGCCAGACCGTTCAGACCCGGTTGCGCAGCCAATGCAAGAAGCCCTTTTTCACCGGCACGATCGGCGCGTCCTGGGTCAGGTGCTGAGCGGCGTGCAGGCGGAAATCCAGGAGGTTCTGCATGGCTTCACTGATATCGTGGCGCGCGTCCAGGCACGGCTTGAGGTATTCCTTTTCGATGCGGTAGAGGGTGCAATAGGTCTTGGCCACAAAATCCGCCGGTACGCCCTGCTCACCGAGGATCCCGGCCTCGCCGATCACTTCCCCCGGCCCCATGCGCCCGGCTTCGAACGTGTGCCCGGCCTTGGCCAGCATCACCGAAACCACCCCGGACTCGATGATGAACAGGTGATCGCTGGCCTCCCCTGCCGGCAGGATCATGTCGCCTGCACGGAAGGTTTGCGCCGTCATGTTCTGACTGAAGGTTTCCTTCTCTTCCTGGCGCAGGGTGGAGAAGATATTTGAGCTTTCCAGCAATGCCCGCGCTGGCGACGTGGTCGGCGAGGTCGGGCTTTCGGCACTCGATAGCAAACTCACGCCAGCCGCCTGCAAATGCCGGTAGGCCAGGTCGTAAAGCTGGTTGCGCACCTCGCGTTTGAGGCCCATGGCCGGCACAAAGCCGCTGATTTCATACTCCACGCCACCGCCAGTGGACGTCTTGAAAGCCACGCTCGGCGCCGGTTTGGCCAGCAATTGCCGGCAACCTTGCATGGCGCGCTCCAGGGCTTCGAGCACCGTTTGCGGGCGCGCATGCGGGCTGACTTGCAGGCTCACTGCCAGGCCGAACATGTCCGCCGGGCGCGAAAAGTTGATGATCTTGGCCTTGGCCGCCAGCGAATTGGGGATGACCGCCATGCTGCCCTGGGAGGTTTGCAGGCGCGTGGCGCGCCAGTCGATGTCGGTGACCCGGCCTTCGGTGCCGTCGATGGAAATCCAGTCATCGAGTTGATAGGGCTTGGTGGTGTTGAGCACGATCCCGGAAAACACATCGCTCAAGGTACTTTGCAGCGCCAGGCCGACGATGATCGCCACCGCGCCGGAAGTCGCCAGCACGCCCTTGACCGGCAGGTCCAGCACGTAAGCCATGGCGGCGATGATCGCGATCAGGAAAATCACCGCGCCCATCAGGTCTTGCAGCAACCGTCCGGTGTGGCCGACTCGCTGCATCATCAACGCACCGAGCAACACCGTCAGGGTGCGGGCGGCAAACAACCACCAGCCAATCTGCAAGGCGGTGGCGGCCATGTGCAAGGGGGTGTTGTCGGCATAAGGCGCGATTTGCATCGGGTTCATGCCGTCGTTGAACAGCACCGCGCTGTAGGTGGCAAAGATCACCAGGCGGGCGACCAGTTTCCAATTGCCGGAGCTGGCAGAAAACAGACGCCAGACGACGATATCGATAAGGATCAGCGCCAGGGCGCACAACATCGGGTGATCGGAGATAAAAGGCAGCATCCAGGCGACTCCAGGGCGAATGCCGTGAAGATCGCACGAAACGGGATTGACGGGTATAGGGCCTGACAAACGAAACGCAAACCCTGTGGGTCCAGATACAGGGGATCGGCGGTGTGCCCGAGTTTTGGCATCGACAGAAATCAAGTGTGGGAGCTGTCGAGCCCCGGCGAGGCTGCGATGACGGTGGATCAGGCAATACTTCTCTAGCGCCTGTGCCGCCGCCATCGCAGCCTCGCTAAAGCTCGACAGCTCCCACAGGGATGGGTGGCAGGTCCGGGATTTTGGCCGCGACATGGATCAAATGTGGGAGCTGTCGAGCCCTGGCGAGGCTGCGATGGCGGTGGATCAGGCAATACATCTCTAGCGCCTGTACCGCCGCCATCGCAGCCTCGCTAA
>NZ_CVTS01000056.1:0-34069 GCF_900004755.1 Pseudomonas sp. 25 R 14 | reverse complement strand
ACTGCGGGAATTATCAGGATCGGCTTGGCATCGCTTTGCCCCACGGCAATAAGCAGCAGGGTGGAGAACAGCGGCGCCAGGTAAGACAAGGCGCCAAGCATCGCTAGGTTTCCGTGTTTGGTCGCGTGATCCCAGGCGAAGAAGGCCAGACCCACTGGGCCCAGCCCCAGGGCGATGATTGCTGCCCATTGGCCGGCGTCCGGCCGCACCGTGGTTTCAAAAGCCAGGTGGCAGAGCAGCCCAGCCACTGCGATCAGGCCGCAAATGCCACCGATGATACTGCTTGGGACATTACTGAAACGCCGGTTGACCACCGAATAGATCGACCAGACCCACGCGCAGGCAAAGGCTGCGGCGTAACCGATAAGCGGCATGCCGACGCTTTCACCCTGTGCACGCTGTTGCATGATGAAGGCTGTCCCCGCCAGGCCGAGCAAGGCTCCCAACAGTTGGCGCTTGCGCAGCGACTCGCCAGTAGAGAACCCTGAGAGCAGGACGATCAATAGCGGCCACAGGTAGGCAATCAGGCTGGCCTCAGCCGCCGGTGCGGTCTTCAGGGCAAAGAAATACAACGAGTGGTAGATAAAGATGCCGGCGAACCCCGTTGCCCATACATACCAGGGCTGTCGCCAACTGCTGAACCCCCCAGCGCCACGCAAGCCGAGCGTGCAGAGACTGGCCACGAACGCGACGGCGAAACTCGATGCCAGCAACTGAAAGGCCGGGATTCCGGCGGTCAAGGTGGTCAGTAGCGCCAGGCACGCCCACAGGAACACCGCAATCACGCCAATCAGAGTGGCACCTACGGCGCCTTTGGTGATGGTGATGGATGCGTTAGTCGTGTTCATACAAGCCCGTCTGCGGATAATCCTGATACGGGGACAATAGATAGGTTGTACGAGGACGTATTGATCGAGCCCGCTAAAAAATTGTTCAAGTCTGCTGCTTTTAGTGGTCGCGCGCTTGCTTGCGCACCGAGGCAGGGGTCAGGTTGCGGGCTCTCTTCAGGGCATGGCTCAGTGCACTCTGGTCGGCGTAACCGGCGCGATGCGCAATATCAGTGATCGACAGAGCGGTCTGGTGCAACAGGTCGATGGCCAGATTGAGGCGCAAGGTCGCTATATGGGTAAACGGGGTGATTTTCAGGTGCCGCCCGAACAGGGCATACAAGCGCCGCTCGCTGGTGCCAGCGTTACGGGCAATGTCATGCACTGTCATGGGCGTACTCAGGTGCTGTTCGATGTAGGCCAATGCCCTGGCGAGGATAAACTGCCCGGGATCGTTCGGTGCAACCTCTGGCTGCAATAAAGAACCCAGCAGCAACCGGCTCCATGACTCAGCCATCGTGGGCGAACTGATCAACCGTGGTCCATTACTGCTTGCGTAATCGAGCAAATGACGGATATCGGGCCTGACCGCAAAAAAGCGTTTGTCATCGAGAGAGTCAAGTAACTGTACGGTGCTTTTGTGTCCATCGGCACGCTGAGTCAATACGTCCAGCACCAGGAAACTGTTATGGGTATTGGCCAGGAATGTATGCCGGACCCCGGAGGCGATCACCACGCCCTGGCTCGCATCGACCTTGCCGCCACGTCCATCGACCTCAATCTCCATACAACCGGACTGGGGCAGGACTATTTGATGAAAGTCGTGTTCGTGAAGCTCGACCTGACCAGAATAGGAGCGCAGAGCCAGAGAGAATGGTTGGGGGGGCGTAGCGTTCATCCATCACTCTCCTTAATCCGAAGCACTTATCTTACGTCAACGGTAATTCCGGGAACCAGTCTGCTAACGGTAGCAATTGCGGTCGAGTAGCTGCGGTTAACTTGATTGACCGCTTGGATTTTGAATTCTTCGGGATAACGTGGGTTGCTCATGGCACCTCCTGATTGGCCTCAGTTTAAGGCAAAGAGGTGTCTACGAAATCCGGGGCGATTCACATTGATCCAGGCCTCCGTGCGCATGGGCGTGCTGTGCGCTGAAAACCCAGCATTCGATCTTCAGATGCTTGACCGCTACAGCGCCGCCGTCGGCCTGGCCTTCCAGGTCGTAGACGACATCCTTGACGCCACCATGGACACCGCCACCCTGGGCAAAACCACCGGCAAGGATGCGCGCGACCATAAAGCTACCTACGTCTCGATCATGGGACTGGCGCCCGCCCTGCAACTGGCGCGGCAACTGGTTGAACAGGCTCATCAGTCACTGGCGCCCATGGGCGCCAGGGCGGTCCGGTTGCACGACCTGGCAGACCTGGTTATCAAGCGCACGCACTGAGACCCGCCACTCTCGGGATTCAGACAAGGAGCCCAGCATGTTCGAGTTACTCAATACCATCGACAATCCGGTTGATCTGCGAGCCTTGCACCCTGCTGCGCTTGCGCCTCTGGCAGACGAACTGCGGGCCTTCATACTCCATAGCGTTTCACACACCGGTGGTCACCTCTCGGCGAATCTTGGCACCGTTGAATTGAGCATTGCCTTGCATTACGTGTTCGACACGCCCATGGACCGGATTGTGTGGGATGTGGGGCATCAGGCTTATGCCCATAAAATCCTCACCGGGCGCCGGGAAGCCATGGCGAGCATTCGTCAACTGGGCGGTATTTCCGGATTTCCACGGCGCAGCGAATCGCGCTATGACGCCTTCGGCACCGCGCATTCCAGCACCTCGATTTCAGCAGCATTGGGCATGGCTGTAGCCGCCCAGCTCAAAGGTGAGCATCGTCACTGCATTGCCGTGATCGGAGACGGCGCACTGTCGGGCGGCATGGCGTTCGAAGCGATGAACAATGCAGGGTTGCATAAGAACTTGCCGCTGCTGGTAATCCTTAATGACAACGACATGTCGATCTCACCCGCCGTCGGGGCGCTGCGTTATCACTTGGGCGAACTCAAAGAGCTCGTTGCCTCGGCATCGTTGTTCGAAACATTGGGGTTCAACTATTCCGGCCCCATCAACGGTCATGATCTGAACGCGTTGGTTCCCGCCCTGCTAGCCATGCGCAACCTGCGAGGGCCGCAACTGCTGCACATCGTCACTGAAAAGGGCCACGGCTACTCACCGGCTGCCACTGACCCTGTGCTCTATCACGGCCCAGGAAAGTTCGAACCGGTTCAAGGCATTCTTCCCGCCGCGCCTGGCAAACCCACCTACACACAGATCTTTGGCCAGTGGCTGTGCGATGAGGCGGAAAACGATCCGCGTGTCGTCGCTATCACCCCCGCCATGCGTGAAGGTTCGGGGCTGGTTGAGTTTGAGCGACGCTTCCCGGATCGCTACTTCGATGTCGGCATCGCCGAGCAACACGCCCTGACCTTCGCCGCCGGGCTCGCAGCCGAAGGCCTGAAGCCGGTGGTCGCCATCTACTCGACCTTCCTGCAACGCGCCTATGACCAACTGATTCACGACATCGCCATTCAAAACCTGCCGGTGGTGTTCGCCATCGACCGGGCCGGCATCGTCGGCGCGGACGGCGCCACCCATAACGGCGCCTTTGATATCGCCTATCTGCGCTGCGTGCCCAACCTGACGATCATGGCCCCGGCCGATGAAAACGAATGCCGCCAGATGCTGCATACCGCGCTGCTCCAGGACGGACCAACCGCCGTGCGTTATCCACGCGGAAAAGGCAACTCAGCCATCGCGCTATCTGCGCTGACACCCCTACCGATTGGCAGAGGCGAAGTACGACGTACCTCAAGCCTGCCTGCTGGATATCGCGTTGCCATCCTGGCCTTTGGCTCGATGGTATTACCCGCCCTGGAATCAGGCGAAACACTCGACGCGACGGTAGCCAACATGCGCTTCGTCAAACCGCTGGATGGCACTTTGATCGAAGAACTGGCCCGCACCCACGACCTGCTGGTGACCATTGAGGAAGGTTGCGTGATGGGCGGTGTCGGCTCTGCGTGCCTGGAGCACCTGACCACCGCTGGGCTGTCGCGTCCAATGCTGCAGCTGGGTTTTACCGATGAGTTCATCGAACACGGCGCACCCGAAAAACTACTGGGTGCCTGCGGCCTCGATGCCACTGGCATCACCCGTTCAATACAGGCACTCCTGGCGCGACAAGGCCTGGAGGTACTGCTGAATGAATCCGCCTCACAAACCGATGTGTTACGAGCCCGAGCATAAAGTGAATACTCACAAGGAGAACGCCATGAGCACCCCAGCCCAACAGTACAACCCAGCAGGGGAAAACCTGCCCTATCAGATCATTCAAGGCTCCAGTGTCGATAACTATCAGGAAAAGGTCGTGTACACCTACGGCGACAGCCCAGAAGATTGGCGCAAAGCGATCGGCGACTACATCCTCTTCCAGTTCGGCGTTTACGACGATCCACGCTCGACGCCCCCCATCAGCCTGGACGAATCCGGCATCCGCTATTTCGAAAGACAGCTGAAACTGGCCGGCCTGGAAGAGCCCAATCGTGCGCCGATCAAGCGCATTCTCGATATTGGCTGCGGCTGGGGCTACATCCTCAAATACCTCGCCGAGCGCTTCCCGGAGTGCCAACGCCTGGACGGCGTGAACGTCAGCCGGCGCCAGTTGGAGTTTTGCGCCAACTTCCACAAGGAACAGGGCCTGTCCGATCGCATCAACCTGTACTTGTGCAACGCCAAGGATGTCGAGCTGCTGCCCGACGCCGATGAGCCTTATGACCTGGTGATCATTCGCGGGGTGATCTCTCACTTCCCCAATGAACTCTATGAAAGCACCATGCGTGCCCTACTCCCTCGCGTGCGTGAAGGTGGCGTGGTGATCATTTCAGACAACCTCTACAACACCGAGCCTGAGGTTTATACCTCGGACACTCAGGACGACGTCGACCGCCTCGCCTGCAAACACCGCAAGGCGCCCACGTACTTTCGCGACGTGCTGGAACAGAGCGGTTTCACCACCCATGACATGCGCGTACTGCCCTCCAATATCGACGTGGCGCGCTGGTTGATGGATTCAAAAGCCAATATCGAGAATAAAGAACTATTCCCCCATGGTGTGACGGGTGCATTGGAGGAACTGCGGGTGCTGGCTGAGAACTGGTCGGTGGCGCTGCTCAAGAACAAGGTGTCGACGTACAGCGTGATCGTCAAAAAACCGGCTTAGTCAAGGAGCAGATCATGAGCGCATCTCCCATTTCTGAGCAGAAAGAAGAGGCTTTGATTGCGGTCCTGAAAAACCTCGACCATAAACGCAGTGCGACAGGCGTCGCGCAGGTCGCATTACCTTATCCCAATGGATGGTTCGTGGCGTGCCTCAGCCATGAGTTGGGGCCCGGCCAGGTCATGCGGGTGCCCTTTATGGGACAAGAGCTGGTGCTTTACCGCACGGTATCGGGACTGGCACGCGCCATTGACCCGTACTGTCCACACCTGGGCGCCCATTTGGGCCATGGCAGCAAGGTCGTCGGCGAAGATCTCGTGTGTCCGTTCCATGGCCTTACCTTCAACCCGCAAGGGCACTGCATCAGAACGGGGAACGGCCAGAAGCCCCCCGCTGCTTCATTGACGCAGCGCTATTTCAAAGAGGTTGATGGGGCCATCTTTGTCTGGCGGCATGAAGACAATCTCCCCCCCTATTGGGAGGTACCTGAACTGGACTGTGCCGGGTTTTCTCAAGAGCGGTATGAGACGTTCCAATTGCAGGGACTGTCTCAGGACATGACGGAAAACAGTGCAGACCCCTCCCATTTTGCCTATCTGCATGGGCTTCAGGAGGTCACCACAGACCATCAGGAAAACGGTCACGAGATGGTTTACACCATGCGGGCAAAAGTCTTCGGCCAGGTCGTCACGATGCGGATGACCTGTTACGGCATCGGGTATGCCGTGGGCGAAGCCTCGTTTGAGCGCTTGGGCCTGGTGGCAAGAACCCAAGCGTTGGGCACCCAAACGATCCCGTTGGGTTGGACGTTCCGCATGATCGATACCATCCGCTTGGAGCGCATCAAAATGCTGCCGCAACCACTGCGTCGTATCACCTATGCGTTACCGCTGTTTTTCATTCATCGCTGGTTCGTAAAAACGGTTAAAGAAGACTTTGCGGTGTGGAGTAACCGGCGCTTCCTGAGCGCCCCAAAACTTGTCAAGGATGAATCCAACATGGCCATTTACCGTCGTTGGACTACTCAATTTTATCCGCAAAGGGAAAAGTCATGACCATCAAGTTACCGCCGCTGCCCCAGCCGTTCCCGTTTGCTATTCACTCCAGTTTTATGCCGGGAAACACCAGCCCTTATCTGGACTTGGATATTTACGACAATAGCCCGTTTGAACAGGCCACCCGTGCTTATGCGGACCGCTTTGAGTTGTACCAGAATGCAGAGCAACGTGAGCGCCTGGCCAATATCCACTGCAGTTGGTTAGGTTCGATGATGTATCCCGTTGGCAGTGATGAGCTACTGCAAGTCGGCATCGACTTTTGCATGTGGGCCTTTGCCTACGACGACGAATACTGTGATGAAGGCGATATCTCCAGCCAACCGGACAAGTTCATTCAGGCATCAGCAGAAATCTGGCGTCAGTTCGAGTCGCCGGAGTATGCACTTTCGCAAGATCGCTACGCCCTGGCGGCGCGAGATTTGCGTATACGCCTTGATAAATATGCGAAACCCGAACAAACCGGGCGCTTTGTTGAGTCCATGCGTATCTACATGATGGCGGAGATGTGGAAAGCCATTAATCCAGTACCGTCGGTTAACGACTACGTCTCCATGCGAGTCACCAGCGGTGGTGCTTGGTCATTCCCGACGCTGGGGCATGTGATTGCCAACGTTGATATTCCCCAGCGAGACCACGAGGTTCGTCGTATACGCGCCCTGTTCGAAATGCTGGCTCACTTGATGGCCTGGGAAACCGAACCCCATGCCTACCTGAAGGAAATGACACGCGGCTCGAATTATAAAGAACACAACCTGATCCGCGTGCTGATCCGTGAACGCCAATGCAGTTTTGATGCCGCTATCGAAGAGTACCTGGATATGCGCCTGCGGTTGTTGGGGTTGTTCCTGCGTCTGAAGGCGGACGTGGAGAAAGACGCCAGCGAGGGTGTGAAAGCCTATATCGAATCCGTCATTCGCTACTACGTCGGCGCCACGGTCTGGTCACAAAACACACGACGCTATAAATCAATGAGCGGCAATACGGACGAGGGCGCTTTTGTAGGGGGTCAGTTGACGGAGCCACTGAGGCTGGAAACGTTTAACAACACGAAACCCATTGAGATTGATACGTTGAAATGGTGGTGGAAATACGATCCGCTGAACACCAATCAGTAAAGGCTAATCGATGACCTAGTAAAAGTGCATGGAGGTTATATGACCGCTCTTACACTCCCCGAAATAAGTTGCCCGCTGCCATATAGAATTTACCCACACGTAGAAACGCTTGAGGCGGGCACTGTCGCGTGGATGGATAAATGGCGGCTTTACAGTGACGAAAAACATCGCGAACGTCTGGCAAGTATTGGCTGCGGTCGATTGGGGGCGTTGATGTATCCCTTTGCCGCGAACGCCGACGTAGCGCAAATAATGTCGGACTATATCGTTTGGGCCTTTTCATTTGATGACGAGTACTGTGACGAAGGTGAAATGAGTGAAAACCCGGCACAGTCCATTACTGCCATGTTGCAAATGCAGCGCTCAATCGAGTCCCCCGAGATTCCCGCCTACCCTGAAAGCAAATTCGCCATGGCATTGCGCGATATACGCCTACGGCTGGATAAATACACGACTCCCTTGCATACCGCCCGCTTCGTAAACACTCAACGGGGTTACTTCATGGTCGAAGTGGGCAAGCTGGTTAACCCACAGCCCACCATGAGTGATTGCGTACTCCTGCGTCTCAGTTCGGGCGGTGGTCTGGTCTTCCCGACGCTAGGACATATCAGCACGTTGGTCGATATCAGTCAGTTAAAAATGGAGGACAGACGCCTCTGTGCTCTGACTGAAATGGCCGGCATGATGATTGTCTGGGAAAGTGATTTCTTTTCATACGGTAAGGAGCTGGCAAGAGAGCCCGAAGACCGGCAGCACAACATTGTCTCGCTGATCCAACAACGCCATGGTGTGACACATGAACAAGCAATGGCACAGGCTTTTAGCCTGCGCGACAAGACCGCCGGCTTGTACATGCGCTTGAGAGCATCGGTACTAAGAAATGCATCCCCGGAAGTTGCAGCCTATATCGAAAGCCTTGATTGCTATTGGCGTGGGGGGCTGGAATGGATCAGTGAAAACCCCAGATACCGCTATTTGAATGGCGTTGATGGTCAAGTGGCTTATCAGGGAGGAAAACTGACCGAAACCTTTCCGGATGATTGCTGGGGAACGGTCGATATTCCTTCCATCTCCTGGTGGTGGCAATACGAGCCGGCTCACGCCTAGTCCCCGCCAGGTACGGAACCCAAGCAATTGCCACATCCACGGACAGGGGTGAACAAGATGCTGATCAACCCATTAAACAGAACACTGCGCGAGCACGAAGGTATTCCCGTTTTACCGGGTGCATTTCCGTTTCTCGGTCATTTACCCGCCATGGTATTTAACCTTGGCCGTCTGTTCGAGTATGCCGGGCGTACCTGTGGTTCTCACTTTTGGATTGAGTTCGGTTCCATCGGCCGCTTGCTCGTCTGCAATCATCCTGATGCTTTCGAACTGCTCAAGAACAAGAACACTTCATCCGCCTTCCTGACTGAGCTTGCCCCTGCATTCGGACAAGCCATGGTCATGCTGGATGGCGATACTCACCGGCATATGCGCTCGCGAACCAATGAGTCGTTCCTGCCTCGCGGCTTGACCGCAACGGGTGTCGCAGAGCTGTTCGCGACCTTAATCAGCGTACGAATGAAAGAATGGAGAGCCCATAAAGAGATCTGTGTGGTGCCACAAGCCCGCGACTTGTCCCTGGCGTTGGCGTTTCAAATGTTTGGTATTGAAGACAGTGAAATACCCGCTTGGAACAAGGCCTATCGAAAGTACTTTCTGTACTCAGCCCTTCCCATCGGCATCCCCGGCACACCGTTTGATCGTGGGCAGTCCGCCCAAGCCTGGATTGATAACAGATTGACCGCGCTTGTGCGTTCTGCTCGTGAACGCCCTGATACGGTGGGGCTTTTGGCTTCCATTGTTCACGCGTTCGACCAGACCGAGGGTTCATTGAACGATACCCAACTGCTGGATAACCTCAGGTTCTTGATACTGGCCGCCCACGATAATGTAGCGGCAACCCTGTCGCAGATCCTGATAAAGCTGGCCCAGCACCCTCAACACTGGGCCACATTATGCGAAGAAGCCAACGCCGTCGGGGTGATCCCAAAAAGTCCCAAGGACCTTGCACAGTTTCCTTTCGCCACCGCCTTTTTCCGTGAAACCCTGCGCCTTCACCCCTCAACGCCCCTGACGTTCCGGCGCGCACTGGTTGATCTTTCATTGGGCGGCAGAACACTCGCGGCGGGCACCGACTTTATCGTCCCCATCGCCTTGTTATCGAAACACACCGATGTTTACGCCAACCCCGACGAATTCTTGCCGAGCCGGTGGCTGGACCGTCCGGAAAGTATCAAGCCGATAGAAACGGTTCAGTTTGGCGGCGGCCCGCATTACTGCCTTGGGTACCATATGGCGTGGCTGCAGATGGTGCAGTTCTCTGTCGCGCTGGCCTTGACGATGAGCGCTGAAGGCCTGAGACCGAAGTTGATATCCAACCCCAAAAAAGGAGGACGCTGTTTTCCATCGTCTTACCCTTACGCCAAGACGCGAGTGCTTTTCTCATGAGCGGCAACGGCAACCGAGCCTGCACCGTGGATCCTCAATCGACTGATTCAAGAGGTACACCATGAAAATCATCCTCGCCCAACCCCGAGGCTTCTGCGCCGGGGTCGTCCGGGCCGTCGAAACGGTTGAGCTGGCCCTGGAGCAGTTCGGCGCGCCGGTGTATGTGCGTCACGAGATCGTACACAACCAGCATGTGGTGCAGACGCTGCGTAGCAAAGGTGCGCGGTTTGTCGAGACGCTGGATGAAGTGCCCGAAAACGCAGTGACCATTTTCAGTGCCCATGGCGTGGCCTCTGACGTGGAGAGCGAGGCCCGTGAGCGGCAGTTACGGGTGCTGGACGCCACCTGCCCGCTGGTGACCAAGGTGCACAATCATGGCCGTCAATACGCCGCCAAGGGTTATCAGGTGATTCTGATTGGAGAAGTCGGGCACCCCGAAATCATTGGAACATTGGGGCAGATACCCGCCCCCGTCGTTGTGGTGCGTAACGTGTCAGAGGTCCAGGCCCTGGCGTTCCCCGAGCACACGCCATTGGCCTATCTCACCCAAACCACCTTGAGCGTCGACGATACACGCGCGGTAGTCGAAGCACTCAAGCAGCGCTACCCGCAAATAGTCGGGCCCGATACCCGGGACATCTGTTATGCCGTACAAAATCGTCAGACGGCGGTACGTGAGCTGAGCCTGTGTTCCGATCTGGTCCTGGTGGTGGGCAGCGTCAAAAGCTCCAACTCCGTGACCTTGCGTGATATCGCGGGCGAGCGTGGCAAGCCCAGCTACCTGATCGCCGATGGCAGCGGAGTGTGCAGCGAATGGTTTGGCAAAGGGGTAACCGTCGGGCTTACTGCCGGAGCCTCGACACCGGAATCCATGATTGACGATGTCATCGCCGCCCTGGCGCGCATCGAACCGCTGGACATCGAGACCCTGCCAGGTCGAGAAGAACATGTGCAATTCCGCTTGCCCACCGGGTTGATTGCGCGCCAGTAAAGCATGCACTCAGAGGAGCCGAATCAATGAACCGTGCAATCCCCAGACGTCGCACCACGCAAGTCACCATCGGCCCGGTGACACTGGGCAGCGATCATCCGATCGTCGTACAAGCCATGACCAATACCGACACCGCCGATGCCCAGGCTACAGCGCGTCAGGTCGAAAGCCTGGCGCTTGCCGGCGCCGAAATGGTACGGATCACGGTCAACAGCCATGACGCTGCCGCGCAGGTCGCGAACATTCGAGAACTGCTGGACCGACGCAACATCAATGTGCCGTTGGTGGGTGACTTCCACTTCAATGGTCATCGCCTGCTTGCGGCCTACCCTGAATGCGCCGACGCATTGGGCAAGTACCGCATCAACCCCGGCAACGTCGGCAAAGGCGCCAAACGCGACGAGCAGTTTTGCAACATGATCGAGATCGCCTGCCGCTACGATAAACCGGTGCGGATCGGGGTTAACTGGGGCAGCCTTGATCCCGACTTGCTCGCACGCATGATGGACACCAACGCAATGCTCTCCCAGCCGCTGAGCGCGGATGCAGTCATGCGCGAGACCTTGGTGGTCTCGGCATTGGAAAACGCCTACCGCGCTATCGAAGTCGGCCTGCCGGCGGATCACATTGTGTTGTCAGCCAAGGTCAGCCATGTGCAGGACTTGATCGCGGTGTACCGCAACCTGGCCGGGCGCTGTGAGTTTCCGTTGCACCTGGGGTTGACCGAGGCTGGCATGGGCTCCAAAGGCATCGTCGCCTCCTCCACCGCATTGGCGGTGCTGTTGCAGGAAGGTATCGGCGATACCTTGCGCATTTCCCTCACCCCGGAGCCCAATGGCGACCGCAACCGCGAAGTGCTGGTTGCGCAACAGATTCTGCAGACCATGGGCCTGCGCGCTTTCACCCCCTCCGTCGTCGCTTGCCCCGGCTGCGGCCGCACCACCAGCAGTTTCTTCCAGGAACTGGCGCAGCAGATCGAGGCGTTTCTGCGGGTGCAAACCCCGGTCTGGAAAGGTCTGTATCCCGGTGTCGAGCATATGCACGTGGCGGTCATGGGCTGCGTGGTGAACGGCCCCGGAGAAAGCCGGTTGGCCAACATCGGTATTTCCCTGCCAGGCGCTGGGGAGAACCCGTCGGCGCCGGTGTACATGGACGGTGAACGTGTCGCGACCCTCAAAGGGCCGGGTATTGCCCAGGACTTCACCGATCTGCTGCAAGCCTATGTGGCGGCTCATTACGGGAAGCAGGCGTCAGCCAGGCTTGTGCTTGAAGGGATGCTTGAGAGAAGCACGATCAGGGTGCGCAATGAGTCGGCCTGTACTGAAGGACCGGAAGCCACTTTTCGCGATCCATAAGTGGCAAGCTAGCGGCAACATCCGGGCGTTCAATACATAGCCGTCCCCTGAACCTCAACTTACTGCCACAGTACCCCGCCGTCCATGCGGCTCCATCGGTCAGCATGCTCGGCGAAGGCCTGTTCTATTGCATGGCGCTTGATCTTCATGGTGGGTGTGAGCAGCCCACTCTCAACTGTCCAGGCCTCACGCATGACCACCACACAATGCAAGGCAACCTCCCTGGACAACCCTTTGTTCACATTCGCCAGCAAGGTTTTTAGCTCAAGCTCCAGCGCCGCCCGGGTTTGCTTGTTGCTCGCCTCGGTTCTCACTCCTTCTGCCAACACAATCAGCGCAATCGGTTGCGGCATGCCCGCCCCACAGACGCAACAGTCTTCAATCAAGGCATGCGCCGTCAGTTGCTGCTCGATCGGCACAGGAGCGACATACTTGCCCTTGGCGGTCTTGAACAGATCCTTGGTACGCCCGGTTATCCTGAGCCGCCCCTGATCGTCCAACTCCCCTAGGTCTCCCGTACGAAAGTAGCCATCTTCGCTCATCGTCTCGGCAGGGCTCAAAGTAGATTTGTAATACCCCATCATCTGTCCGGGACTGCGTACCAGCACTTCGCCATCTTCAGACAATCGGCACTCGACACCCGGCGCCGGCGACCCCACATAACCGACTCGCATCGCGGCAGGACGGCTGATATGTGAAGTGCCAAAATTTTCCGACATACCATAGACATCAAGCAGCTCGAGACCCAACTGGCGATACCATTGAATGATCTCCATGGACAGTGGCGCCGACCCGGTAAAGGCTACGCGCACGGCATCCAGTCCCAGCTCCTGAAGGATCATCCGTTTGACGCGCCCTGTCAGCCATCCAAAGCTGAACAACAGACGCTGCAACCTTAGCGGCAGCTTTGTTTGTACGCCCATATAAAACTTGACCCATAAACGGGGGACCGAAAAAAAGATGGTCGGACGGGCGCGTTTGAGATCTGCCTGGAATGTCCCCAGATCGTGTGCAAAAAAAACCGATATGCCAAAGCACAAAGAGCTGGCTTCGAGAAAAGCACGCTCCGCCACATGGGCCAGCGGGAGGTACGATAGCATTCGGTCCTCACTACTGAAGTTGAAGCACTTACCAATACTTTGGTTGCCGGCCATCATACTGCCAAAACTGTGCATGACACCCTTCGGCAAGCCGGTGCTGCCCGAGGTATAGACAATCGTCGCCAACTGATCGAGAGCGGGAAGCACCGGATCAATCAATGGCGCCTGCGCTTGCAAAAGTGCCTCCCACTGCAGGCACTCCATCGGAGGGGATAACGGCAGCCCTACCCTGGGCAGTTCATCGGGCAATGCCTGCTCAAGCTGGTACCAGTTATCATTGCGACCGTCGAGCTTGCCCAGGACCATCAAGCGAATATCGCTGTGTTCGATCACATAACGTGCGCTTTGCACATCAAGCGTCGGATAAAGAGGGACTGTGACGTGCCCCGCTAACCAGATGCCCACATCGGCCAGGATCCAGTGCGCACTGTTACGCCCCAATAAACCGATCGAACTGCCTGCCGGTAAATTCTGGGATTTGAGCCAGGCAGCAAAACGGCAGGCTTGATCCCAAGCCTCTGACCAGCTTATCTCAACCGTCTGCCCATCCGGCATGGGTTGGGTCATGTAACAACGGTCCGGGGTTTTTCTGGACCAATGTTGGAAACGGTGCAGCAAGGTCTCTTGTTGTTGTAGGGCGACCATATTCACAGTGTTGCCTCCCGGCGTAGGGATGTTCAAGTCCGTTGCTCACGGTTCCAGGGCAGACCGTGTCACAAACAGCTTATCGAAAGGTTTTATTCATGACACAGATATCAGTTCACTCAGAATCTCAAGGTTATGCTCTCCCAGTGCTGGAGCCTTCCGGGCAGGAACGAGCGGATGGCTAAAACGCACGGGGAACCCAAATACGGGCGCACCGTTCAGTGTTTGTACGAGCTCACACGCCTGCACCTGCTCGTTCTGCAAGGCTTCTTCCGGGGACCTCAGGAAAACATAGTCTCTGCTATCTTGATCACTTCAGCGCCAAGCTGGCGCCACGTATAGCGTGCAGAAAGGCCCTGGTAAAAGACGTGTCAGGTCCAGTACACGTATACCGGCGAGAAGTGGGTTAACGGGTTCGTTGGCAGTTTTCATAGCGCATCCTGGTCAGTCGAGAATAAAAAGCACAGCGTCCTCGGACGACGTGCTCAGGCACTAAAACCCCACAGTCTGGCGAACTGATCCAATGAGCGGCGCTCGGACTCAAGCCGGTTCACCGCGGCATCCGGGCAGGCATAACCGATGGCCATCCCACAAAAAAGCATACGCTCGGGTGGTGTCCGCAAGAAATCACGCACCGTCTGGTGATAGACCGACCAAGCCTCTTGCGGACAACTATCGACCCCACGCTCTTGCAGCAATAACATCAGCGTTTGCAGGTACATGCCCAGGTCCGACCATTGTGCCGCCCCCATGGTGCGATCAACTTGACCACCCGCTCGGCGTTGAGCGCGTTGTGTGCTTTCGGGCGATTAAGCGTGATCAGGGCAATCGCACCAATCCTCTTGAAAAGCACCAGGGGCGGCGCAGTTGGTGGCTGGACGGACATAACATGCTCCAAAAAATGAGGATCACGATGGACGCCCGGCACACCTGCACAAAAAGCTCGGCGTTGTGCCCGCCCCAGGATTGGCCTGCTTGTTTTAATCGCGCCGATACATGGTCACCACACAACTCCCGCCCAACCCCAGATTATGCTGCAGGGCAGTACGGGCGCCTTCCACTTGACGCTTGTCGGCAGTACCGCGCAACTGCCAAACCAGTTCGGTGCACTGTGCAAGCCCCGTGGCCCCCAATGGGTGGCCCTTGGAAAGCAATCCGCCGGAAGGGTTGGTGACAACCTTTCCACCGTAGGTATTGTCCGCATCCCAGATGAACTTTTCTGCACCACCCTCAGGACACAAGCCAAGGCCTTCATAGGTCAACAACTCGTTGGCAGTGAAGCAGTCGTGCAGTTCAACCACATCAACATCCGCCGGGCCAATGCCGGCATCCTCATAAACCTGGCGGGCCGCATCCTTGGTCATGTCATAGCCAATCATCTTGATCATCGACTTCTCGTCGATGGAACTGGCGAAGTCAGTAGCCATGGCTTGAGCGGCGATGTACACCGGGTTCTTGATGCCGTGCTTTTTGGCGAAGTCATCCGAACACAACACAGCAGCACCTGCACCGCAGGTGGGCGGACAGCACTGGAACCGGGTCAGTGGATCAAAGACCTCTTCGGAAGCGAGGACCTCCTCCAACGACAGCACCTGACCGAACAATGCATAGGGATTTCGGCTGGCATGCTGGCGGGCCTTCACGGCAATTTGCGCGAAGGTCTCCTTCTTGGTGCCATGCAGCCAACGGTATTCGCGGCCGGCACCACCAAACATCTGGGCAGCAGGTGGAGAGCCATTCATGCCCTGGACATCCACCATCATCTCGACCTGAGGCCCCATTGGCGGAGCACGGTCATCGAATTTGTTGCCCAGCGCACCCTTGCCCATTTTCTCGAAGCCAACCACCAGTACACACTCGGCCAGGCCACCGGCTACAGCTTGGCGTGCCAGATAGAGCGCGCTGGAGCCGGTTGAGCAGTTGCTGTTGACGTTGAACACCGGGATCCCGGTCAGGCCCAACTCGTATACCGCGCGATGACCGGAACAGGAGTCGCCATAAACATAACCTGTATAGGCCGACTCGATCTGCTGATAAGCAATGCCTGCATCTTGCAGTGCCAGGCGGCCAGCTTCGGCGGCCATTTCGTAGTATTCAGGGCTGGCACCAGGCTTGGTGAACTTGGTCATACCCACGCCGATCACATTCACACGACGACTCATGTCGAATTCCTCAAGAAGTATTCCGCAGCCCGTTCGCTAAGACCGGGCTCGTGATTTCAGATCAAGTTGTTCAAGAACTGCAGGCCGTGGGCAAGCAAGACATCACCCTCCACGCGCAACTCACCGTGCTGGTAAAGATCACGTACCAACCGCTCACCTTTCACCAGCGCAACCAGATTTTCGTCAGAGATGCCAAGGGTGACATTGGCGGCCTGGGCCTTGCCTGACTGAACCAATGCGGGGGATTGGTCGAAGTCCACCAGCCACTGCACATCAGGCTCGCTGATGTTGAACTGGACAACACCACTCAAGCCAACCGAGGCCTTGTTATCCTTGGCCAGACGTTGTGCGAGCGCAGCAAAAATAGCGCCGCTTTGCGCGACCACTGGCGCCGCCGTCGGTGCGGGTGAGGCCGTCGAGGCTGCGCCCGGCTCACGGGCCAGAGCCTCATCAAAGTACTTGCGATCGATTGAGCGCAGGAAGTCCAGCTTCTGGGCCGCCATCATGTTGCCCGCCAACTTCAACTTGCCGGCAAAGAACAGCTTCTGGGCATCTGCCTTGCCTTCGCAGACCTCCATATAATCAGCGGTCTTGGCAGTCATGGTGACATCCGGCTTCTCGGCAACACCGGCATAGGTACAGCCCTTGCCGTTCTTCAAGTCCAAGACCCACTGGCTGTCCGGATCGGAGAGATTGACCTGCACCACCGCGCCCCCCTTTTCGACAACACTGGGGTTGTCCGCTATGTAGGCTCCGATAGCACTAAATGCAATGGTTGGAATCATTCCGACAGGGGCGGCTGCAGTGTGTGCCTGTGCAGCAGTCTCGGCCTGCTGTCGACTTGCCTTGGGCACCGGGATTTCACTGTACAGCTCAATCACCGCATTCTTGATCACCACCTCGTCGCGCTCTTTGACGCTGGTTTCGAAAATGATGCGAGTAGGGCTTTCTTTCCACATCTTGGTGACCAAGGTGTCGCCGGGAAAAACGCTCTTGGCAAAGCGGACCTTGATACTTTTGAAATAGCGGCTGTCGTTGTTGGCAAACGCCTTGACCACATGACGACCGCAGTAACCGAAGGTACACAGGCCATGCAGGATAGGTTTGTCAAAACCAAATGCCTGGGCAAAGTCAGGGTCGGCGTGTAATGGATTCCAGTCACCAGAAAGGCGATAGAGCAGTGTCTGGTTAACGTCGGTCTTTTCTTCAATGACAGCATCCGGCTCCCGTGCCGGCGGTACGTTAAGTTCAGTGCTCGAGCCACGGTCACCGCCCCATCCACCCGCCCCTTTCACGAAGGCGGTCATTTCGTTGTAGATGACCTCTTCGCCGCTCTCGTCAGTGGAGGAAATAGCGAACGTCAGTACAGCGTTTGGCGCTTTGTCCAGTGCCGTCTTAAGCTTGAAGGTGTGCTTCAATTTGGCATGTGGCGGTAATGGACGCTTGATCTCGGTGTACTGCTCACCGTGCAGCAGTCGGTCGAAACCAAAGGTACAACCTGGCAATGCCAATCCTCCTTCTTTAGCACCCGCCAGCATGGCGTTGGACTGTGGCATCACCCCGTAGGTAGGGAAGGTGCGAAAGTCCCCTCCCATTTCATAGACGTACTTCAGTTCATCCTTGTCGAACGGGTCACGTGCGCAACCAATGCCCAGGGCGTAGAGCGAAACATCACGTTCGTCATAGCTGTTTTCCAGCACAAGAGTGGCTTGGGCCGCCACATCGAGATCAATGAACTCGTTGCCACCCAACGATGGATTGGTGATGTTCTTGAATATCGCCGTGACGGCTTCGGCAACACTGCCGGGATGCTCCGCCTCGGTAAAGTCAGTGATCTTGCTCCAACGGGACTTCACATCGTCCACGCTGAATTTTTTACTCAACGGAAAGGAGTGACCCAACGTACGCTCCCAGCGAAGCTTGGAAATGTAGCCGGCCCCCACTTCGAATAGCCCTTTGGTCTCGTCACACTCCTCATGGCAAAGCCACGCCACCAGAGGACTGACGGCCTCTGGCGTCAATGCGGCAAAAATATCAGGCGGGAATGTCGACTCGGTCAGACGGGAGGCCGCTATCGGGGCAATCACGTTGACATGGATGTTCTTGCTCTCCCCCTCGACTGCAAGGCAGTTGGCCAGGCCCAGGATACCGAGTTTGGCAGCACAGTAGTTAGCCTGGCCAAAGTTGCCATAAATACCGGCGCCTGAGGTGGTCATGATGACCCGGCCATACCCCTTGTCACGCATGATCGGCCATGCCGCCTGAGTGACACTTTTGCTGCCATTCAAATGCACCCGCGTGACCAGGTCCCAATCCAGGTCAGACATCTTGTGAAAGCTAATATCACGCAGGATGCCCGCGTTATTGATGACAATATCCACTGTCCCGAAGGTGTCAACCGCGGTCTTCACGATCCGGTCACCGTGCTCCACCGAGTCGTAGTTGGCAACAGCCTCACCGCCCAACGCGCGGATTTCATTGACCACCAGGTCGGCGGCCGCTGAGGACTTACCATCGCCGCTGGTACTGCCACCCAAATCGTTCACCACCACTTTCGCGCCACGGGCAGCAAAAGTCAGCGCATGCTGGCGACCCAGCCCGGCACCGGCGCCAGTCACGATCACCACGCGACCATCAAAGCGTAATTCAGACATTTTTATCTCCTACTTGGGACGAATCAGGCCGTCTCGATATGCCGCGCCCGTTTCTCGAGCAACTGCTCGCGGACGCACATCCAGGCTCGCTTTAGAGAGTGCGCGAGATGATTTCTTTCATGATTTCGTTGGTGCCGCCGTAGATGCGATTGGCACGGGTATCGAGGTACAGACGCGCAATCGGGTACTCCAGCATGTAGCCGTAGCCGCCATGCAGTTGCACGCACTCATCAACGACCCGTGAGCACATCTCCGAACACCAGAGTTTGGCCGTGGCAGCTGCATCGATCTGTAAGCTCTTTTGCAGCACCAACTCCAGGCATTTATCGATGTAGACCCGCCCGATCTGCACCTCGGCGCGAAGCTCTGCGAGCTTGAACCGGGTGTTCTGAAAGGCCGCTATCGGCTTACCGAAGGCTTGCCGCTGCTTGACGTACTCCACCGTGTGCGCCAATGCATTTTCGGCAGCCGATACCGTCATCACGCCAATAATCGTGCGTTCCCAGGCCAACTCATGCATCAGCATCAAGAAGCCCGCCCCTTCGGCCCCCAGGAGATTCCCCTTGGGGACTCGCACGTCATTGAAAAACAGTTCGCAGGTGTCCTGACCACGCATGCCCACCTTTTTCAGCGGCTTGCCCTTACTGAAACCTTCGCTCTTGGCATCGACCAATAACAACGAAAGGTCCTGCGCCCCTTTGCCAGAGTTTCCGGTCCTGGCCACGACGATGACCATGTCACTCAACAACCCGTTGGTGATGAACGTCTTGGAACCATTGAGTACGTAGTGATCGCCATCCAGTACCGCGGTAGTCTTGACGGCCTGTAGATCGGAACCCGTGCCCGGCTCAGTCATCGCAATGGCGCCAATCACTTCACCAGAAGCCATTCTGGGCAGCCAAGCCTGCTTCTGCTCATGGGTACCGCAGTTGTTGATGTAGTTGGCGACAATGTCCGAATGCAGGCCGAATCCGGTGGCTGAATCACCGACTCGAGACTGCTCTTCAATCAGTACCACGCTGTAAAGACGGTCTACACCTGCACCGCCATATTCCTCAGGCATGGTGGCGCAAAGCAGCCCCAACTCTGCGGCCTTTGTCCACAACTCGCGATCAACACATTGTTGTTCCTCGTAGCGCTCCAGATTAGGCGCCACTTCTTCCTCGAAAAAACGTCGGACAGTATTGCGAAATGCCTCGTGGTCCGCGCTGAACAGGGTTCTCGGAACCATAGAACTGACAGGATTAGGGAAGTGTTCGGTACTCATGACTAGCCTCCAGAGTGGTTCTTATTGTTGTCAGAAACTTACATAACATACGTTCAACATGTTTGTTAACAAAATATCCGCCCGATGCATTGCTGTCAAGCTCTGCTCATCAGAAGCTCAACTTTTTTCAGAGCCGCAGAAGCACGCTCATGGCCTTGCCATCCGGCTTCAGGTGGACAAACTGGATCAATGCGATAGCCCCTCCTGGTGACTCAGAAGGGCACCATCAAAACGACAACTTATTACATCGAAGGGAGGAGGTGAAACGTGCAGTCGCTAAAAAACCTGACACTTACAACGCGCATCAAACAGATGGAAACCACAGGTCAGACACGTCCCTGTGTCGAACCCAAAGTGGCTTTACCTGATAGCGAGCGCCGCTTCCTTAAGCGATCACGATTTGGCTGGCGGACAGGTCACCCATATTCACGCCCACCAATGTCACCGAGTCGTCACCGAACACCAGCTTTACCCCCTCATCGACAGAGACCGCATGGTGGGTCCAGCTATCATTGGGCTCATAAGCTTGAACCCCCATAAAGACAAGTTTGTCTGTAGAGGAAAACCCAGCAACGGTGTCATGCCCGAAGTCCTTGGCGAACAACAGCGTATTAAAGTTGCCACCTGACTGTATCAGGTCGTTCCCCGCCCCCCCGACGATGTTCGTCGCACGACCACCGATGAGGGTGTCATTACCACCATGGCCAAACAGCCATTCGTTTTGGTTAACCGCCACCAGCGTATTGTCAGCGGCATTACCATTCAAAGATTTCGCGTAGGCGGTGAGGCCACCGGCATACTTGAGCCCCTCTTGGGTAACGTCATAGGATCTGTCCTGACTGAGAAACAACAAGTAGGACTCCTTGGTCTTGAGCACTTCAATATCGGAAGCGATACTGATCGCGCCAGCAGTGTCTTTTACATACAAATTACCCGCACCATCGTTAGCCACTTTAAAATTGCTCAATGATTTCTGTAAGTCAAAGGTGTCCCGACCCTCCCCACCAGAAATCAGATTGTAGCCACCGGCATCTCGAAAAATATCGTCCCCCCCCCGCCCTTCCAAGTAATCAACACCGCTCCCCCCCTTGATCAGATCCCTACCCTCACTCCCCAAAATCAATGTCGGCCCAACATGGGGCTCGGCATTTCGATTGAGGTCTGTCACCCAGGTGTCCACTTTTGTGGGCTCTGACAATTGAGCAACAATGATCGTGGAGTTCTGCGACGTCAGGTCATAGAATTCCGACCCTGCAATACGGCTAAGACCGTCTCCATAGAATGACGGAAAGTGCGCTGTTAAAGTCGAAAGATTCAATACACTAAAGGGCAATATATTCCACACCCCCAAGGCGTACTCATCGTTAAAACTGACAATATTATTGGTCGCCGACTCTTTTGGAGTGTCATGAACACCTAGAAATTCAGACAGACTCCCGGCTGCAAGCCTAAGCGCTGGATCATTTTCATAACCCACATTCAACACTTTATCCAAACCGTCATACATCGTCGGAGAGGCGTACGCTATATAATTGGAGTTGCTATAAAAGCCACTCCACTCCTCTTCACTCAAAGCCGCTAAGCTATTGACTGCCATGCCTCCCAAGCTGTGACCTGTCACGACAACGTCTTCACCCGTCAAACCCTTCGACAATGCATATTTCACAACATCACCCAGCAATACATCAAACGCACTTTTCATGTACTGCTTCGCGTAGCCATCAGGGTCAGCGAACATTTTAAGATCATTGACTATGTCACCCAACGAGTCCGTCAACAAGCTCTCTCTTGGTCCGCTTGTCCCCCTAATAGCGAGACCAATAGACGTAAGCTCACCAGCAGCATCATATTTTCCCATGACATCCATTTGAGCCGTCGTAAAACCAGGCTGCTCACCGTAATACGTACCGCGCACATCAACTGTCCCATTGTAGCCCAGGGCTCCACTGCTAATCGGTTGCCAACCCGCAGCCTGAACAGCCTCCAAGGCTTCTTTTTCAGAGTCTGTATTCCACGGAATACCAGGAACCAGCCCTTGTGAAGACGAACTACCAAAAATCGCCTGAACCAATGCCAGTGGCAAACCCAGCCCAAACCCATCCTTTTGATAGCCTGATGCAAAACCATCATCAAAGCCGTGATATGAATACATCGTCAGCGCCAACGCATCGGAAAAAAGCAAAGCCGATTCGTTTGCCGTCAAATCCTTATAGCTAAACACACCCATAATCACCACCTCAACCAAGTTAAAATTCGGTTTGATTTAGACCAAATTAAGTTCAGCCCCAGAACACAGCCGCACACTAACTTCCACCGCTGAAAAATTCAAAAAGGCTCACACCACTAAATCAAACACCAATGACAATTCCATTACAAACCAAACCGTCAATCAGAAACGATAGGTAAACTGTGTTCCCAAACCTATTGCGCTACTCTTAAACTTTGCACTGTAGGCCGGCTGAATCTGAATACCTGATAACTCACGGCTCTCCGCATCCACTCGACCAGCGCTCTCCTGAATATAGGCCAATGCCACATCAATCGTTGTATCGTCATTGGGAGACCAACCAGCCCCCACAGCAAATATCTTTCGATTACTAACAGGTATGCGTACATTCCGCTTAGCATTGTTAGTCGGCGACGCATCATAGGCATAACCCGCTCTAAACACCCATTGCTTATCCAGTTGGTAGGAAGCACCCAGGCTGTATGACCATGTATTTTCCCAATTCAAAGGCTCTTCGGAAATTGCAAAAGGTGAGCTGGCGGGGGCATCATTAACCACTTTCACTGTTTCCAGTCGACTCCAGCGTGTCCAGGCTGCCCCCCCGTGAAGTGTCCAACGGTCATTTAAACGATACGTCAGTGAGCTGTCGATTACCTCAGGCAAAGTAATATCTATCTTGGCGCCATAACGGTTGTCGAACATACCTCCCGGGGAGTTTTTTATCTCAGTTCGCCCCTTAATATTAATTTTGGTCTTGGAGTGATAGGTCAGCCCCCACGTCAAGTCTTCAGAAAGGTCCCACATCATGCCAATGTTGTAGCCAAACGTTGTATCGTCGCCTTTGACATCGACGCCCATTTCGCCGCTCCCACCCAAGCGACGATTCAACGCAGAAGTATTCAGTTCACTTTTTAGTTGGCCGGTGACACGACTGATTGTCGGGCCAAAACCAATGGAGAATCTGTCATTGAATTTGTAGCTCAAGGTGGGCTGCAAGGTAACCATGACCACCTTGCTGAACGATGCATGCGATCGCCCCTGAAAGCTGCTCTCATAATCACCGATAATTCCGGTCGGAGCGTAAAGACCAATCCCGAAGTGCCACCGATCGTCCAGCGGAGTGACGTAGTAACCGAAAGGCACACCAGACAGCGGCACCATATCGCCTTTATTCGTACCCGGGTTGCGGTTACTTTCAGTGTCACTGATATCCGTTTTAGCGCTAATCAACGTTAGTCCTCCTGACACCTCTGCCCGTTTCAACTTTGACATCCCTGCCGGGTTACCGAACACGGTGCTTGCGTCCAAAGCAGAGGACGCACGTCCGGCATAAGCAGTCCCCATTGCACTGACGCTTTGCTCATTAATCGTAATGCCATTGGCCACAGCATCGACAGATGCCACGCACAGCGGCACACAGAGCACGCTCAACAATTTTTTCATTTTGAGTAGTCCTATTTTTATTTTTATGGAACGGCACAACGTTTAAAAAACTGGATACGACTCCTGCATGACTCCCCCTGTGCACAAGACGCCAACCCTTGCAGGTTGAAGCAGCACCTCTTAGGTCTTGAGGTCATTTTTCAACAAAAAAACTTACATAACATACGTACAACATGTATAGTAACCTCTACTCACCCCCAAGCCTTGTCAAGGAAAATATGACGAGTAGGAAAAATCCTCCTTTGAAAGGTTTTCATCGCCAAACCATTGGTTGTATGTTCAAGAACCTAACGAACAGACGGGGCCAAATGCCCCACCCGGATTGCTATCCAGCCAGTTGCCAGTAGGAACTGCCATGACAGAAACACAGGGAACATCCCCAAAAAAACGCAGGACCCAGAACGAGCGCAGTGAAACCATGCGCCTACGGCTGATCGAGGCCACCATGACGTGCCTGGAAAACGAAGGCTATGCCGCCACGACGATCAGCAAAATCGTGGATGTTGCAGAGGTTTCCCGAGGGGCGCCGATGCACCACTTTTCCAGCAAGGCGGCGTTGATCGTGGCCGCCGCCGAGCACGTCATTAATCATATCTACCTGGCGATGGGACAGGTTTACCTCAACATGGAGGCTTCCAGCGGGCAAGAACGGCTGCATGACATGGTCATGGCCTCTTGGCGCAAAGTCTTCAGCGGCAGCAAGTTGCATGTCCTGCTAGAGATATTGGTCGCAAGCAAACAAGACGCAGAACTGGCCACCCGCCTGCAACAGCTTTGGCACAGTAGCTACCAGTTCACGCGAATTGCCTGTGAACACTACTTCGAACCGCTCTCGCAAGAGTTTAAAGTTCATAAATTGATGGTACTGACCCAGTGGCTACTCAGAGGAATGGCTGAGGACCGCTACCTCAACTCTGAGACGTTCTTTGAGCACTACCTCGAAACCTGGGTGCAGCTCATATCTCCCCATATTCAGGCCAAACCAGGCGGGCAACCCTACTCCGAAGAGCAGGTCGAACAGCTTCACCAGATCAAGATAACAACGAAAACAGAGCACTGATAACACGCGACCACGTACTCATGTCATACAGATGAAATCAGCACCGTATACCACTGGATCCCGTCTTTACCCACTCACGTAATTGGAGAACAGACCATGACCCGAAAGCACCACATTCTGCTTGTTCACGGCGCATGGGGCGATGCCTCGCATTGGCAGCATGTCATCCCCCTCCTGCACAAAGCGGGTTTCAAAATCAGTGCGGTACAAAACCCTTTGAGTTCTCTGCCCGATGATGTCAAACGCACCCAACGCCTTGCAGAAGAGATCGCCGAGCCAGTGATTCTGGTCGGTCACTCCTATGGAGGGATGGTCATTAGCGGCGCAGGTCACGCAGAAAATGTGGTGGGCCTGGTTTACGTTGCCGCATTTGCTCCGGATGAAGGTGAAACACCTGCCGACCTCTTCAAATTGCGCGCCCCACCACCGGGGGCCCAGTACCTGAAGCCCGACAAAAGCGACTATCTCTGGATAGATCAAGATCACTTCCACGAGTCGTTCTGCCAGGACCTCGACGCAACCGAGGCCTTGGTCATGTCCATCACACAAAAGCCGATTGCCATGCAGTGCTTCGCGGACAAAGCCGGCAAACCAGCCTGGAAGGACAAGCCCAGTTGGTATCAAATCTCCACCCAGGACCGAATGATTCCGCCCGAAACCGAACAGTGGTTCGCCCAACGCATTGGTGCACGCACAGTGATCTCACTCGACTCAAGCCATGCTTCGCTGGCCTCGCACCCCAAAGAGATTGCAGACTTTATAATCACGGCTTCAGAAGCCCTGTAGTCGCGTGCCGACCAGCTGGATGTAGTCCGGCTGGTTGGCACCTGAATAGCCCAAACATAGTCCGCCCGACATACCTGAGTGTGCTCTGGTGCAACATCAGGCCTCGATGGCCCAGATAGCCGTTGATAACCTGAAAAACCCCGCCAACCAACCCATGCCTCTCCACCCAGCGCCGGAAGTTCAGGACAAGACTTCATCGCAGTTCTGGCTGACCAGACTCAACAACCTCTGAGGAATGAGTCGTCGAAAGCCTGCGCTTTTGGAGTTTTTCCAGGATAGTCAGAGCCCCCTCTTTCGCAGGTCGCTAGGCCTTTCGCCCGTCCAGCGTTTAAAAGCCCGAGTGAATGCCGCTGGATCGGTATAACCCAGTATTTGCGCAATTTGTTGCAAGCTCAAATGCCCCGCTTTGATCAGCTCCAACGCCCGGCGCCGTCGTGCATCATCCAGCAAAATCTGAAAGCTGCTGTTCGATTCGCTGAGCCTGCGTTTCAGCGTACGCTCAGACAGGCAGAGCTTGCTCGCGACCTCATTGAGACAGGGGTAACCCTCAACGCCCGGCTGCAAAGCCGCCCGTACACGTGGAACGATATTCGAAGCCTCCACCATTACCAGCGTAGCCACTTCTTTTTCCAGTTGGGTCAATGCATGTTTGACTGCATGAGGATCAGCCATGACCAGTGGCAAGGAGAGAAAGTATCGGGGGAAGCGGATCTGATTGAGCGTCTGCCTGAACTCCCAATGTGGCAGGCTCGCCTGATATTCATCGAAATAAGCAGGCCTGGCCCAATCGACATGCACACTCAAACCGGTCAGGCCCCGCCCGATGAGAAAGGCCATGTTCTGGCAGGAAGAAACAAGAAAGGCTTCAAAAAAAACCTGCCGCATGGTGCCGAAGTCATAGGTCTCCTTAAGGGTGATGACGACCTCTTCGTCTCGAACCTCCACGATCTGGGTAAAGTCGTTGATCAGCAGGGATTGGTATTTGTACAGGACCTGCATCGCCTCAGCGAGGGTCGCACAACTCATGATGGCGTACCCCAGAAATCCGTGCGAGGTAGGACGAATCAGCATGCCGTATTCCATGCCAATATCATCCCTGCCACTCAACTGGACCAAACGCTTTGTAATCAGACCTGCCTGCCGTGTCGTGATCCGGGCATCCAGCTGCTCCAGCATCGCCTGACTCAAGCCGCTTCCACTCAACAACTCCGACTCGGAAATACCTCGGCCAGCACCGATCTGCAGCAGGTGCCGTATGTATGTTATTGAAATTCCGTATGAGTGATTTGCCACACCCGATCTTTTCATACCCGGAGCTTGACCAGTTTGGCCTGATTTATCAAGTATTCTGGCATAACCGTCACTGACCGAAATCTGAAAAATGGCCACATAGTCACTCTGCCCAATGAGTGGAGTGGCTTGAAATGATTTCACGTACCCTGTTTAGCTCCGAGCATGAAGAATATCGCCGTCAGGTCAAGCGTTTCCTGACCGATGAGATCATGCCTCACCATGAGCGCTGGGAAGACCAGCAGCATGTGGATCGGAGTATCTGGAATCGCGCCCGCGCGCTCGGACATCTCTGCCAGACCATGCCGGAAGAATATGGCGGTGCGGGCGTAGACCGCCTGTTCAGCGTGGTGCAGATGGAAGAGAGTACCAAGGCCGGTGCTTCTGGCCTGGGCTTCGGTCTGCACAGCGATATTGTCGCCAACTACATCAATAACTTCGGTTCCCACGAGCAGAAGCTCAAATACCTACCCGCCATGGCTACCGGCGAACTGGTGGGTGCTATTGCAATGACTGAGCCGGGCACAGGTTCCGATCTGCAGGCCATTAAGACCACTGCGGTACTTGATGGCGATCACTACGTACTCAACGGTTCCAAGACGTTCATCACCAACGGACTGTTGAGTGACATGGTCGTTGTCGTCGTCAAGACCGGCGACTCCTTGAAGGGCGCGCAAAACCTTTCATTGCTGTTGGTCGATGCCAAGAGCGAAGGATTCAGCAAGGGCAAGC
Organism: Pseudomonas sp. 25 R 14; assembly: GCF_900004755.1. Lineage (NCBI taxonomy): Bacteria > Pseudomonadati > Pseudomonadota > Gammaproteobacteria > Pseudomonadales > Pseudomonadaceae > Pseudomonas > Pseudomonas sp. 25 R 14. The sequence goes on along the minus strand of NZ_CVTS01000056.1, from coordinate 6,580 downwards.
CGCTGAAGAAGATCGGCATGAAGGCGCAGGATACCTGTGAGTTGTTCTTCGACAATGTGGAGGTCCCAAGGATCAACTGCTCGGTCAGGAGGGAGAAGGCTTCTTCATGTTGATGAAGGAGTTGGCCTGGGAACGCATGATCATCGCGATTGTATCGGTGGCTGCTGGTGAGGCCATGCTGGAAGAAACCCTGAAGCCCGTTGCCAGCTTCCAGAACAGCCGTTTCAAGCTGGCCGAGATGAAGGCTGAGCTGTCAATCGCCCGCGTCTACGTCGACCACTGCCTTGAACTGGTACTGAAGGGCGAGCTTGGCATCAAGGACGCCGCCACCGCCAAATACTGGTGCTCCGACCTGGTCTGCAAAGTCATCGATGAGTGTGTGCAACTGCATGGTGGCTACGGCTACATGCTCGAATATCCGGTAGCGCGTGCCTACATCGACATACGTGCCTCCCGCATCTATGGCGGCACCAACGAGATCATGAAAGAGATCATCGCCAGAACCCTGTAACCACGTTTTCAACCTCCAATATCAGGAGCTTTATCATGTCTAAAGAATTACGTTTTGATGACAAAGTGGTCATTATCACTGGGGCCGGCGGTGGGTTGGGACGCGAATATGCGCTGATGTTCGGCGCTCGCGGCGCCCGCGTCGTGGTTAACGATTTGGGTGGTGGCGCCCACGGTGGCGGCCAGTCTTCGGCTGCTGCCGACAAGGTGGTTGAGGAAATCCGCACCCTAGGAGGCGTGGCCGTAGCCAACTATGATTCGGTAGAGAACGGCGCCAGTATCGTACAGACAGCCGTGGAGAGTTTCGGCACCGTCGACATCCTCGTCAACAATGCTGGCATCCTGCGTGACTCCAGCTTCCAGAAGATGACGATGGACGACTGGGACCTGATCATGCGCGTCCATCTCAGGGGCAGCATGAGCGTCACTCACGCAGCCTGGGCCATCATGCGCGAGAAGGGCTATGGCCGCATCATCATGACCACCTCAGCCGCTGGCCTCTACGGCAACTTCGGTCAGGCCAACTACTCAGCCGCCAAGCTCGGTCTGCTCGGCCTCGCTAAGACGCTGGCAGTGGAAGGGGCCGCCAAGAATATTCATGTCAATACCATCGCCCCAATTGCCGCCTCACGCCTGACGGAAACCGTGCTGCCACAGGAAGTCCTCAATGGCCTGAAACCGGAATATGTCAGCCCGCTAGTAGGCTGGCTTTGCCACGAGAACTGTGAAGAGAACAACGGCCTGTTTGAAGTGGGCGCTGGCATCATCAATCAGTTGCGCTGGCAGCGGACTAAGGGCGTGGGCTTCCGTCTCTCCAGCCCCATCAATATTGAAGACGTGGCCGCCAAGTGGGATCAGGTGGGAGACTTCACCAACAGTGATTTCCCGACCGCCGTCGCTGACTCTATGGTCACGGCCATGGACAACATCAACAACCCCAAGCTGGGCGGTAATCAGTTCCTCGATCTCGACAAGGCAAAAACCTCCAAACCTGTGATGATCGAAAATGGCTACGACGAACGTGACCTCTCGCTCTACGCCCTGGGCGTTGGTGTCGGCGCAGATCCGTTGAACGTCAAGGACCTGCAGTATCTATACGAGCGTGGCGACAACTTCTACGCGCTGCCCACCTATGGCGTAATTCCGGCCCTGAATGGTTTCATGAAACTGTTGATGGACGGCAAGGAGCTGCCTGGTTTCGGCAATGTGCTGGATCGTGTGCTGCATGGAGAGCAATACACCGAGATCAAGCGCCCACTACCGCCCCACGCTCAACTGCGTCACGAAGCCAAACTGCGTACGGCTTATGACAAGGGCGAGAACGCCATCAGCATCATCGACGTTCACACCTTCGATGAGAGCGGTGAAGAACTGGCCTATAACGAGATCACCTTTTTCCTGCGCGGCTGCGGCGGCTGGGGTGGCGATCGCGGCCCTAGCGCTGATATCAATGTACCACCGGACCGCCAGCCCGACGCCATCGTCGAGGAAAGAATAGGCGACAACCAGGGGCTGCTCTATCGCCTTTCAGGTGACTGGAATCCCCTGCACATCGACCCCGAATTTGCTAAGAACTTCGGTTTCGAGCGCCCCATCCTGCATGGTCTCTGCACCTATGGCTATGTCGGCCGTCATGTCATTCAAAGCTTCCTCGGTAATGATCCGCGCCGCTTCAAGAGCATCAAGGTGCGTTTCGCCAAAAGCGTGTACCCGGGCGAAACCCTGGTCACCCGGATGTGGAAGGAATCAGAGACCCGCATTCTGCTCGAAACACGCGTTAAGGAGCGCGACGAGATCGTTATCAAGAATGCCGTGGTCGAGTTGTATGAACAGATTCCGACCGCCAAGACCGCGGTAAAGGCTGGCGTAGCCGCCGATGCGGTAACGCCGCAATCTACCGGCGCCGATATCTTCCAGGCCATCGGTGCTTACTTTGTACAAAATCCTGCTGAAGTGGCCGCAGCGAACACCGTATTCCAGTTCAATCTGAAGAACCCGGATGCCTCCTGGACCGTCGACGCCAAGCTCGGCAAGGTGGCACCAGGCGCTGCCGACAAACCCGATGTCACGCTGACCGTAGATGAAGAACAATTCATCGGCATGTGCGTAGGTGGCGAAGATGCGCAGAAGCTGTTCTTTGCCGGCAAACTGAAGATCGCCGGCAATATGATGGCCGCCGCCAAGCTGGAATTCCTCAAGAAGATGGATCCCAAGCTTGTTGAAGCCGAAGTTGCCAAGCGTCTGGTAGGTGGTGCCCAGGCATCAACTGCCGCTGCGACCGTATCACAACCGGTGGGCCCTACAGGCGCCGACATCTTCCAGGCCATCGGTGTTTAAGCATTGTCAACCTGGAGGAGCCCGGGCGGGTGCCCCGCTCCTCCAATCATCACCATACCTCCTGCTGCTTCTTCATGAAGCCCATGGAACGCACTAAATCCTGATAATACTCATCGGAGAATAGTTGATGAAAACCAACCCCCTACTTGCCGGCATCCGTGTGCTGGATCTTTCCCGTCTGCTACCGGGCCCCTTCTGCACCCTGTATCTTGCGCAGATGGGCGCCGAGGTGATCAAGATCGAGGAGCCAAATGGCGGCGACTATGCCCGTGCACTCTTCCCAGACCTGTTCGCCCAAGTTAACCGGGGCAAAAAATCAGTGACGCTGGACCTCAAGCAGGCGGACGCCGTGGAGCACCTCAAGGCGCTGGTGGCTGACGCCGATGTACTGATCGAATCGTTCCGCCCAGGTGTCATGGATAAACTGGGTTGCGGCTACGAACAGCTTAAGGCCATCAACCCGCGCCTGGTCTATGCGTCACTGACAGGTTATGGCCAAACCGGTCCCTACGCCAAGCGGCCAGGCCATGATATGAATTACCGCGCCTACACTGGCGAACTGCATCAGACCGGCGTTGCCGGTGGTGATCCCTCCGTGGGTGGGTTCCAGGTAGCCGACCTCGCGGGCGGTGCACTGACGTGTGCAGTCGGCATTCTAGGTGCACTGCTAGGTGCTCGCAGTTCCGGCGTCGGCACCTTTGTCGATGTCAGCATGATGGACGGTACCCTGGCCCTTCAGGTCATCACACTGGCGACTCAGCGTGTCATGGGCGCGCCCCTTGAACGCGGCTGCGACATGCTAACCGGGGCCCTACCCAACTACCGGATTTATCGCTGCGCAGACGACCGCTATATCGCTGTGGGCGCGGTTGAATACAAATTCTTCGTACAGATCTGCTTGGCGGCAGAGCGACCCGACATCATGCAACTGGCCCCTGCTCCCGGGAGGGCCGGCGAACCTCTACGCGAGGCTTTGACGGCCTTGTTCCTAACCCAGCCACGCGATTACTGGGAAGCCAAGATGGCTGATCTGGACACCTGCGTCACCGCTGTGCTGGACCCGGCTGAAGCCCTGCAGAACGAGCAGGTCAGGGCTCGCGGGATGGTGTTGGATGATGCCGGCAAGCCTGCTTTCGACCTGCCCATAAAGTTCACTGATGGACATGTTCAAGTGGGCAGGGCCCCAGACCTGGGCGCCGATAACCAGAGCATTCTGTCAGCCCTGCAAAATCGAGCCGGTGCCTGACCTCTAGATGGAGCCTGTATGAACGCGTATGTCACGACACAACAAGAAGAAGCTCTGTTGCATCGCTTTCAGCACTGGGCGCAGTTGCAGCCCGATCGTCCCTACATGATTCAGCCCATGCCAGATGGTTCGATCCTGAGCATCACATGGGCTCAAGCCTGGTATCAGGTACAGTGCTTTTCGCAGGCCTAGGAACTGCCCCCCGGCAGCTCCATCGGCCTCCTAGGCCGTAACAGTGCACACTGGATACTGGCCGATGTCGGTATCTGGTTAGCAGGACATGTCTGCGTACCGCTGTACCCAACGCTCAATGCAGAAACGGCGAACTACATCATCAAGCATGGCGATATCCGCCTGATGGTCTTGGGCAAACTTGATGGCATAGCCGATAGCTGGAAGCAGATCAAAGACAGCCTGCCGCCCGAACTGCCCCTGATCGGCCTGCCACAGTCACCAAGGACAGACATTACGCAGTGGGACAGTATCATTCGCACACAAGCGCCCCTGGAGAAGCCAACCCTGCCCAGCAGGAATCGGCTGGCCACTATCGTCTATACCTCAGGTAGTACCGGGCGCCCCAAGGGCGTTATGCATAGCTTTGGCAGCATGATGGCTGTCTGCGAATCACTCGGCCAACTCTATAGCATGAGCCAGCATGACCGCCTGCTGTCCTATCTACCCTTGGCCCATGTGGCTGAGCGCGCGGCGGTGGAAGCGCTCTCTCTCTATTTCGGCACTCAGGTGTTTTTCTCCCAAGGCCTGGAGACTTTCCAAACCGATCTCAAACGGGCCAGGCCTACGCTGTTCTTGTCGGTCCCGCGACTCTGGACCAAATTCTACCTCGGCGTCCAAGACAAACTACCGCTAAAACTGCAGCGGATCTTGTTTGCCACGCCAGTCCTATCGGGCCTCGTCAAGCGCCGTATTCTCAAGGAACTGGGCATGGATGCGATTCGCGCGGCCGTCACTGGTTCGGCGCCGCTGCCGGCGGATACCATTCAGTGGTATCGGAAATTGGGCCTGGAACTGCTTGACTGCTACGGCATGTCGGAAAACTTCGGGACCTCCCATGCCAGCCTCCCCGAGGCGGTCCGTATTGGCTACGTGGGCTCCCCCGCGCCCGGTGTGAGTTGCCGCATCTTGAATCGCCCCGGGTTTCGTAGACACCTCCATGCCTTAAAATGAGGCCAATCAGGAGGTGCCATGAGCAACCCGCGTTATCCCGAAGAATTCAAAATCCAAGCAGTCAATCAAGTGACCGAAAAGAAGCTGCCTGTCGCTGAGGTAGCGGCCCGTCTCGGCGTGTCGACGCATAGCCTCTATGCTTGGATAAAGCGCTACAGCAAACCTCAAGAAGAACGGCAGCAGGATGATGATCAGCACGCTGAGCTACGTCGTCTGCGTGCCGAGCTGAAACGGGTGACGGAGGAGCGAGACATCTTAAAAAACCGCCTCCCCGGCACTCCGCGGCCCATTGGGCTAGAAACACTACGTACTACACTTACATTTCTGGACAGTGGTCGCTGGCTTTTTGGAGGCTAAGTCCCCGTCAAAAAACGTGACCCAGGGGAAGCTGCGGACCCGTTAGTGGTGGCGCTTCTATGACCCCGTTTAGGAATGTGATTTGATCCGAGTCCCCGTCCAGTCCTGCCCTTGACTGGAGGTGCGTATGAAAAATTCTGACTTAAAAACCAGAGGGTTACCGGTAATTAATACTCGAGCGGCCGGCATTGATATCGGCTCACGCTTTCATGTTGTCGCCGTTCCAGCGGATCTCGCGCAAGATCCGATTCAAACCTTTAATGCCTTCACCGCTGATCTTGAGCGGATGGCTAACTGGCTGGTGAGCCTCGGCATCTCGACAGTCGCCATGGAGTCGACCGGCGTTTATTGGATTCCGGTTTACGAGATACTCGAAACGCACGGACTTCATGTAGTACTTGCCAATGCCCGCGATGCTCGCGCGGTGCCAGGGCGTAAAACCGACGTGAATGATGCGCAGTGGATTCAACGACTCCATTCCTGCGGATTACTTCGAGCTAGCTTCCGTCCAGATCGCGAAATCTCGGCTTTACGTAGCTATTTAAGATTGCGAGAGCGCCACCTTGACTACGCGGCCGCGCATATTCAGCACATGCAAAAAGCCCTCACACATATGAATCTGCAACTGCACCATGTTGTGGCGGACGTAACCGGAGTGACCGGCATGCGAATAATACGGGCCATTGTGGCCGGTGAGCGAAGCCCGTCAGTATTGGCTGCCATGAGTGATACCCGCTGCAAAGCCGGTATCGATGTCATTAAGGCAGCGCTAGTCGGCAATTATCAACCGGAGCATACATTTGCCCTGTCACAAGCACTGACGATGTATGACGCATACCAAGCGCAACTCCTCATCTGCGATCAGCAAATTGCACAAGTGCTCATCAAGCTTTCGCAGGAAAAGGTGCGTCCGTCAGAACCATTACCTAAACCGCGCCATAAAAC
>NZ_CVTS01000057.1:0-828 GCF_900004755.1 Pseudomonas sp. 25 R 14 | reverse complement strand
CCCGGGCCAACCAGTGGGCGCACCGCCTGCTGGAACTGGGCGTCGGCCCGGACGTGCTGGTGGGCGTGGCGGTTGAACGGTCGCTGGAAATGGTCATCGGTTTGCTGGCGGTGCTCAAGGCCGGTGGCGCCTATGTGCCGCTGGACCCGGAATACCCGCAGGATCGCCTGGGCTACATGATCGAAGACAGCGGCCTCAAGCTGCTGCTGAGCCAGGCTCATCTGGCCTTGCCAATCCCGGCTCACGTGCAGGCGTTGGACCTGGGCCAGGCCCTGAGCGGCTACAGCAGCGCAAACCCACAGGTAACGCTGGACCCGGAAAACCTCGCCTATGCGATCTACACCTCCGGCTCCACCGGCAAGCCCAAGGGCGTGATGGTGCGCCATGGCGCGCTGACCAACTTCATTGTCAGCATGGCCGCCGCGCCGGGGATCGGTGTGCAGGATCGCCTGCTGTCGCTGACCACGTTCTCTTTCGACATCTTCGGCCTGGAGCTGTACACGCCGTTGATGGTCGGCGGGCGTGTGGTCCTGGCCAGCCAGGACACCCAGCGCGATCCCGAGCTGATCCTGCAGCAGGTACAAGCGCAGGGCATCACGCTGCTGCAAGCCACGCCGTCGACTTGGCGCATGCTGCTGGAAAGCCCTAACGCAGGGGCCCTGGCGGGGCGTCGCTTCCTGTGCGGCGGCGAAGCGCTGGCCGATGAACTGGCCGTGCGCATGACGGCCCTGGGTGCGCAAACCTGGAACCTCTATGGCCCGACCGAAACCACCATCTGGTCGGCCTTGCAGCCGTTGAGCAGCGAACACAGCCACCCATACCTGGGCA
>NZ_CVTS01000059.1:30729-48890 GCF_900004755.1 Pseudomonas sp. 25 R 14 | reverse complement strand
CCAGGGTCATGCGCAGCGCTTCGGGCAGGAATACCGCGACCAGAAACCCGTCGCTGCGGCTGCCCGCCCCCCAGGCCGCGACCAGCAGCCATTCCCGGGCAAAACCGGCCACCAGCCCGGCGAGGGTCGCCAGGGTCAGCCACAGGGTGCTGCCAAACATCAGTGCAACAGGGTGAACAGGCCCTTGCCACCCACCTTGTAGTTCAGCCCGCGAACGCGTTCGCCCATGACCTTGGCGCCGGTGCCACCGACAATTTTGTATGGCGCGACGGTTTTGGCCACCACGGTATTGGCGGTGACCACCGAACCCTCGCACAGGTGGGTGCCAAAGCCGATCAGCGCACGGCTGCCAATCCACACGTAGTCGTCGATATAGATCGCCCCGGAAATCGACCAGAACTCCGGCGCCTGTAAGTCATGGCTGCCGGCGATGATCAGCACATGGGAGGCAATCGCCACATGGTTGCCGATCACCAGGCCAGAGCGCGCATCCACCTGGCAATGCCAGCCGATCACTGTGTCATCGCCGACCACCAGGTTATGGATGCCCAGCACTTCGGTATTGCGCCACAGGCTGGTGCCCTTGCCGATCTTCGCACCGCCCAGGCGCAGCCAGCCCACGCGAATATGGTGGCTGGGGATCTTGTTGATCAGGATGTTGTAGGCCATGTCCCAGGCACTGCGCCAGCGGTCCTTGAGGGTTGCCCAGTTCTTGCCATAGATCGGCAGGAACTGCGCCGGGATATCCTGTTTCATGCGATGGAACAAGCGGCGTGCCACCGGATGACCAATGGTCGGTTCCACGTCGAAGGAGGTCATCCAGAAGAGTTTGTTGCTGCCTTCGCCTTCTTCAAAAACCACCTCGTTGGCCAGGCACCAGGCCAGGCCATCTTGCAAGTCTTCCAGGCTCACACCGAGTTCGCTGGCCAGGGCGGGCAGGCGCTCACGCAGGTCGGGGGAGTGAATAGTGCGATGTTTCATGGTCGGTCATCCTTTGGCACGGAAACAGGAGCAGAGTCGGTCACGGTCGGGTTCAGGCGCACCTGTTGCAGGCTGATGCCCATCAACAGCCAGAACAGCGCGATCAATACAAAGGTGAAGCTGAAGTAGTGGTCGAATATCCCGGTCAGCAAGGCTGCCAGTACACCGCACACGCAGCCCAGCCACAGTGCGTTGTCGGCGGTGACTTTGCGCACCGAGCCCAGCGGCCGCACTTCGCGCCACCACAACACGGTGACGGCGATAAACAGCAGCATCCCGGGAATGCCGATCTTGTAGATGAAGTTCAGCCACAGGTTGGAAATCCCCAGCAGGTTGCTGCCCGGCACCGGTGGGTCGATCTTGAAGCCGATGCCTAGCGGGTACTTGGCCATCACGTCGGGGAATCCGGCGTACTCATCGAAGCGAATCTCGGTACTGGCGTTGGTGGTCGAGAACATCGTCATCAAACGGTCCTGCAACGGCGGATAGAACATCACCAGGGCAATCACAAAGGCGACGCCGATACCGATGATGCGGCCGCTGTGCGGCACACGCTTGTAGGTCAGCCAGATCAGGATCAGTGCCAGGGCCACAATCGCGCCCCGGGAGATACTCAGCAGCAGGCCGGCGCAACCGAGCACCGCCACCGCCAGGCCCAGGGCGCGGCGCCAGCCAGTGCGGGTCCAGCCGTAGAACAGCGCCAGTGGGATAAACAGCACCAGCACGCCGCCGGTCAGGTTCGGGTGGACCCAAGGCGAGGCCATGCGCTTGTAGTTGGCCGAGAAAATATCTTTCACCGCCTCGGGGTGGGCGTACTTGAGGTCGGTGAGGATGTCGATCATCGACATTGCATTGCGCGTCTTGAGGAACATGAAGATCGACAACAACAGCATCGCCAGGTTACCCAGCAGCAGGGCGACCACCACCTTGTCGCGGTCGGCATCGGTGCGCAGCAGCAGCGGCACGATAAACAGCAACGACAGGTTCATCAGCCAGCGTACCCAGTTCACCGGCCCGTTGCCCTCGGCGTGGATGATGATCATGCCCCAGATAAACGGAATGGTGCTGAACAGCATCAGCCACATCAGTGCCCGTTCGGTGGGGCGCCAGACCATGAAACCACGGGTCTTGCCGATAAACGATTGCCAGAACACCCCGGCCCAGGTCAGGCCCAGCACCGCTTCGCTGATGGTGGTGCGGATCCCCAGTTGCAAGGTGGTGTAGGGAATACTGGTGGCTAAGACGGCAAAGATCAGCAGGCCCCACAGCGGCTTGCGGATCAGGGTCAGTGCCACGCCAACGCCGGCCACGATCATAAAGACCTTCATCGGCGACAACGCCAGCAGCAAGCCCCCGAAGACCAGGCCCAGGAGCAGACTAACGAGTTTTCCTGGCAGCATTAGCGATCCATTTCCTTGAGCAATTTATCCAGGCGCAGGCGATAGGCCGGTTCGGCAAATTGCCGGGCCCATGTGCGTTGCAGTTCGGGGTCGACCGTGGCCCCAGGTGCAGCCAGTGACACCATCAATGTTTGCAGTTGCGCAGCGTCGTGGGGCGCAAAACGCGGCGCCGTGGGGGGCGCCACTTCATCCAGGGCCGAGCCACGGGCGACCGCAACCTTCGTGCCGACACTCAACGCTTCCACCACCGGCAAGCCAAAGCCTTCGGCATAGGAAGGCTGCCACAGGTAAGCGGCATGCCGGTAGAGCGCCTGCAACTGGCCGTCGGACAAACCGCTGCGCCAATGCAGGCCAGGCAACTCGCCGAGGGTGGCCGGCACATCGCTGGCGTGGCCGACCAGTACCAGGTCCGGCACGTTCGGGTCCTTGGCGCGACTGGCTTGCCACTGCTCAAGGAAAAACGTCATGTTCTTGCGGGGCTCGCGGGTGCCCACCACCAACCAGTAGCGTGCCGGCAAACCCTCGGGCAGTGGTTCTGGGGCCTCGGTAAACTCCGGCACCAGGTTATTCAACACCCGGAACTTGGCCCGCGCCCAGGGGAACAGGCGCGCCGCTTCATCGCACGAGAATTGCGAGGGGCACCACACGCGATCTGCCTGCCACACCGACCAGGCAATCGACGCGCCATCGATCAAGCGATAGGCCAGGGCCTTGAGTCTGGAGCGATGGAAGTTGCGGTGGGTCAGTTGAAACAGGTCGTGCAGTACCAGTACATAGCGGGTACCGGCGGGTTTGCGGCACAAGGGCAAGCCCATGTTGGCCGTGGCGATGTACAGGTCGATCCGCTGTGCGTGGATCGCCCGGGGCAAGAAAGCGCGCTCGAAACGCCAGCGCACCTGGGGGCGCTGCAGGCCTTCCAATGGGCTGGCCCAGGCCGGGCAAACCGCTGTTTCGCGCTGCGGATGATCCAGTGGTGCCTCGGTCAACAGCACCACTTCAGTGGCGTCCCGGGCGCGCAAGGCGTGTTCCAGGGCCAGGACCTGACGGGCGATGCCCGACGAAGGCGCGACCGTGGCGGGGCGGTAATCCAGGGCTACGCGCATGCTTGGGGCTCCTGATGGGTCGGCAAGGTGCGGTAGATCTGCTCCAGTTCGTTACCGGCCACCGCCCAGTCGTGATAGTTGCGCGCGTAGTCACGCGCGGCATCGGCCAATTGGCGGGCCAGCGCCGGTTCGTCCAGCAGGCGCACAACCCCATCCGCCAGGGCCTCGGCGCTTTCGCCGGCCAGATAGTGCGCCTGCGCCTCAACCGCCAGGCCGGACACGCCCTGGGCGGTGCTCACCAACGGCAGGCCGGCGGCCATGGCCTCCAGCACTTTGAGTTTGGAGCCGCCGCCATGGCGCAGGGCGGCGACAAAGCCTGCGCAGCGACGCTGCAAGGCGCTCAGGTCGGGGACAAAACCCTGCCATTCAATGCGTTCGTCCGGCCAACGCTCGCGCCAATGCTCTGGCAAGCCGTAGCCGGCGACGGCCAGGCGGGCGCCGGGGCACTGCAACCAGACCCGGGGGAAGATTTCGTCGAGCAGCCACTGCACCGCGTCGAGGTTCGGCGCGTATTCGTAGTTGCCCACAAACAACAGGCGCTGGCCCTGCGGGTCGGCGCTGACTGTGCTGAAAGCGCGACTGTCGACCCCATTGACCACCACGCTCACGGGGGTCGCAGTCAATTGGCCGATGGCCTTGGCATCGGCCTGGGTCACGGCGACCACATGGCACGCTGCATCAAACGCCTTGCGCTCCCATTTCCGGCAACGCCATTGGTCATAGCGCACGAACGGTGCGGCCCACTTTGGAAAGCGGTCATAGGTGGCGCCGCCCAGGCTCGATTCCAGGTTGTGCTCGGTGAGCACGAAGTCCCGCGATTGCTGCTGCAAGGTGTGCAAGTACGGTTGCAGGCTGTAGCTGTGTTCCACCTGGATCACATCCCAGGTTTCGTTCAGCAGTTGGGCAAAGCGTGCCTGCAACGGGGCCGACAGGCCATTGATCGTGGTCAGCAGCGGCCAGGGCGCAAACACCCCGGCGAGCAGGGTCAGGGGGTGTTTCAGTGGCCGGCGCGGGACCACGATCAGGCGTTCGAGCAAGGGTTCAAGGGCGGCGTGACTGGCGGCATCGGCCGGGGTTTTCGATTGCACCAACAAGGTGATGCGATGCCCGCGCTCACTCAAGGTGCGCAGCAAATGGTATTGCCGGGTCTTGCCGCCGCTGGTCATCGGCCACGGCAGATAGGGCACAATCCACAGGATTCTCACGTGCAGCTCTCCATGCCTGGGCGTGCTACCACACCAAGATCTGTAACGTCGGTTTCACCGCAGGGCGAATGCCGTTGTAGTCGTTAAGGGTTTGCCGGGCGCCGGTCAGCGGGTCCAGCAGTTCGGCGTTTTTGACCTCGGGCAAGGTGATGCTGGTGCCTTCGGCACTCCAGTACATCAACAGGCGTTTGCCGTCGTCGCGGGTCCAGGCCACGCTGTACAAGGTTTTCGGTACATCCTTGAGCACCGGCGTGGCGCCGGGCTTGAGGGTCGGGCCGGTGATTTCGAGGAAGCGGGCGAGGGCGCTGTACACCGGCTTGGGTTCGCCGTTGAGGTCCAGCAGGCCATAGTGCTGGTCGCGCACGGACGCGCGTTCATCCAGGTCGGACAGGGCAAACAGGAAAATCTTCTGGTAGTCCTGGGACGCCATCAGCGCCAGGCGCCGCAAGGTGAAGTCGGCCTGGCCGTCGATACCGATCAGGTCCTGCATTTCCTTGGGCCCGCTGTAGCTGGACCAGCCCCACTCGGTGGCCCAGACATCCTTGACCCCGGCACCGTGCAGCACCGCATTGAGCTGGTCACCGCGCAGCAGTACTTCGTTCTTGCCCGGCTCGTCGGTTTCCGGGGTCATCGAATACGGGTGATACGCCGCCACCATGCCCAGGCTTTGTACGCCCAGCGCGCCGAGGGCCTCGAACATCAAGGTCTTGCCACGCGGCGGCATCTGGCTGTAGTACGCCATGCCCCCCATCACCTGGATCTTGTCCGGTGCGGCAACGTTCAAGGCTTGATGACTGGCCAGCAGCAAGCGCGCGTATTCCTCGGCGTTGACTTGCGGGCGCCAGTTGTTCGGTAGGTTCTGTTCGTTCCACACCTGCCAGGCGTCGATATTCGGGTAGCGCTTGGCCAGCAATGCCAGGCGCAGGGCATACACGCTGGCATCCCGTGGGCGGTACTGGTCCTGGAAGTCCGCGCCCCTGGGGGCGGTGGTGATAAACGGCGCCGAGCCCACCAGGTAGAACACCGAACGGATTTTCTCGGCGGTCAGGGTGCGGTCCAGTTCATCGAAGGTGCTCAGTTGATAGTCTTCTTCCTTGGGTTCCAGGCGGTCCCAATGCAGGTCGACGCGCACCCAGTCCAATCCCAGTTTCTGGTATTGGCGGATCTGTTTTTGGTACTGCTCGGGCTTGAACCACAAAAAGTGCGCGTTCACCCCCAAAAACTCGCGCCATTGCACGGTGCGTTGGGGCGCCAGGTTCACCGGCTCCGCGTCGACGTTTTCACTGAGCAGCAGCGCGCCGCCAACGGCCAGCGCAATCACCAGCGGCAGGTAGCGCCACATCCGACGAGTAGGCGAAATGTTCATCACAAAGGCTCCTTGACTGCGGCCTGGAACAACTCGGCAAAGCGTTGGGCGGTGCTGGACCACTGGCGCTGGCGGCCGATGTCGGCAGCGTGGTCGGCCCATTGACGGGCTTGTTGTGGGTCGAGGATCAGGCGGTCCAGGGCAGCGCTCAACGAGTCGATATCGCCCTGTTGGTAGGTGATGCCATTGCCCCCGGCAACTTCTTCGGCGAAGGCGCGGGCATTGGAAGTAATCACCCCGCGCCCGCAGGCGTTGGCCCAGGATAGCGCACCGCTGGTGCCGCGCATCTGGCCGAGAAAACCGAGTTTTTTCGATTCGCGGTACGGCAACACCATCACATGGTGGGCCTGGATCGTGTGGGGAATCTCGGCTGAGGGCAGGTCCAGTTGCCAGTCCACCACATCGCCCAGTTGCAGGGTGGCGATCAGTTGGCGCAGGCCATCGAGGTAGTTGCCGGCCGGGTCGAACGTCATCTCCGGCGCGGTGCCCCCGGCGAGGGTCAGGCGTACCTGGCCACGGCATTGTGGATGGGCGGTCAGGGAGCGGGCCAGGGCCTGTAGCAGATCCTCGATGCCCTTGCCCCGGTAGATAAAGCCGAAATACAGCAGGCGCAGCGGTTGCAGCGGCGGCAAGGCCACGGGAGCGATGGGCAGGTTGCCGTGGGCAATCACTGCCACTTGTCCGGGATTCAGGCCCATGCGCTGGCGCAGGCAGTCGCCACCCAGGCGGGTGAGGGTAATCAGGCGGCGCATGCTTTTGGCCAGGCGCCGCTCTTCGTGAAGGGTCAATGGATCGGCCAGCAACGCCGCCGCCTGGGGCAGCGGGTGGGGCAGGCGTTCAAGCAGGGTCAGCGGGAAAAACAGCTTGGCCCGGCGCCAGATCAGGCGCTCCGGGTCATGCACGGTGGCGGTCAGCGGTAACTGCGGCTGGGCCCGGCGCAAATAGTCCAGGGCCTGGAACTCACCAAAACGCCCGCCACCCAGTTCGGCATGGACCAGGTCCACGCTGCGCCAGTCAAAGGCTTGCAGGCGGCGTAATTGCTCCGCCAGGTCCTGGCAGCCTTCCAGCGGCGTCAGCACTTCCAGGCCCAGTTCACGCAACGCGCTGCGCAAGTGCGCAGCGTAGTCGGCGATCCCGGTCTGTTCCGGTGGCAGCGGCGCCAGCAACGCAATGCGCATCAGGCCGCACCGCGCCAGCTGTTGATCCGCGCCAGGACATTGGCCGGCACTTCGAAGCGGCGGCGGTTGAGGATCATCCCGTCGACTTTGCCAAACGCGGTGGTCAGCAACGACAGAGCGTTCTCGATGGTCGGCACGGTGCTGGTGCGGGCTTCGATGACCAGCACGATCTGGTCGGCGCGGCGCAGGGTAAGGAACGCCTGCGGGTTGGACGACAGGGCAGACGCGTCCAACAGCAGCACTTCACCTGGCTTTGCGGCTTCGCTGCCGTTGACCGAGACCCGGTGCCCGCGCTCTTCCAGCAGGCGCTTGAGTTGCTCGATGATAAAGCTCACGCCTTCGCCATGCCGTGCCGACGTCAGGCCCAGGGCAAAGCCCTCGCTGGCGATGCGCTCGGCGGGCAGCAGGCTGTACAGGCGATAGATGCTGGCGGTGAGGGCTGCCGGTGTGGCGTGTTGCACATCGGGGATGCTGCTCCACAGCGGGATACCGAACACTTCCTGCAACCGCGCGCCATCGTGGATACGCTGGTCCAGCAGGTACAGCACGTAAATGGTCAGCAAACCGACAGCCAGGCCGGCAGGAATGGTGAACAGCAGAATCAGCAGGCTCTTGGGAAACACGCGCGCCGGGTTGAGGGTGGCGTGTTCGATCAGGGCAATGTTGCTGATCTGGCTGCTGTCCAGTTCATGGTCGATGCGTGCCTGTTCAAGGTTTTCCGAGTACAGCGCATAGCTTTTCTCGGCGGTGCGCAGTTGCTGGGTCAGCTTGTTCAGTTCGGGTTCATCGGTCATCGCCTGGTCACGCTGGGCGCGCAGTTCGGCGAGGGTCTTGTCGTAGTTCTCGATTTCCCCGGCCAGTTTGCGCTCTTGCAACTGGGCGTCGATGATCTGCTGCTTGACGTTGATTACCAGGCTGTTGGGCGCGGTGTTTTGCGAGCGTTCCAGGCGGGTCGCTTCCTGGGCGCTGAGGTCTTGCATGTCGCGGATGTTCTGCTCGATCTGGTTGACCTGCGGCGTGCCGGGCAGGTAGGTGCGCAGCAGGCGCGCGCGTTCGACTTGCAAGGCATTGAGCTGGCGCTTGAGGTCAAGCTGAGTGGGGTTGAGGCTGGTTTCCCGGCCCGTCACCACTTCGGCCGGCTGGTTCTTGATCTGCTGGCTGGCGTTGGCCAGGAAGCTGCGGATCCCCGCGATCTGGTTTTGCGCGGTGACCTTGGCGTCGGTGACGCGGTCGATCTGGTTGGTCAGGTTTTTCAGGCGCGCGTCCACGCTGATCGAGTCGATCTGCTTCAAGCGGCCCTGCAGTTCATCCTTGAGCCCCTGGATATTGGTGGCGACCTTGGTGCGCTCGGCTTCATAGAAGGTGTGCAGGCTCTTGCGCCCGAGAATCCGTGCGCGCTCCTCCAGGTAAGCATCGACCCAGGTCTCGACGACTTTCTGGGCGATGACCGGATCATCCCAGGTGAAGGAAATCTCGATCACCGAAGAGCCTGGTTCGTGGCCGGCCTCGAAGTTTTTCTCCAGTTTGGTTGCCAGGCGTTCCAGCGGGCTTTGCTTCTCGGCAAGGCCGATGAATTGCAGGACGCTGCGCACGGCATCGAGCACTTCACCGGCGGCTTTCTTGACGTAGAACTTAGTGACTTTCCAGAAGCCCTGTGGCGGCTCGGACGTCATCGCCAGGTAGCGTTCGGCAACGATATGCACGATTGGGCGGCCGGTGAGCATTTTTTCTTCGTCGACAATCGGGTCGTGCTGGGTGCTCGGCGCAATCAGCGTCTGGCGGTTGGCGGCTTCGATCGGTAGCGTAGTGTTGTCCCGTCCTGGCTTGACCAGCAGGCGCGCGTCGGACTCATAGCGCGCCGGCAACAGGAAGGCACCCAACACGGCCACCACAATCGTGGTGATCACGGCCAGTTTGAATTCGCGGCGGAAGATGAAAAACAGCCGCAAGAGGTCGCGTAGAGAGCGGATTTCGATCACAGGATCACTCCATTGAATATGTGGTGTACGCCAGACGGGAACAGTCGGTTCGAGTGATACGAAGCCTGGTCCATAATCATTGGCCTGCGTTGATGACGGGGTTGTTGTAGATGGTGTTGCCGCTGTTCTTCACGCCGCTGTCGTTGAGGTCGTAGTTCAAGCCCACGCCAATCCCCTTGTTGATCGGGAACAGGCGAGTGAAGTACATATCCACCGCTTCCACCGTGGCGCCGATCGTCGATTGCGGCACGTAGATCAAATCACCGCGCTGCAACGCTACCCGTGGGTGGTTGGGGTTGGTCAGCATGCTTTCCAGGTTGATGAAGTACATCTTGTACTTGCCATCGGCACCGGTACGCAGCAGGGCAACGTTGGAGCTGTCGGCCGAGGCCAATACACCGCCGGAACTGAGCAGGGCCTGTTCCACACTGACGTTGCCCGCCAGGTCGAAAAACGCCGGGTTCGGCACCGCACCGCCGATAAACACCTTGTTGCTCGGGGCGCTGGCGATGTTCACCGTCACTGCCGGCTCGCGGTAGATGCGCTTGTACTTGTCGGTGATTTCCTTGCCCAGGTCTTCAGGTGTGCGCAACGCCGCCTTGACTCGACCAATATTGGGGATCGAGATCACACCGTCAGGCCGCACAACGAACACCGTCATGTCGTCGGCCGCTGCAGGCTCCTGGGCATCACGCACGATGCGCAGCAAGTCACCGCTCTGGATCAGCACCTGCGGCGGGGGCAGGTCGGCCAGGCCCAACGCGGCCTGATGCCCGGCCTTGAGCGTGTTGTTATCAGGAAGCGGCACCCGCGCGGGGGTCGAACAACCAGCCAGCCAGATCGAGGCACTCAACAGGCTGAACAGGGTAAGACGGGAACGTCGGTTGGTAGTCTTCATGACGGCTCAAGTCCAGTAGGTGGAAAACATGCCCAGGCGCTGCTTGAGCGCGTTGGGCAAGTAGCGTTCAAGGTGGCCGAGGCGATAGCCCAGCAATTTAAAGGCACTGCGCACCACCACTTCGGGGGCGCGGTGCAAGGCGTTGGCCTCGCGCAAGGCACGTAATTCGGCCAGTACATAGCGTTTACCTTCACCGCCGGCGTCGCCAAACGCCTGGCGGATCCATGGCTCGCGGCCGTAGAACACACCAATGTCGAAGTAGCGGTGAAACTCGTCCATCAGGCGGTAATCGTGGGAGTGATAGACCCGGGCGCTGGCCGCGTACTGCACCTTCCACCCGGCCAGCAGCATGCGCGCGGCGACGTAGGCGTCCTCGCTGCCGATCACATCGGCCGGGAACCCGCCCACGGCCTGCAGGGCGCTGCGTCGGTACACGGAGAACGAGTCGGAACTGAAGCAGGTCTTGATCCCCAACTGCGGTGCATCGGCCAGGCTTTTGCTGCGGCTGTGGGCCGGGTAATTGAAGTGCCGCGACTGCGCGCCCAGCACACCCGCGCCGGGGTGCGGCAGCTGGCGGCCATAGGCGACGCCGTTGAGAGGGTCCAGTTGCAGCTCTTCGAGCAGCTTGGCGAACGTCTCGGGTTCGGCCGGGATCGCGTCCTGGGTCATCACGATCAGGGCGTCGCCACCCACTTGCTCGCTGGCCCAGCGCCGGGTGCCGCCGTGGTTGAAGTCGCGGGCATCGATCACTTCGACACGCGCGCCGAACTCGCGAAAGCGCGCCACGGTGTCATCGCTCGATGCGCTATCGACCACCAGCATCTCGTCGGGTTGCACGGTCTGCATGCGCAGCGCCGGCAGCAAGCGGTCGAGGTGGCTGGCAGCGTTGCGGGTCGGGATGATCAGGGAGGTACGCATCAGGGCTGGGGCTCGCTGGCGGGCGCACGGCCGTAGATATCGTCGAAGCGCACGATGTCGTCTTCACCCAGGTATTCGCCGCTCTGCACCTCAATCATCACCAGGTCGATGATGCCGGGGTTGGTCAGGCGGTGTTTGTGCCCGGCGGGAATATAGGTGGACTCGTTCATGTTGAGCAGGATCTCGCGCTCGCCATTGGTGATCATTGCCGCGCCGCTGACCACTACCCAGTGTTCGCTGCGATGGTGGTGCATCTGCAAAGACAGCGAGCCCTTGGGCTTGACCACGATGCGCTTGATCTTGAAGCGAGTGCTTTCCTCCAGCACCGTGTAAGTGCCCCAGGGCCGGGTGACGGTGCGGTGCAGGCTGAATGCCGGATGGTTCTGGCGCTTGAGCTCGGCGACGATATGGCGTACGTCCTGGCTGCGATTGGCGTCGGCAATCAGCAGGGCATCGGGGGTGTCGACGATGATCAGGTCGCGCACCCCGACTGCACCCAGGACACGCTTGGGCGAGTCGATGTAGCAGTTGTGCACGTCGTGCAGGATCGCTTCGCCATTGATCTGGTTGCCGTTGTCGTCACTGGGGGTCAGTTGGCGCAGGGCTTCCCAGGAGCCGATATCGCTCCAGCCAATATCACAGGGCACCACGGCGACCTGGGCGGATTTCTCCATCAGGGCCACGTCGATGGAAATGTCCGGCGCGGTGCCAAACCCTTGCGGGCTCAGTTCACGCTGGCGGCTGCTGCTGTTCTGCAGGCTGGTGCTGTGCTCCAGCGCCGCTCTGGCCGCGTCCAGCACCGCGGGGGCGTGGGTCGCCAGTTCGTCGAGCACAGTGGCGGCCTTGAAGCAGAACATCCCGGCATTCCACAGGTGCTTGCCGCCGTCCAGGTAGCCTTGGGCGGTGGCCAGGTCGGGTTTCTCCACGAACCGCTGGACGCGGAATCCTTGCGCCAGGGCCGTGCCTTGTTCGATGTAGCCAAAGCCGGTCTCGGGGCGGTCGGGCTGGATGCCGAAGGTCACCAGATAACCCGCTTCGGCCAATTCGCGGGCCTGGGCCACGGCCTGGGCGAAGGCGCTTTCATCGAGGATCAGGTGGTCGGCAGGCATCACCAGCAACTGCGCGTCGCCGCCGAAAAACTCTTGCACATGCAAGGCGGCGACGGCGATGGCGGCAGCCGTGTTGCGGCCGAACGGCTCCAGCAATAAATCCAGGCCCAGTTGGGCCTGATTGACTGCGCGGTAATCATCGAGGGTGCGAAACAGCAGGTCGCGGTTGGTCACTGTCAGCACGCTGTCGACCCCCGGCAGGTGGCTGGCGCGCAGGAAGGTTTTCTGCAACAGGCTCTGGTCGTCGCGCATGCGCATGAACGGCTTGGGCATGTTCTGCCGCGAAACCGGCCACAGCCGCGTGCCCGAGCCACCGGAAATGATGCACGGAATCAATCCGTTGAGGGTGTTCATCAATAAACTTCCTTGGTGGAAAGGACGGCCGGGACCGTCATGAAAACGATGTACAGGTCAAACCACACCGACCATTTGGCGATGTATTCCAGGTCGTATTCGACCCGTTTCTGGATCTTGAACAGGGTGTCGGTTTCACCGCGGTAGCCATTGATCTGGGCCCAGCCGGTGATGCCCGGCTTGACCCGGTGGCGCGAGCTGTATTCGTTGACCGCTTCCTCGAAAGGAATCCCGGCCGCCTTGGTGGCGGTGGCGTGGGGACGCGGGCCGACCATCGACATGTTGCCCAGCAGTACGTTGAACAGTTGCGGCAGCTCGTCGATGCTGGTCTTGCGAATGATGCGCCCGACCCGAGTGATGCGCGGGTCGAGGCGGGTGGTCTGGCATTCGGCATTGACGTCGGTCTGCTCGACGTACATCGAGCGGAACTTGAAGACACGGATCAGGTTGTCGTTGTAGCCAAAGCGCTTCTGCCGGAACAGCACCGGGCCTTTTGAGTCGAGTTTGATGGCCAGGGCGGTCACCAGCATGATCGGCGACAGCAACAACAGGCCGGCACTGGCCAGCAGCAGGTCTTCGCAGCGCTTGATAAACGGTGACCAGCCACGCAGCGGTAACTGCGAGGTGTTGAACATCAGGATGCCGCCGACATCGGTGATGCGGTTATGGCCATAGCGCAGGGCGGCCATGTCCGGCACCAGCATGACGTTCACCGACATCTGCCGCAGGCGCTTGACCAGCCCGTTGATACGCTGCTCGGCGGCCCAGGGCAGGGTAATCATCACCTGATTGACCTGCTCGGAGCGGATCAGCTTTTCCAGGTCGCGGGTGTTGCCCAGCAATGGCAGGTTGCTCAACTCCTTGGGAATGCGTTCGGTGCGGTCGTCGATAAAACCGATCAGGCCGGAGCGGATATCACTGTTGCGTGACAGGTGTTCGGCCACATGGACGGCGGTGTCGGTAAAGCCGAGGATCACCGTGCGCTGCAGGAACTTGCCGTTCTTCATCAGGTTGCGGTAGAGGCGCAGCATCAGGATGCGCTCCACGC
Organism: Pseudomonas sp. 25 R 14; assembly: GCF_900004755.1. NCBI lineage: Bacteria > Pseudomonadati > Pseudomonadota > Gammaproteobacteria > Pseudomonadales > Pseudomonadaceae > Pseudomonas > Pseudomonas sp. 25 R 14. The sequence goes on along the minus strand of NZ_CVTS01000059.1, from coordinate 35,351 downwards.
CAAACAGGATCAGGCTCAAGGAAAACCAGAACATCAGGTTGCGCGGGCTCAACTGCGGAAACAGCAGCAGGATCTGGTACATGAACAGCAGGATGCAAAACGCGGAAATCCAGGCGGTCAACATGATGCGAAAACGCAGGCGGTTGCTGAACAGATCCTCGGAGTACACCCCCAGGGCCTGGAACAGAATGATGGTCAGGATCGCAAAGAACAGCAGCAGGCCAAGGTAGTGGCTACGCATTTGCGGGTCCACCGGATCCGGATAGAACAACAGGATCATCGCCGGCAGGACCGCCGTCAGGCCGTGGAGTAATTTGACGAAAACCACAAAAAACTCAACAAAGCCGGTACGAGTCAGAAACAGGCTGTCGACTGACGACTTCTCACGCATAAATCATCCCTCAATACACCACCAGGACTTCCCTGTTCGTTTGCTCATCCATAAGGCAGTTCTGCTTTATAAGCGGCGCAAGGCGAACGACTGCTTTCACTGGGTAACGCGCAATGACCTGTCTAGCGCAGGCATTTGCAAAGTAATGTCTAAATGATGGCTCCTTTTGAATTTCTCGTCAAGGTTTTGACTTTTTTCAAGTTGTCTGCCGTCATTTCTCATAAGATACTCTTGTTGTGACGGTTTGTTGACATATTTTGCTGTGGCTATCAGATTTATCGAGAATGAGTGATGGCTTTTTGGAGTGTAGGAACAAAAATGGGAATTTACCTGCGGGGAGGGAAATCAATTTTTTGACGGAGTGTAGGAAAGATGTGGGCTGAATCTAGAACTGTAGGCGCGGAATTGCCGGCGAATAGGCGTCGTTCTCGCCTTCTCTGGTATCGGTGGCTGAGGTAGGACTAATCTACGGTTTTCCCTGGCGGATGAGTTGAGCATGATCGATCTCGCAACCCTGGCGGTTTTCTCTGGCTCCGTGCTGCTGCTGTTGCTGTCGCCTGGGCCGAACATGGCCTTTGTCATCAGTCATGGCGTGAGCTACGGCTGGCGTGGTGGGGTGGCGGCCGGCCTGGGGATCGGGGTGGCGGACCTGCTGCTGACCGCATTGACGGCTACTGGCGTCACGGCCCTGGTTGCCAGTTGGCCCCCGGCCTTTGATCTGATTCGCTATGCCGGTGTGGTCTACCTGCTGTGGCTGGCGTTCAAGACCCTGCAGAAAAAACCGTCCCTGGACACCGCTCGGGTGGAGCGGGTACGCCTGGGTGGGGTGTTTATGCGCGCCATGCTCAACAGCTTGCTCAACCCCAAGGCGCTGTTGTTTTTCATGGTGTTCCTGCCGCAGTTCGTCAAGCCCGAGGCCGGCCCCATTGCCCTGCAGTTGGTGCAGCTGGGGCTGCTCCTGACGTTGATTGCGGGGGTTTTTCACGCGGTGCTGGGGATTTTTGGCGGGGCGATCAGCCGATTTTTCGCCAGCAGTGAAAAGACTGCAGTGTTGCAAAAATGGGGGCTGGCCACGGTGTTGACGGTGTTGGCCGTGCGCCTGGCGTTGATGCCGCGCACTGTGTAGCAATTCTCCTGTGGGAGCGGGCTTGCTCCCACATGGGGAATGCGCTGGTCCTCAGCCCAGCCGCGCCGCCGCCCGTGCGGCGATTTCGCCACGGGTCTTGCGTGATTCGGCCGTGCGTTTGTTGGCCTCGTCCAGCACATGCCGTGGCGCGGTGTCTGGTCGGCCGGCATTGAAGGGCGGGGCCGGTGCATATTCGAGCTGCAATTGCACCAGTTGCGCAGCGGCCTCGCTGTACAACTCGGCGGCCAGGGTCAGGGCAAAATCGATTCCCGCCGTGATGCCACCGCCGCTAAACAGATTGCCGTCGCGTACCACACGCTCCTGCACTGGCGTCGCGCCCAGGGTGGCCAGCATGTCGTGATAGGCCCAGTGTGTGGTGGCGCGCCGCCCACGCAGCAAGCCTGCCGCGCCCAGTACCAGCGAGCCGGTACACACCGACGTCACATAGCGTGCGGTCTGGGATTGTGCCCGCAGAAAGTCCAGGGTCGGCTCATCTTCCATCAGCGCTCCCACCCCCGAGCCACCCGGCACGCAGACCACGTCCAGCACCGGGCAGGTGTCATAAGTGAGGGTCGGCGTGAGTACCAACCCGGTGCTGGAGGTGATTGGCGCCAGGTCTTTCCAGATCAGGTGCAGCTTCACATCCGGCAATGACGCCAGCACGTCGTAAGGGCCGGTGAGGTCCAGTTGCTGGATGCCGGGGAACAACACAAAGCCGATCTGCAAGGTCATGGTGAAACTCCAGAAGAGGGGATGGACGGCTTCACTCTAGTGGCCTAGGCTTTGGCGCATACGCCATTGAGCCCACGAATCACGCCAATCATGTCGAAAATCATCCATGTGCTCGCTTTTCCCAACGTGCAGGTACTCGACGTCACCGGGCCCCTGCAAGTGTTTGCCACGGCCAACGACTTGGCGCGCCAGCAAGGCTTGCCGCGGCCCTATGCGGTCAACGTGATTGCTGCCCAGGACGAACCGGTGATGACATCCGCCGGTCTGGCCCTGCTGGCCGCGCCGTTGCCAGCCGCCGAGACGCCCTGCGACACCCTGGTGATCGCCGGTGGCTGGGGCGTGTATGGCGCGGCCGAGGATCCGGCCCTGGTGGAGTGGGTCCGGCAAAAAGCCACGCAGGCGCGGCGCATGACCTCGGTGTGCACCGGTGCCTTCCTGCTGGCCGCCAGCGGCTTGTTGGACGGCTGCCGTGTCGTGACCCACTGGACGCGTTGTGAGGAACTGGCGCGCAAATATCCCAGGCTGCAGGTCGAAGCCAACCCGATCTTTATCCAGCAGGGGGCGCTCTGGACCTCGGCGGGGGTCACGGCCGGCATCGATTTGTGCCTGGCCCTGGTGGAGGAGGACCTGGGCCGAGCGGTCGCCCTGGAAGTGGCGCGGCACCTGGTGGTGTTTCTCAAACGCCCCGGTGGGCAGTCGCAGTTCAGCGTCACCTTGTCCCTGCAAAAGGGCGACAACCGTTTCAGCGAATTGCATGCGTGGATTGCCGAGCACTTGCACCTGGACTTGAACATCCCGACCCTGGCGGCTGCGTGCGGCATGAGCGAGCGCAGCTTCGTGCGCCACTACCGCGCCGAAACCGGCCAGACCCCGGCGCGGGCGGTGGAACTGATCCGCGTGGAAACCGCACGCCGGCAACTGGCCGACAGCGCCGTGGCGATCAAGCGCATCGCTGTGCAATGTGGCTTTGGCAGCGAAGAAACCATGCGCCGCAGTTTTGTCCGAGCCTTGTCGATCAGCCCGCAGCTTTACCGCGAGCGGTTTTCGGCGCCAGCCTGAGTCTGCCCAAGTAATTCAAACAGTGCGTCAAGCGTGGCCTGCGGTGCTTCCTGGGGAATGTTGTGGCCCACCCCGGCGAGCACCCGGCGCCGATAGAATCCGCTGAAATTCCCCACATCGTCATCCACCTCCGGCGCCGGGCCGACACCGTCGTCGGCACCGCACAGCGAAATACTCGGCACCGAGATCGGCGGCGGCTGCACTAACGCCTGTTCAATCGGCTCCAGCGCCGGATCACCCTCGGCATACATGAAACGATGGCGATAGGAGTGGATCACCACGTCGACAAAGTCCGGGTTATCAAACGATGGCGCGGTCTGCGGGTAAAGGCTTGGCCCCTCGGCCCAGGAGGGCGACCAGAGCGACCACAGCAATTTGCACAACTCACGGCGGTTGGCCGTCAGGCCATCGACGCCCCGTTGGGTGTGGAAGTAGAACTGGTACCACAACCGATGCTCGGTGAGCGGCGCGCGTGGCTGGATGGACCTGGCGATATCTTGAATGTTGTAGCCGTCACCCGTGACCAGGCAGCGTACCCGCTCAGGCCAAAGCGCCGCGACAATACACGCGGCGCGCCCGCCCCAGTCATAACCGACGAGGGCGGCCTGGCCGATGGACAGGGCATCCATGAAGTCCAGCAGGTCCTTGGCCAGCGCCGCCTGCTGGCCGGAGCGCATCACCTGGGCGTGGGCAAAGCGGGTCGGGCCATAGCCGCGCAGGTAAGGCACCAGCACGCGATAACCGGCCTCGGCCAGCACCGGCGCGATGGCATCGTAAGCGCGAGGGTCATAGGGGAAACCGTGCAGCAGAATCACCACTTCACCCCCGGCAGGGCCATGGGCTTGGTAAGCGATATCGAGCATGGGGGTGCGGGTATACAGCAGCGCGATCGAGGGGCTCATCGGGACTCCGTTCGGGTCACAGCAGTGAGACTGGACTTTAGCGCGAAACGGTTACGTGTTCTGCTGTGCCTGTGCCACCGCCATCGCAGCCTCGCTAAAGCTCGACAGCTCCCACAAGGGATTGGTGGTGGACCCGGGATTTCAGTCTGGATGAAGATCAATGTGGGAGCTGTCGAGCCCCGGCGAGGCTGCGATAGCGGTGGATCAGGCGACATCTTCGCTGCCTGTGCCGCCGCCATCGCAGCCTCGCTAAAGCTCGACAGCTCCCACAAGGGATTGGCGGCGGATCCGGGATTTCAGTCTGAATGAAGATCAAAGGTGGGAGCTGTCGAGCCCCGGCGAGGCTGCGATAGCGGTGGATCAGGCGACATCTTCGCTGCCTGTGCCGCCGCCATCGCAGCCTCGCTAAAGC
>NZ_CVTS01000059.1:30398-30679 GCF_900004755.1 Pseudomonas sp. 25 R 14 | reverse complement strand
CGACAGCTCCCACAGGGGATTGGCGGTGGATCCGGGATTTCAGTCTGGATGAAGATCAAAGGTGGGAGCTGTCGAGCCCCGGCGAGGCTGCGATGGCGGTGGATCAGGCGACATCTGCTGTGCCTGTGCCACCGCCATCGCAGCCTCGCTAAAGCTCGACAGCTCCCACAGGGGATTGGTGGTGGACCCGGGATTTCAGTCTGGATGAAGATCAAAGGTGGGAGCTGTCGAGCCCCGGCGAGGCTGCGATAGCGGTGGATCAGGCGACATCTGCTGTGCCT
>NZ_CVTS01000059.1:12948-30348 GCF_900004755.1 Pseudomonas sp. 25 R 14 | reverse complement strand
GGCTGCGATAGCGGTGGATCAGGCGACATCTGCTGTGCCTGTGCCGCCGCCATCGCAGCCTCGCTAAAGCTCGACAGCTCCCACAGGGGATTGGTGGCGGATCCGGGATTTCAGTCTGAATGAAGATCAAAGGTGGGAGCTGTCGAATTACGGCCAGCAGAAAAAATCGATGCTGCCCAGGTCGTTGACCAGTGCCGCACTGCGCATGTCGCCGATGATGCCATGGGCATCGATGGCGCTTTGAGTTTCGTTTTGTTGTTCCAACGAGATGCGCATGGTCTGCCCAGCCTTTCTTTCAGGAGTCCATTGAGCTGACTGACGGTGCAGGGCACACGTTCAGTGGCTTGTCTGGAACGCGACGATGGCTGTCTATATCTATCGTTTTTGCCAGGGGGCTTTTGGTTAGAATCACAGGCTTGATGACGTGAGACGCTGCCCATGACAACTGTGCACCGGCCTTGGCTTGAGGCTTATGCCGACAACTACCGCAACGACGAAGTGGTCCATCCCCATTGTCATGCCCAGGCGCAATTGATCCACGGTGTTTCCGGGGTGATGGTGGTCAGCACGGCCCAAGGCAGTTGGCTGGTGCCGTCCGGGCATGCGTTGTGGGTGCCCGCCGGCACGCCCCATGAAATTCGCATGGCCGGCGAGGTGCATATGCGCACCTTGTTCCTCATGCCCGAGGTGGAGCCGAGCCTGGGTCGCACCTGCCAGGTGATTGAGGTTTCAGCGCTGCTGCGGGAACTGATCGTGGCTGCCACGCTGATCGCCGGTCAGCTCAATAACCCACGCCTGCCGGCAATGGTGGAACTGATCCGCATGGAACTGCTGGCCGCGCCGGTGGTGGCCATGCATGTACCGGTGCCCGGCGACGCACGGCTGGCCAGGCTGTGTACGCGGTTTATCCGCAACCCATCCGATGACAGCAGCCTGGAGTCCTGGGCCGACACCCTGAACATGAGTGCGCGCACCCTGAGCCGGATTTTCCAGCGGGAACTGGGCATGAGCTTTGGCGAGTGGCGTAAACGCGCGCGCCTGGCCCTGAGTCTGAAGTTGCTGGCCCAGGGCGCCTCGATCCTGGAGGTCGCACTGGAACATGGTTATCAGAGCCCGAGTGCGTTCAGCGCCATGTTCCGCCGTTCGCTGGGGTATCCGCCGAGTCATTTCCGCCCTGGGGCCTGATGTTGCTTCATGTAACCCAATTGTCCATTTGGCGACGATACATGGCCCTGGCGCGGGCGAATCCGCCAGGGCGGGTGCCTAATCTGCAAAGCTCATTCTTCAGCGAGCTTTGTGATGCCCAGCCTTGTCGTTCATCCCTCCACTGGTAATCGACTCCCGGTAGCCCTGACCCTGCTTCTGCTGGGCGCGCTGGCCGGATGTAGCGGCCTGCCCAGCGAGCCAGCAGCGCAGTTGGCGGCCCAGGCAGCACCGCAATTGTCCGGCGGGTCTGCAAACCCGCCACTGCCCGAGCGCTGGTGGCAGCTTTACCGTGACCCGCAATTGGATCGGCTGGTAGCGCAGGCCCTGATCCACAACAAAGACCTTGAAGCCGCCAGCGCCCATGTCGACGCGTTGCTGGCGCGCCTGGAGCAGGTCGACAGCGAGCGCCAACCCTCGACCTTGCTGACCTACGGCGTGGGCTATGGCCGCAGTCGAGATGACCAGACCCTGGCCCAGGCAACGGGTGAACACGCCGATGACCAATGGAGCCATGCGCCCGGATTATCCCTGAGCTACACCCTGGACCTGTGGGGGGCGGTGCGTTATCGCCTGGCTGCCGCCCGTGCCAATGCAGATGCGGCGCGGGCGCTGGAAGATGAATGGCGGGTGACGGTGGCCGCGCAGACCACACGGGCCTATGGCCAGGCCTGTGTTTATGCCTTCAGCAGCCAGGTGCAGGGTCATTCGGTGCAGGTGTTGGAGCGCAGTGTCGATGTCACGCGCCAACTGCAGAAGGCTGGGGCGGCGACGGCGCTGGACCTGGCGCGGCTCAATGGCCTGCTGGAGGAAGCCCGTGCGCCGTTGCCCATATTGAACGCCCGCCATCAGGCGGCAGTGTATGAACTGGCGGTGCTCAGTGGTGTGCCACCGCTGGATCTGGCCCGGCAAACCTGTGCCCGACGCCCGCAATTGCAGGCGCCGCTGCCTGTGGGCGATGGCTGGGCGCTGGTGCAGCGGCGTGCCGATATCCGTCGTGCCGAACGTCAACTGCAAGCGGCCACGCTGGCCATTGGCGTCGCACGCGCCGACCTGTATCCACGGGTGACGTTCGGCGTCGCGCTGGAGTCTTCCGCAAGCAGCCTGGGCCAGTTGGGAGACAGTGAGGCGCTGGTGTATTCCGTGGGGCCGCTACTGTCCTGGCGCTTTCCTCATCGCGGCGTTGCCCAGGCCCAGGTGGGCCAGCGCCGGGCCCAGATGCGCGAGGCCCAGGCGCGTTTCGACGGCACGGTACTCAGCGCCTTGAAACAGGTCGAGCAAGCCCTGGCGCTGTACCAGGGCGAACAGCAGCGAAGCCAGGCCCTGCAAGCCGCGCTGGGCAACAGCCAGCAGGCGTTCGAGCTGGCCACCCGCAGCTATCGGGCCGGTGCCCTCGATGCCCTGCAACTGCTCGACAGCGAGCGCAGCCTGGTCAACCTCCAGGCCACCCTGGCCCAGGCTGACTTGCGCTTGATCAACCGCCAGATCGATCTGTTCCAGGCGCTCGGTGGCGGCTGGCAACGTGACGACTCACCTCAACCCTTACCCCTTGCTGTCCTTGGAGCCACACCATGAACCAGGCTGTTGAACCCGCGATCCTGCAATCCACTCCCGGCTTGATGCAACGCCATCGCCGCGTACTGCTGACGGGCGCATCACTGGTGACGCTGCTGGGAGTGGGGCTGTTTGCCGGATATTGGTGGCAGTGGGGGCGGTTCCTTGAAGAGACCGACGATGCCTACGTGCGCGCCGATTGGGTGGCGGTCAGCCCGCGCATCGCCGGCTACGTGGCCCAGGTGCTGGTGGAAGATAACCAGCCAGTCAAGGCCGGGGATGTGCTGGTGCGTCTGGATGAGCGGGACTTTATCGAACAGTTGCGCAGCACTCAGGCCCGGTTGCAGCAAGCCCGGGCAGCCGCGACGGCACGTCAGTCCAGCCTGCACACTCTTGATGCGAGGCTGGGCGAGCAGCAGCAACGCATCGCCCAGGCCGAGGCGGCCTTGCACAGCAGCGAGGCCGAAGCCCAGCGTGCCCGCCTGGACTATCTGCGCTACCGCGATCTGGTGGGCCAACAGATCTCCACCCGCCAGCGCCTGGAAACCGCCAGCGCCAGCCAGGCCAAGGCACGGGCAGCGGTGACCGAAGCCCGGGCCCAAGTGGCCCGGCAGCAGGCCCAGTGCCAGGTGTTGCAGGCGCGTCGCCAACAGGTGCAGGCGCGGATCGCCGAATCCCAGGCCCGGGTGGGCGAGGCCCAGGCCAATCTGGCCCTGGCCCGCAATGCCTTGAATGACACGGCGATTCGCGCGCCGTTCGACGGGGTTGTGGGCCAGCGCAAGGTCCGTCGCCAGCAGTATGTGATGCCAGGCCTGCCGTTGCTGGCGGTGGTGCCGGTGGAGCAGGCCTATGTGATTGCCCACTACAAGGAAACCCAGTTGCAACATATGGCGCCGGGGCAATCGGTGGATATCGCGGTAGACAGTTTTGCCGGCCAGCGCTGGCGTGGTCGGGTAGAAAGTATCGCTCCCGGTTCTGGCTCGGTGTTCGCCCTGTTGCCGCCGGACAACGCCACCGGCAACTTCACCAAGATCGTGCAGCGTTTTGCGGTGAAGATCCGCCTGGTCGCGGACGAGGCGAATGCTCCCGCAATCTTGCCGGGGATGTCAGTGATTGCCACGGTGGATACCCGTCCGGTCAGCCAGCAGGACAGTTCCCATGGCGGTTGATGTGCGCACTTCGACGGTCTCGTTTCGCGCCTGGGTTGCGGTGATCGGTGGCTTGTTCGGCTGCTTCATGGCTGGGATGAACGTGCATGTCACCAGCGCCGCACTGCCGGAAATCGAAGGTGCGCTGGGGGCCACCTTCGAAGAGGGCTCGTGGATTTCCACGGCCTATCTGGTGGCGGAAATCATCATGATCCCGCTCACCGCGTGGCTGGTGCAGGTGTTTTCCTTGCGGCGGGTGATGCTGTGGGGTTCCGGGGTATTTCTGGTGGCCTCGGTGGCATGCTCGATGGCGCCGAACCTGCCGGTGATGATCATCATCCGGGTGATCCAGGGCGCGGCCGGGGCGGTGCTGATTCCGTTGTCATTCCAGTTGATCATCACCGAACTGCCGGCCAGCAAGATCCCGTTGGGCATGGCGCTGTTCAGCCTGGCCAACAGTGTGGCCCAGGCCGCAGGGCCCTCCATTGGCGGTTGGCTGACCGATGTCTATTCGTGGCGCTGGATCTTCTACCTGCAACTGTTCCCCGGCATCGCGCTGTTGGCGGCCGTGGCCTGGTCCATCGATCGCCAGCCGATGAACCTTGGGCTGTTGCGCCGGGGTGACTGGCTGGGCATCGCGTGCATGGTGCTGGGGCTGGGGGCGTTGCAGATTGTGCTGGAGGAGGGCGGACGCAAGGATTGGTTCGGTTCGTCTTTTATTGTGTGGATGAGCCTGGTGGCGATGGTCGGGCTGGCAGGGTTTATCGGCCGCCAATTGTGGGGGAGCAAAAGCTTCATCAACTTGCGGCTATTGGCGCACTACAACTTTGGCGTGGCCAGCGTGGCGATGTTTATCTTCGGCGCCAGCACCTATGGCCTGGTGTTTCTGGTACCCAACTACCTGTCCCAGATGCAGGGCTATAACGCCAGCGAAATTGGCGTCAGCCTGATTGCCTATGGCCTGGTGCAACTGGTGTTGGCGCCGTTTCTGCCACGGCTGATGAAGTGGTTGAGCGCCAAGGTCCTGGTCGCCTCGGGTTTTGCGATCATGGCGTTGGGCTGTTGGATGGGCGCACACCTGTCGGCAGACAGCGCCAGTAACGTGATCATTCCTTCGATTGTGGTACGAGGTATTGGCCAGCCGCTGATCATGGTCGCGCTGTCGGTGCTGGCGGTCCATGGGTTGGCCAAGGCCGAGTCGGGCTCGGCCTCGGCGGTGTTCTCGATGTTGCGCAACCTGGGCGGTGCGGTCGGCACGGCTTTGCTGGCACAGCTGGTGGTGGTGCGCGAGCAGGTGCATTCGGCGCGGATCGGTGAGTCGCTGAGCATTTTCGAACCGGCCTTGCAGCAACGCTTGCCGGGCGGTGGTTTGCTGCAGGAGCAATGGCCGGAGCACCAGCAAGTGCTGGGGTTGCTGGACCTGGGGGTGCGGCACCAGGCTTTCTTGATGGCTTACAGCGATGCGTTCTACCTGGCGTGTGTGGCGTTGACGTTGTGTGCGGTGGCGGCGCTGTTGCTGCGGCGTACCTAGCGCTGTGGTTGCAAGCCTCGCAGCAGCAAATCCAGACCTTGCAGCGCCTGCTCCAGGCGCTCATCCGGCTGTGCATCGTGGGCAATCCATTGCGCCGTATCCACCAGGCTGCCATTGATCAACCGCGCCAGCGCCAGGCTGGGAGCCTGTTCGATCACCCCGGCTTGCATCAACCCCTCCAGCAGGCCGCGCAGTGATTCGATGCATTGCTGCTGGGCGCCCACATTTTCGCCCAGTACCGCCGGTGTATCTTGCAGCACAATGCGCTGGATCTCGGGGTCCTGGGCCATACGCAGATAGGCACGGCAGCGCTCGCAAAAACCGTCCCAGGGGTTGTCGGCCTGGTCACTGATCTGTTGCAGGCGCTCATCCATTTCGCGGTCGAGTTGCGCGACCACGGCGGCCAATAAGCCTTTTTTGTCGCCAAAGTGATGGTACAACGCACCTCGGGTGAGGCCGGCGCGGGCGGTGAAATCATCCATCGACGTATTGGCATAGCCTTGGGTAGCAAAGGCCTGGCGGGCACTGGCAAGCAGGCGGGCGCGGGTTTCTTCGATCATCTCGGCGCGGGCTCGGCTCATGGGAAACGCTCGTTATCTGCGGGTGAGTGGTTGACATACGCTGCGTATGTTACTCATGATTTGTCACATACGCATCGTATATCTTTTGCCCGGATTGCATCGAATAGCAAGCTCCAGGGCTCCCAGCAAGAGGTCACGCACCATGGCAAACCCCTACGCCGAGCTGTTCCAGGCGCCAGGTTCGAAGGCATTTGTAGCGGCCGGCATGCTCGCGCGTATGCCGATCTCCATGACCGGTATCGGCGTGATCACCATGTTGTCCCAGGTCCGTGGCGGCTATGGCTTGGCCGGAGCGGTGGCGGCGACTTTTGCCTTGGCCACGGCGTTTTGCGCACCTCAGGTGTCGCGGCTGGTAGACCGCTATGGCCAGGGGCGAGTGTTGCCATTGGCTGCCGCACTAGGCGGCGGGGCGTTGCTGTTGCTGTTGCTCTGCACCCGCCTGCAGGCGCCGGACTGGACGCTGTTTGTATTCGCCGCCATGGCCGGCTGCATGCCCAGTATGTCGGCCATGGTGCGGGCGCGCTGGAGCGAGTTGTACCGTGGCCAGCCGCAGCTGCAAACCGCGTTTGCCCTGGAGTCGGTGCTTGATGAAGTGTGCTTTATCCTCGGGCCGCCGTTGTCGGTGGGGTTGAGCGTGCTGCTGTTTCCCGAGGCGGGTCCGCTGGTGGGGGCGATCCTGTTGGCGGCAGGGGTCGGCACCTTTGTCCTGCAAAAACAGACCGAACCACCGGTCCATGCGCATCATGGCCCTCAGGGGCGCTGGTTGATCGCCTCCCCCAAAGTGTTGGTGCTGATGCTGCTGTTAATGGCCATGGGGACTATCGTTGGCGTGGTGGACGTCGTCAGCGTGGCGTTTGCCGAGCACCAGGGCCAGCCGGCTGCCGCCAGTATCGTGCTGTCGGTGTATGCCATTGGCTCGTGCCTGGCCGGGTTGGCCTTCGGTGCCCTGCGGTTGACGATGCCATTGCACCGCCAGTTCCTGTTCTGCGGCCTGGCCACGGCCCTGACCACGCTGCCGTTGTTGTGGGTGGTGGATATTCTCGGGTTGTCGCTGGCGATATTCGTCTCCGGGCTGTTCTTTGCCCCAACACTGATTGTGTCCATGGCCCTGGTGGAAAAAGTCGTGCCGGCCAGTCGCCTGACCGAAGGCATGACGTGGCTGATCACCGGCTTGAGTATCGGCGTGGCACTGGGGGCAGCGAGTTCTGGTTGGATGATCGACCGCTTCGGTGCACCCAGCGGGTTCTGGGTGGCGCTGGTGGCGGGGGCGGTGGTGCTGGTGTCGGCGTTGTTGGGCGCGCGGTGCCTGGGTCCAGGAGTGAACAGTCAGCCCTGCACGGGGTGACACGTGTGCAACGGGAAGGGAAACCCCGGACAGGCAGGGTGCCTGTCCGGGGTGAGTGCTTAGAAGTTGGTGCGCATGGTGAACATCATGTTGCGCGGGTTGCCGTAGTAGCTGTTGCTCTCGATGGTGCCCGTCTGTGAGTAATACGTGCGGTCAAAGATGTTTTCGATATTGACCGACAGATTGACGTTCTTGTTTACGTCGTAGCCAATGCGTGCGTTGTAGATGGCATAACCACCGGTCTCATTCTTGATCCCTTTGCCGACGTTGCCACCCACATGGCGGCCATAAACACCGCTTTGGATGGTCGTGCCTGCGCCGATCTGCCACTTCGAGTACTCACCTTGCAACTGATAGTTGGCCCAGGTACGCAGCATGTGTTCGGGCATGGACGTCTGGAATGTGGTGCCTTCCAGGTCCGGGTTATTCGGGTTATTGACGTACTCGCTGGTGTTGTAGGTGTAGCCGGCGGTCAGCTCCAGGCCGGTCATGACTTTGCCAGTGATCTCGGCTTCAAAGCCTTGGGAGCGGACTTTGCCCCCTGCCACATAGCAATTGCAGGTGGTTGGCTGGTTCGGATCGCGCTGGGCAAGGCCGGAGTAGGTGGTGCGGAAGATGGCGAAGTTGGTGTTCAGCGTACCGCCGTACAACTCGCCTTTGAGGCCCAGTTCGTAGGTATCACCGGAGCGCGGTGTCAGGGCACTGCCGTCAACGGTTTCGACGTTAAGTTGCGGAGTGAAGATCTCCGCGTAGCTGACATACGTCGACCAGTTGGGGTTCAGCGCATAGACCAGGCCATAGAATGGCACCACCTTGGCGTTGGTCTGCATGTCGCTCTTGACGTGCCGGCCGTTCAGTTCGTTGCGCTGGTCCTGCTTGTAATCAAACCAACTGACACGCGCACCGACGATTACGTCCAGCGGCTCGAACACATTGACCCGCAGGGAACCGTACAGGCCTTGCTGGTCCAGGGTCGAGGTGGTGGTGCGGTACTTGTTGGTGCGCGCATATTTGGGGGGCGTGAAATTCAGAATATCCGGAATGAAGTCGTAGGCCCCATTGTAGTTGGTAACGTCATAACGCCCGGCGACCCGCTTGCTGTGGGAGATATTGGCGCCCAGAATCGCTTCGCTGCGATGGCCCAGCATGTCGAAGTTGCCGTTGAGGAACAGATCGGTGTTGTACTGGTAGTTGTTTTCGCCACGGCCCTCGGCCCAGTTGTAGGCGCCTGAATTGTCGATCGGGTCGATCTGGCCGCCGGTGTTGCTGTACAGGGCATCCAGGTTGAACCGGGTGTAGTTGGTGGCCAGGGTGGCCTTCCAGTCGTCATTGAGCTGATGCTTGGCTTCGAAGAAATACTGGGTCGACTCGACGTCGTTATAGTCCGACGGCGAACTGAGGTTGGTCGAGCGTTTGAAGTCGATCTTCGAACCGTCCTTGTAGCCCGGCAGGCCCCAGTCCATGGTCGAGCGGTTGTCGGCATTCTGATAAGTGAAGCCGGCGCTCAGCAAGGTATCCGGGTTGAGGTCGAATTCCAGTACGCCGTAGGTCGATGCCCGTTTGCTCTTGCCACCGTCATAGAAATAACGACGCGTGTTGTAGGAGGTTGCCAGACGGCCACGCAGGGTTTTTTCTTCGTTGAGTGCGCCCTGAACATCGACTTCCTGGCGGTAGTTGTCCCAGGTCCCGGCCTGGGTCACGGTGCTCAGCTTGAAGTCGCTGCTGGCGCGCTTGCGCACCAGGTTGATCGCACCCCCTGGCGAACCCGCCCCCTGGAACAGCCCGGCCGAGCCCTTGAGGACTTCCACGCGCTCATAGGAGATCAGGTCTGACCAGTTCAGCGAGGTGATACCGGTGCTGGTGCCGGCCGGGATCGGAATGCCGTTGATCTGGAAGTTGTCGATCTCGAAGCCACGGGCGTACGGTTGGTTGTCGCCGTTGAGGGCACCGTAGGTGACCACCCCTGGAACGAGGCCGTAGACGTCGTTGAGGGTGGTGATGTTTTGATCCTTGATGCGTTGGGCCGTCAGCACCGTAACGGTTTGCGGGATCTCTTTGAGGCTGCGTTCGCTCTTGCCGATGGTCACCGCGCCGGTGGTGTAGGAGCGGGTGTTTTCGGTGTTGACGCCCAGGCCGGCTTGCCCCACGACACTGGTTGGAGCCAGTTCCAGGGCATCCCCGGATTTGCGGCTGATGCTCACGGCATTACCCTGGAAGCTGTAATTGACGCCGGTATTTTGCAACAGCTTTGCCAGCCCCTCTTGCGCACTGAACGTACCGCTGAGGCGAGTGCTGCTTAACCCCTGAATATCATCCGGGCTGTACAGCACCTGTACCGACGACTGCTGGCCGAATGTCTGCAAGGCATTGGCCAGTGGTTGCTGCGGGATATTGAAGTTCACCGCCTGCTCCTGCGCATGTGCCGCCAGGGGCAGCGCCATGGCCATGGCCAGGCTCAGGGTGGTGAGGGAGAAATGCTTGCTCAGGGCGTGAGACATCACAATGGCTTTGACATACGGGTTCATTTGTCGAAGAGCGGGCCTTGTCATTTTTTTACCTAGTCTATAAGGGGCAGAGAGTTATTTTTTTAAGTTTGGGGTGAAGCAAATCGCAAGACGTGCACAACTTTTTTCAGGTCGTTGTCATGCGGGTTGCGCCTGAGTCATCACCCGGCCGCTCTCCATGCGCACCAGTTGGTCGGCGATATCGAAATAACGGTCATCATGGGAAATCACGATGATCGTCTTGCCCAGACGTTTGAGATCCGGCAGCAGTTCGGTGTAGAAAATTCGGCGGAAGGTCGGGTCCTGATCGGCCGCCCATTCGTCGAATACCAGAACCGGACGCTCTTCCATCCAGGCGTTGACCAGCGCCAGGCGTTTACGCTGGCCGGTGGAAAGATCGGTGGTGGTGAAGTTGCCGTCGCGCACGCTGACCTTGTGCGCGATTTCCAGGCGTTCCAGGTAACGGTTGGCATCGTCCGGGATGTGTTGGTCGCCCTGGACAATGTCATCGAACAGGTAGTAGTCGGCAAAAATCGTGGTGAATAATTGACGGTAGTCGTCGCGGTTGGCCGCATCAATCGTGGCGCCATTGAGGGTGATGTCCCCCTGTTGCGGGGCATACAGCCCCAGCAGCAATTTGATCAGCGTGGTTTTCCCGCAACCATTTTCACCGACGATAAAGGTGATATCGCCCTGGTTGATCTTCAGGTTCACCGGGCCAAGACGGAAGGGTGCGCTGCCTTCGGCGGCCGGGAACGTGTAGCTGACATTGTTCAGCTCCAGAGTCTTTACGGGTGTAGCAGGGGCGCCCTTGTCGCTGAGCAGCAAGTGCGGCTCGGGTGACGAGAACTGTTCGCCCAGTTCTGCGATGCGCCGGAAGGCGATCTGGGCGCGACTGATGATCGGCAAGGTGCCGATCAGGTGTTCCAGCGGGCCTTTCATGTACAGCAGGACCAGGACAAAGCCGCTCACGACCGTCTTATCGGTGCTTGGCCATTGCGATTGCAGGGTCAGGGCCAGCCCGATGACCACAAAGAACAGCATCGAACCGAAGCTCTTGGCGATGATAAAGGTGTTGATTGAGCTGATCTGCGTGTCGCGAATGGAGTTGGCGGTACGCTGGATCCCCAAGGTGAACATACGCTGGCGGCGGGGTCGGTGAATGCGCAGTTCCTTGGCCCCTTCGGCAATCGCGTTGTAATGTTTTTGCAGTTCGTCTTCGGCTTCGCGTGCGGCGATGAAACCCTTGATGCCACGGGCCCGGGCAATCGACTGGACCACGCTGCCGATGCCGATAGCGACCAGAATCATCACAAACATCGGCCACGACAACATCGCCAGGTAACCCAGGCAACCCAGGACCACCGTCAGGGAAATCGCCAGCGGGGCGAAGGCAAAGGCAAAGTCGCTGATGGTGTCGACGTCATGGGTCAGTACCGGAATCAAGCGGTGAGTGCGATAGCGCTCAATCTGCTCGATGGGGGTCGACAGGACCTTTTCTCCCAGCTCTTTACGCAGCCTGGCAATGATGTGCTGGCCCACATAGTTAGTACCGATGTCCGAGAGGATTGAACTGGCCAGCGCCAGCAGGCATAGGCCGGCGAACACGGCGATGACGGTCTGGGTCAGGCCTTCGGGGGCATGCAGGGCATTGTTGATGGTGGCTAGCAACACGGTCACGCTCAGGCCGCCGATCATGCCGAGCACGATGGAGACGCAGACGATCAGGCGGAAGGGCTTGAGCAGAGCGAGCAATTCTTTGATTGCCCCGCGTGTTGGCTTGTTCATGGAGGTTTCCTGCCAGGAGAAGAAAATAGGGCCGCTAATAACCAAAACGAATGGCCTGGCGGTTTATTTAAAGGACCGCAAAAGGCCGCGGTCCGGTGGCAGGATCAGAGGTCGCGTTCTACGCGAAAGCCCAACCAGTCGCCGCTCTCGTTGGGGTACATGTTGTTGCGGTTGCCGGAGCGCGAGAAGACCGGTGCTTCAAGGTAGTCGTTGCCGCGAATGCTTTGCAGCTCACAACTCTTCTCGACCCAGGCACTGCCGTCAGCAGGGGCGCCGACGTAGTTTGGGTGATAGCAGTCGGCAACCCACTCGGAGACGTTGCCGTGCATGTTGTAGACACCAAAGGCATTAGGTGCGAAGGCCTTGGCCGGGTTGGTGTAGGTATAGCCATCGGTCGGGCCGTAAGTGTTGGCGTGTTTGGAGATCTGATAGTTCTTGCCTTCATCGAACGGGAACGGAAACGGGCCTGGGTTGCCGCCACGAGCGGCGTACTCGCGCACGGCTTCGCTCACCAGGCGGTACTGCTTGCCGGTCTTGTTCGACAGCCAGGCAATATAAGCCTGGGCTTCGGCCAGGTTCATGCACACCGCAGGTTGCTGTGACTCCTGGGGGTAGCTCGGCTTGCCATTGGTGCAGCGGCGACCGGGGCGTACATCGAAGTCATTGAGGCGGGCGCCGGTTTCATTCTGGTAGGCCTTGAATTCACCTGCCAGTACCTGGAAACGGCTGATGGCGAAGGGTTTGGCAAAGGTCACTGGGTGCTGCGGGCTTTCGTCAGGCTCGTGGCCGATTTCATCGTCCGGGGTGCCCATGGTGAAGGTGCCTGCCGGCAACACGACCATTTCCGGGCAGTCCTTGCAGTCTTTGAAAACCTTGCCTGGCTGCTGCGCTGTGGTGGCTGCTGCGGCCAGGCCTGGCAGCAGGCACAGGGCTGCGACCAGTGCTGCCAGGGGCTTGAGGGAACGCGTCGAGGTGGTGAGAGTGCAAGTCATAAGTCGTCTCGATAGGAAAGGTCAGCGCTCAAGGGCGGTATCAGAGTTTTTTGCCAAGCAGGGTCATGAAGCGATCGACTTCGCTCTCGGTATTCAGCAATCCCGGTGCGGTGCGGATCACCGGGCCGGCGTCACGGTGTACTGCGTCGCTGACCACGCGGTTTTCCATGAGGTAGGCCGCCACTTTGTCACTGCTTTGTTCCTTGACCCGGAAGAAGGTGAAACCTGCCGAAAGTTCGGGGCTGGTGGGCGTCACCAGTTCGATCTGCGGATGGGCCAGCAGACGCTCTTTCAAGTAACTGTTGAGCCCATGGATACGGGTCTGCACGTCGGCTTTGCCCAGTTGCAGGTGCAACTTGAAGGCTTCGTTCAAGGCCCAGCGATGTTCGAAGGCGTGGTAGCCGCCAGGTGACATGGTGGTGGCAAAGTTGGTGTCTTCGGAGAAGGTCGGCACCGTCGGGGTCACGTCCTTGAGCTCTTCGGAGCGGGCACAGATGATCCCGGTGCCACGTGGTCCGAACATCCATTTATGGGTGCCGGCGATGAAAAAGTCGCAGTGCATCTGCGGGAAACTCAGGTCTTCCACGCCGAAGCCGTGTACACCGTCGACCACGTAGAGAATGCGGTCTTTCTCGTCGCGGCTGCGGTTGAGTTCTTCCACCAGCTTGCCGATTTCGCCGATGGGCAGTTTCACGCCGCTGCCCGATTGCACCCAGGTCATGCCCAGTACCCGGGTGTTGGGGCGGATATTGCTTTTGATCGCACTGAGCACTTCATCCACCGAAATCCGGTGGGCGTCCTTGAATAGCTTGATCTTGCGTACTTGGGTGCCTTCCTTTTTCACCCGGTAGTCGAGGGTGAATTCGGTGGAGTAATGCTCGTGAACCGTGGTCAGAATCTCTTGGTCCGGACGCACATGAATGCCGCCGTAGATCATCGCCAGCCCTTCGGTGGTGCTGCCGGTCAAGGCAATCTGCCCAGGTTTGGCTTGCAGGTAACGGCCCGCCCAGTCACGCACCTGGGCTTCGCGTTTCCAGGCTTCCTGCAAGTCCCAGTCCATGGCCAGGCCGGGGTTGCGGTCGATTCGTGCACGGTGCAGGTCGATCGCATCGCGCACGGGCTTGGGGTGGGAGGTGACCAGGAAATTGGAAAAGTGGATGTAGTCCGGGTCTTGGGTGAACAACTGGCGCAATTGCGCCCATTTTTCCTCGGGCACGGGCGTCGCAGTGCTCGCCAATACATGCTGATTCAGGACAGCGGTGCCCAGAGGTAGGCCGGCGGCGAGTATCCCGGCCTGTTTGAGAAACGTACGACGATCAGTCATGTGTTCGGTTCACTTGTCAGCAAAAGGGGGAGGTAATCAGCGGTCGGCCACCGGCTGGGCGGCTTTTTGCACCTGGTCCCAGACTCGCAGGAAGTTGCCGCCCCACAGCTTGGCGATATCAGCTTCGGAGTAACCACGGGAAATCAGTTCGGCGGTCACGTTGCGAATCTCGCTCACGTTGTCCCAGCCCTTGACGCCGCCCCCTTCGTTGAAGTCAGAGGCAATGCCGACGTGGTCGATACCGATTTTGCGTACGGTGTAGTCGATGGCGTCGCCGTAGTCTTTGAGACTGGCCTTGGGCTCTTCTTCAAGGATCGAATACAGGCCGCTGGCGTATTGGCCAAACTTCTGTTCAGGCCAGGCGGCGATGATCGGGTCGCCCGGCATCAGCGCCATGGCCAGGTTCGGCAACGGCGGCAGGTCGAAACGTGCGCGCAAGCTATTGAGCTTGTCCTGGGTGGCCTGGGTCAGTGGACGCAGGTATTGGGAGAACCCAACGACCTGGACCACGCCGCCGCTGTTCTTGATCAGTTGCATCTCTTTGTCGCTGAGGTTGCGCGGGATATCCACCGCGGCCTGTGGCGCTGAGTGCGAGGCCACCATCGGTGTGCGGCTCAGTTGCGCGACTTGTTCCAGGGCCTTGGTCGACATCTGCGAGACGTCGATGATGACGCCCAAGTCATTGAGCCGATGCACAGCCTGTTGGCCGATGTCCGAGAGGCCGTTGAGGGCATCGGGGGAATCGTTGAAAAACGGCAGTGGGCGTGAGGAGTCGGCCCAACTGTTATTGCCGATGTAACTGAAGCCGAACATGCGCATACCGCGTGCGGCCCACATATCCAACAGATTGAGGTCGTTACCCAAAGGGTAGGCATTGAGCATGCTGATAAAAATGGCGAACTTGCCTTCGCCGTGCAGGCGTCGCAAGTCGTCCGGGGTATAGGCAATGGCTACCTGATTGGGGAAGTCACGGACCATCCCGGAAATGATTTTGTAGCGCACCTCTTGCTGGTTACGCGCTTCTTCGACAAAGCCTGCGGTGGGGCGATGGGGGGCATTGTCGCCGTTCCACATCTCGGGCCAGCCGAAGATAGTCAGGGCGGCCCCGGACAGGCGCCCTCGGTTGGCCTTGACCAGGTCGAACTGGCCGTCGCCGTCTTTGTCGGCTTCGTGTCCGTGGGTGCCGAAATTCAGCGGCACCGAGATGTGACTGTCGAAGGACAGCAAGCGATCCTGCAATTCATTGGCTTGCTTGATCACCTCCAGCGGGTAACCGGCGTTGCCCCTGAACCAGTGGTCCCAGACCAGAAAACCTGCCCCGGCGCCAATGGCCAATGCCAGCGGCAGGCCAATGTAAAGAGCCTTTCTTGAACGTGGTTTTGTCATTGCCATCTCAGTCGGTTCGCCGTCGAAGTGCAGGCGCAAGGGCCTTTGCTATCTGGGAAGAACGAGCGATAGAACGGGAAATTTAGGCGCGCCATCCGTGGCGGTAAATTTCCCGTGGCAACAAACGTTCTAGCTTGGATAAAGCCTGCTTCATGGCTGATTCCGGCCGGGCAAACCAGGCGGGACAATACAGGTAGGAAAATGACGATTTCTCGACGAGGGTTCATCGCAGGCCTGGCGCTGACGGGCGCCGCAGTGCCTGCGGCCTTTTATGCCCATCGCGAGTTGACGCGTGAAGAGTTTCCGATCACGCCGGAGGAAGCGACGGTTGATCTGGCCGACACGGCTGGCCAGCGCCTGGCCGATTCCCTGCGAGGTGTCTGGAGCCTGCGTTTCGAAGGCGGTGATGGCGGGCTCCACGGCCTGCCGCTTGAGGGGTTGGAGTTGTTTCTTGATATTGCCCCGCGTGGGCGCGGGTTGCGTGGTTATCTTGATACTGGCGAACGGTTGCGTGCCGATGCTGAGCCGCGTTATCAGGTGATGGGTGATTTGGTGTCGGGTAATGGCGCTGAATTGTATTGGCGCCTGATAGACCGCGAATCGCCTGGTGGCGTGCCGGCTTATGAGCTCAAAATGACGTTGGATGAGGTCTGGGCAGATTTCGGCAATGCCGGCAGCGGCACCCTCAGCGGGCAAATCCTGCGTCTGGATCGACCGTTGGCGCTGCCCGAACTGGACAGTCGTTTTGTTGCCACCAAACAACTGTTTCCCGAGGCTCGGGAGCGTATTGGCTTGAATCAGGCATTGATGGCCTGGCTGATCGCGCCAGAGCATCGCCTGTTCCACCAGCTCTGGCACGCCTCTCGCGATCAGTGGCACAAGCTCGCTGAAGACAAGCGCGATGCCTTGCGCGGTATTGGCTGGCAGCCCGGGCCGCGGGATCAGGAGCGAGATGCCCGTGGTCCGCGCAAAGACCGCAACGGTTCAGGCATCGACTTCTTTTTCATGCATCGGCACATGCTGGGCACGGCGCGCTCGATGCAGGATCTGCCGTCCTGGCCGCGCTTCCCCGCGCCGCAGCCAGAGCTTGAGCGTGATCGCCAGGGCTTTGCCCGCTACTTCGACAACCATGACGGTTTTGCGCTGCCGCCAACCTGGCTGGCCAGTGGTGACAGTGATTACACCCAGTGGGTCAGTGACATCAAGACGACTGAGACCTACCACAGTAATTTCCAGGTCTGGGAATCGCAGTATCGCGACCCGCGCTATCTGGCCAAGCTCACCCTGGGGCAGTTTGGTTCGGAGGTAGAGCTGGGTCTGCACGATTGGTTGCACATGCGCTGGGCCTCAGTGCCACGGGACCCGTCCAACGGCGCCCCGGTGCCGTTTGCCCGTGATCCGGCGGACTTCGCCGCTCGGTGGTATGCGGCGCAAAACGATTTTCTCGGCGACCCGTTTTCCTCGCATGTGAACCCGGTGTTCTGGTATTTCCATGGCTGGATCGACGACCGTATCGAGGACTGGTTTCGCGCGCACGAGCGTTTTCACCCGGGCGCAGTCAGTCGCCTCGAAGTCAATGGCGTACCTTGGTTTGCGCCTGGGCACTGGGTGGAAGTGGCGGATCCCTGGCTGGGCCCGGTGACTCACGGTTGCAGCACCACGCCAGGATTACAGATGGGCAAGTCGGTGGAGATGGATCCGGAAACCATGAAGCTGGCGCTGCGTATCACCTTTGGTGCGGATGACGATCAGCTCACACAGCTGTTTCGCAAGGTCCCCAGGCGTCCCTGGTATGCGCGGCATTTGAAGGTGTCGCAGAACTGATGTGGGAGCGGGCTTGCTCGCGATAGCGATAGGTCAGTCAGCATCATCAGCGCCTGATCCACCGCCATCGCAGCCTCGCTGGGGCTCGACAGCTCCCACATTGATCTTCATCCAGACCGAAATCCCGAATCCGCCGCCAGTCCCCTGTGGGAGCTGTCGAGCTTTAGCGAGGCTGCGATGGCGGCGGTACAGGCAGCGAAGATGTCGCCTGACCCACCGC
>NZ_CVTS01000059.1:0-12898 GCF_900004755.1 Pseudomonas sp. 25 R 14 | reverse complement strand
GGCGGTACAGGCAGCGAAGATGTCGCCTGACCCACCGCTATCGCAGCCTCGCCAGGGCTCGACAGCTCCCACATTGATCTTCATCCAGACCGAAATCCCGGATCCGCCGCCAATCCCCTGTGGGAGCTGTCGAGCTCCCACAGGGTTCTGGTGTTACCAGCCGCGCCCGGAGTTGACCCAGAAATTCACGGACAGCGAGGTGGAGACAGACTCCACTTGATGGAACCAGCCTTCAGGCAGGAACAACAGGTCGCCTGCCTCCAGGGTCACCCGAAGAAAGTTCACGTCGCGGGACGCCGGGAAGCGTTGGTAGTCCGGGGCGTCGGGGTTGACTTCGCAGCCGTCGAGCCCGCCCTCTGGCGATGTCGACCAGGTGCCTAGCGCTTCACGGTGATGCGGAGCGGCGAGGGTGAAGGATTTGCGCCCCCAGACCTGGGCAAACATATTGTCTGTGTCATCGCGATGCAGGGGCGTCAGCGTGCCTTTGGGGCCGATCCAGATGCGTGGCGCGATGAACTGCGACTGATCGAAGTAGGGCGGGTGTTTGATCTGCTGCATCAGTTGTGCCGGCAGAATATTGTTGCCCATGTAGGCCGGCGGCGTGCCGTCGGCGTTTTTCGCTGCGGGAGTGTCCAGCGAGGCAATAAAGTCCGCCATGGAGGTGGAGCGAAAGTCGCGGTCTGCGGAGAAGGTCTTCTTCACGTAGTCGCCGTGACGGGTGATGCCTTGCAGTTCGGCGAAGTGCACCAGGGATTCTTCGCGGCTGAGTTTGAACAGGGGCCAGTCCTGCAGCGCATCGCTGATCACCAAGGGAATGCCGTGGGGCAGGTAACGGCTGCGAAATTCGCTGACGGACACTTCGCTGCGCGGCCGGCGTTCCACGGTGCGCAGGGGCGGCAGGCTGGCTGAAATTCGCTCGCTCAAGCGCGCCGGCGTCGGGTAGCGCTTGTTCTTATCGACCTTTTCCGCCTTGGCGCCACCCTGGCGCGCATGGTCGATGATCTGTGGCAGCATCGTGGCCAGGCCCATATTGCCGCTGATCTTCAGGCGTCCGCTGGCAAACAGCTCTTCGACGTTGACCATGCCCCCCATGATCCCGAGAAAGTCCCGCTCCGTCACCTCGATGGTCACGTCGGGGTGGGCGTGGCGGCCACGTTCGGTACGGCTGTGAGTTTTGACCTCGGACCAGAATGCCTGTTCGGGTGCGAATGCGAATTGAAAGACACCTTCAATGCCGACGGCGCCGGCATTGGCGAACAGCTTGGTCAGAATGGTCTGCAAATCCACGGCGATCCCTCTTGTATGGGTTATTGATCTGAACAAGGGAACGAGCGCTGCTGCATGAAATTTATACATGATGTTGCGGGTGGTCTGGCGTGACCCTAATTTGCCCAGGCCTTCATCCGTTCCTTTTACACGTAATAGATTGGGGTAAACGTGGTGACCAAGCTGACACTGCTGTGCTTGCCGTACTCCGGCGCCAGCGCCATGGTCTACAGTCGGTGGCGGCGCAAACTGCCGGAATGGCTGCACGTGCAGCCAGTGGAGCTGCCGGGCCGTGGCGCACGTTTTGATGAGCCTCTGCAAACTGACATGCGCACCCTGGCGCGCCAATTGGCTGTGGAGCACAAGCCGTCGCTTGAGGCGCCTTATGCGCTGTTCGGGCATAGCCTGGGCGCTTTGCTGGCGTGTGAAATGGCGCATGCGTTTCGCGCCTTGGGCTGCCCGGAGCCGGTGGCGCTGTTTGCCTCGGGCACGGCGGCGCCGACCCTGCGCAGTGACTACGATCGTGACTTTGCCGAACCCAAGACGGATGAGCAGTTGATTGATCAACTGCGTACTTTCCAGGGCACCAGTGAGGCCGTGCTGGCGGACAAGGAGCTGATGAGCCTGACCCTGCCGGTACTGCGCGCCGACTTCTTGCTGTGCGGCCGTTTTCGCCCGCAGGAGCGGCCGCTGCTCAAATGCCCGGTCCATGTCCTGGGTGGCAAGGAAGACAAAGCCACCACGGAGCAACTGATCGGCTGGAGCAAGGAGACGGGCGGCAGCTTCTCGGTGGATATGATGACCGGTGGTCACTTCTTCATTCATGAGCATGAAGCAAGGGTGCTGCGGGTCATCAAGGAACACTTGGAGGGGCATCATCGCCGCTACGTCCAGATGAGCGCACTCGCTCGCTAGAACCGCGCCCGCTGGCGCAATCGATTGTTTACAGGAGGCCCATCATGGGTGTTGCCTTGGGATTTTCCGTTGGTCCGTTACGGGCAGGGCAGGGGCGTTTGCCGCTGCTGGTCGAGGCCACTGAGCCAGGCACCAGCCTGCTGGCGGTGTTTGAAGAACTCAGCGCGTTGGTGGATGAACACTTGTTGCGCGACGGTGGGATTCTGTTTCGCGGGTTTACCCTGGAGGGTGCCGAACAGTTTCGCGAGTTTGCAGCCAGTTTTGGTCATCCTTTGTTGAGCTACGAGTTTGGCTCGACCCCGCGAAGCAGTGTCACGCAGGGGGTGTACACCTCCACCGAGTATCCGGCGCACCAGAGTATTCCGCTGCACAATGAGCAGGCCTACTCCCGTGATTGGCCAATGAGAATCTGGTTCTACAGCATGATCGCCGCGCAGTCGGGGGGCGAGACGCCGATTGCCGACAGTCGTGAGGTCTACAAGCGTATCCCGGCCTATATCCGCGAGCGTTTCGTCAGCAAGGGCCTGATGTATGTCCGCAACTACGGCAACGGCCTGGATGTGGCTTGGGAGCAGGTGTTCAATACCGAGGACCGGGCAGTTGCCGAGGCGTACTGCAAGGCGCACGCAATTGTCTGCGAGTGGAAGGACGATGGCGAGTTGCGTACCCGCCAGACCTGCCAGGCGGTGGCTCGCCATCCGCGCACGGGTGAGATGGTCTGGTTCAACCAGGCGCACCTGTTCCATATTTCCAACCTGCAACCGGAGGTGCGTGAATCGCTGCTGGACATCGTTGATGAGGAAGATTTACCGCGTAATGTCTATTACGGCGATGGCTCGGCCATTGAAGACGAGGTGCTCAATGAGATTCGCGCGGTGCTCGACGACTGCATGATCAGCTTCCCCTGGCAGTCGGGTGATGTGCTGATGCTCGACAATATGCTTGCGGCTCACGCACGCGCGCCCTTCGAGGGCAAGCGCAAGGTGATTGTGGCGATGGCCGAAGGCTTTTCTGCCGACCAACTGTAAGCGTCATCCTCGATTGTTCCCGCACAAGCGGGAACGATCCCTCTGTATCCAAGCCCTGTAGCCACTGACTCATTCAGCAGTCAGCCAGGCGGCATTGCGGTGCTTCAAGCGCAGAATTCTTCAAGCGCCTCAAGGTCCTCGGGACCTTATCTTCTCTGCCTCAGCGACTACAAGATAGTTGTTCTCAGTCGCTAATTTTCCCCGGTTGCATTCGTTTTATAGGGACGACGTGCCTTTGTGCTTCCTGCCTATTGATCCGGATGCTAAGAAATGAATGCTGAAGACTCCTTGAAACTCGCTCGCCGGTTTATCGGGTTGCCCCTGGAAAAACGCCGGCTGTTCCTTGCGGCCTTGCAAAAGGAAGGGGTGGATTTTGCTCAGTTTCCGATCCCGGCGGGTGTAGAAGTCGAAGATCGTCAGGCGTTGTCCTACGCACAGCGACGGATGTGGTTCCTCTGGCAACTGGATCCGCAAAGCGGCGCCTATAACCTGCCCAGTGCCGTGCGGCTCAAGGGTAGGCTCGACGAGTTGGCACTGGAGCAGGCCTTCGCCAGCCTGGTGGAGCGCCACGAAGCCTTGCGCACGGTATTTCGCCAGTTACCTGACGAAAGTCTGCAACAAGTGCCCGCCAGCGCCCCGTTGATTGTCGAGCGCGAGGACTTCAGCATCCTCCCCGAGGACGAGCGTGAGCGCCGGGTTCGCAGTGAAGCCCAGGAGCAGTCAATGCAGCCATTCGACCTGGCTGCCGGTCCGTTGCTGCGAGTCAAGCTGATCAAGCTCGATGCCGAGCAGCACGTGCTGTTGTTGACCTTGCATCACATCGTTTCCGATGGCTGGTCGATGAGCATCATCATCGACGAATTCGTGCGCTTCTATGACGCTCACCGTCGTGGTCAGGCGCTGAGCCTCGAACCGCTGCCGATCCAGTATGCCGACTATGCCTTGTGGCAGCGGCGCTGGATGGAAGCCGGCGAGCAGGAGCGCCAATTGGCGTATTGGCAGGAGCAACTGGGCGATGAGCATCCCGTGCTTGAATTGCCGACCGATTTTCCGCGCCCGGCAGTGGCCAGCCATCAAGGCAGTCGTTACGAGTTCGATCTGCCGACAGCCCTGGCGGATGAACTGCGTCAGTTCGCGCGCCAGCAGAATGTGTCGTTGTTCACCGTGTTACTGGCAGCCTTCAATATCCTCTTGTACCGCTACACCGGCCAGACCGACTTGCGGGTCGGTGTGCCGATTGCCAACCGTAACCGGCTGGAAGTCGAAGGCCTGATCGGTTTGTTCGTCAACACCCAGGTGATCCGTGCGCGCTTTGACGAGCAGACCCTGGTCGCTGGCCTATTGCAGGACCTCAAGGAAGTGGTCAATGCCGCGCAGGCCCATCAGGACCTGCCATTTGAGCGCCTGGTCGATGCCCTCAAGCTGGAGCGTAGCCTGAGCCACACCCCGCTGTTCCAGGTGATGTACAACCATCAGCCGGAAGTGGCTGACATCGAGACGTTGCAACTGAGCTCCGGGCTCAGCTTGAGCCGGCTTGAATGGGACAGTCGCACCACCCAATTCGACCTGACCCTGGATACCTACGAAAAAGGCGGCACACTCAAGGCTGCCCTGACCTTTGCCAGTGATCTGTTCGTTCAGGCGACTGTCGAGCGCATGGCGGGCCATTGGCTCAAGGTGCTCAACGAGATCGTCGCCGACAGCGCGCGGCGGGTCAGTGAACTGCCGGTACTTGATGCCGCCCAGGTGCAGGCCCAGGTCCTGGACTGGAACCGTACCGAGGCGCAATTCCCGGCGCAGCGCGGTGTGCATCAGTTGTTCGAGGAGCAGGTGCAGCGCAATCCACAGGCGATTGCCCTGTTGTTCGACCAGCAGGCCCTGACGTATCAACAACTCAATCAGCGCGCCAACCGTCTGGCGCACAAGCTGCGCGAATCGGCACCGGCTGGTGCCGAGTTGCTGGTGGGCGTGGCTACCGAGCGTTCGGTGGAAATGGTCGTGGCGCTGCTCGCGGTTCTCAAGGCCGGTGGTGCCTACGTGCCGCTCGATCCGGAATACCCCAGCGAACGCCTGCGCTACATGATCGAAGACAGTGGCGTGCGCTTGCTGTTGACCCAGAGCCACCTGCTGGACAACCTGCCGCTGGGCGAGACCGTTCAGGCCTTGTGCCTGGACCAGGAAGGTGACTGGCTGGAAGGTTACAGCGATGCCAACCCGGCACTGCCATGCCTGCCGGAACAACTGGCCTACATGATCTATACCTCGGGCTCCACCGGGCGGCCCAAAGGGGCGGGCAACCGTCATACGGCACTGACCAACCGCCTGTGGTGGATGCAGCGGGCCTACAGCCTGGATGCCCGCGACACGGTACTGCAAAAGACCCCGTTCAGTTTCGACGTCTCGGTCTGGGAGTTCTTCTGGCCGCTGATGGTCGGTGCGCGGTTGGCCGTGGCGCTACCGGGCGAGCACCGGGAGCCGGCACGCCTGATCGAAACCATCGGGCGTTACCAGATCACGACCTTGCACTTCGTGCCCTCGATGTTGCAGGCCTTTATCCATGAGGCCGGGGTCGAGGCTTGTGGCAGTCTCAAGCGCATCATCTGCAGCGGTGAAGCCTTGCCGGTGGATGCCCAGCAGCAGGTGTTCAGCAAATTACCGGGCGCCGGACTGTTCAACCTCTATGGCCCGACTGAAGCCGCCATCGACGTGACGCATTGGCGGTGTGTGGACGAGCGTCGGGCCAGCGTGCCCATCGGTGTGCCAATCGACAACCTGCGCACCCAGATCCTTGGTTCCGGCCTGAGCCTTTTACCCGTCGGTGCGGGGGGCGAGCTGTACCTGGGTGGGGTTGGCCTGGCCCGTGGTTATCATCAGCGGCCAGGGCTGACCGCCGAGCGCTTTGTGCCCGATCCGTTCAATGCCGGTGAGCGCTTGTACCGCACTGGCGACCTGGCGCGTTATCGGGTCGATGGGGTTATCGAATATCTCGGGCGTCTCGATCACCAGGTCAAGCTGCGTGGCCTGCGTATCGAACTGGGCGAAATCGAAGCCAGCCTGTGCGACCACGAACTGGTCCGTGAGGCTGTGGTGCTGGCCCAGGACGGCAAGCAGTTGGTGGCTTATCTGGTGTTGACTTGCGAGCAACCGCCGGCCGACTGGCGCGAACAGCTCAAGGCCAGCCTGCTGCAAGGCCTGCCGGAATATATGGTGCCGCAACACCTGCTGGCGCTCACGGTGCTGCCGTTGATGCCCAACGGCAAACTTGACCGCAAATCCCTGCCGCGCGCCGAGGCTGGCGTGCAAGCCGAATACGTTGCCCCTGCCAGCGATATCGAGAAGGCCCTGGCGGCGATCTGGCGTGACGTATTACGCGTGGAACAGGTCGGTCTGGAAGACAATTTCTTCGAATTGGGCGGCGACTCCATTGTTTCCATCCAGGTCGTCGGTCGTGCCCGTCAAGCCGGGATTGCCTTCAGCCCGCGGGACTTGTTCCAGCACCAGACCGTGCGCAGCCTGGCACAGGTTTGCCAGGCCAACGTTGCCGTCACCATTGATCAAGGTCCGGTCAGCGGCGAGGCACCGCTGACCCCGGTGCAACAGTGGTTCTTCGAGCAACCGATGACTCAGCGTGCGCACTGGAACCAATCGCTGTTGCTGACCCCGCGAGAAACCCTCGACTTGGCCCATGTGGACGCCGCCGTACTGCGCCTGATCGAGCAGCATGATGGCCTGCGCCTGCGTTTCGAGGCCGGCACCCAAGGCTGGACCCAGGCCCACGGTGCGATGCCGGATGCGTCGCCGGTATGGCAACGCCAGGCGGCTACCGCCGAGGAGCTAAACGCCCTCTGCGATGAGGCTCAACGGAGCCTGAGCCTGGCGCAAGGCCCGCTGTTGCGGGTGCTGTTGGTGAATATGGCGGACGGTAGCCAGCGGCTGTTGCTGGCCATCCATCACCTGGTGGTGGACGGGGTGTCCTGGCGCGTACTGCTTGAAGACCTGCAAAGCCTGCTGACCCAGGCCAGGGCCGGTGCAACCCTGGCGTTACCGGCGAAAACCAGCGCCTACAAAGTCTGGGCCGAGCAGTTGCAGGACTATGCCCAGCGCCCGGCCTTGGCTCGGGAGCTGGACTATTGGCAGGCGGCGCTGGCCGATGCTCCCGCAGACTTGCCCTGCGATCACCTGCAAGGTGGGTTGAGCAATGCCCTGGGGCAAAAGGTCTCCGTGACCTTCGACGCCCAATTGACCCGTCAATTACTGCAAGAGGTGCCGGCTGCCTACCGTACCCAGGTCAATGA
The DNA here is from genome assembly GCF_900004755.1 of Pseudomonas sp. 25 R 14. NCBI lineage: Bacteria > Pseudomonadati > Pseudomonadota > Gammaproteobacteria > Pseudomonadales > Pseudomonadaceae > Pseudomonas > Pseudomonas sp. 25 R 14. The sequence goes on along the minus strand of NZ_CVTS01000059.1, from coordinate 5,394 downwards.
CCTGTTGTTGACCGCGCTGGCACGCGTCATTGCCCGCTGGAGCGGTGAGCAATCGGTGTTGATCCAGCTTGAGGGGCATGGTCGCGAGGAGCTGTTTGAAGACATTGACCTGACCCGCACCCTGGGCTGGTTCACCAGCCTGTTCCCGGTCAAGTTGACCCCGGCACAGGACCTGGCCGGTTCGATCAAGGCGGTCAAGGAGCAACTGCGCGCAGTGCCCGGCAAAGGACTGGGGTTCGGTGTGTTGCGCTATCTGGGCGAGCCACAGGTGCAGGCGATATTGGCGGAGCTACCGGCACCACGTATCACCTTCAACTACCTGGGGCAGTTCGACGCTCAGTTCGACGACGGCGCGCTGTTCGTGCCGGCCACCGAGAAGTCAGGCGTGGCCCAGGACGAGCAAGCCCCGCTGGCCAACTGGTTGAGCATCGAAGGCCAGGTGTATGGCGGTGAACTGTCATTGCAATGGACTTTCAGCAGCGAGTTGCACGAGCGCGCAACCATCGAGCGTGTGGCCGAAGACTATCGCCAGGAATTGACCGCACTGATCGGTCATTGCCTGCAAGCCGAAGCCGGTGGCGCCACGCCTTCGGACTTCCCGCTGGCCAGCCTGACTCAAGAGCGTCTGGACGCGCTGGAAACCCCGCTGGTGCAGATCGAAGATATTTACCCGCTGTCACCGATGCAGGAAGGCTTGTTGCTGCACACCTTGCTGGAGCCGAATTCGGGCATTTACTTCATGCAGGACCGTTACTGCATCGACAGTGACATCGACCTGCCGCGCTTTCGTAGTGCCTGGCAGCAAGTCATCCAGCGTCACGATGCACTGCGGGCCTCGTTCAACCTTGACCATCAGGGTGAAATGCTGCAGATCATCCACCGCCATGCGCCGCTGCGCCTCGACTGCCTGGACTGGAGCGAGGTGCCGGCCGAGCAGCACGAGGCCGATTTACAGCACCTGCTGGAGAACGAGCGCCAGCAAGGCTTCAACCTGCTGGAGCAGCCGCCGTTCAGCCTGCGCCTGATTCGTCGCGGGCCCCAGCAATACTGGTTCATCCTCAGTAACCACCACATCTTGATTGATGCCTGGTGCCGATCCTTGCTGTTGCAAGACTTCTTCACCCTTTACCAGGGCAAGCAGATGCCGCAACCGGCGGCGCGTTACCGTGACTTTATTGCCTGGCTGCAAGAGCAGGGCGAGGAGGCGGCAATCAGTGCCTGGCGCGAAGAGTTGCAAGGCGTCGAGCAACCGACCCGGTTACCTTACGACCGGCCCATGCAGCGCCAGGGCGGCCAGTCACAGATCGGTGACCGTTACCTGAACCTGGAGCGCAGCGAAGGTCGCGCCTTGCGTGAGCTGGCCCAGCATTATCAATTGACCGTCAATACCTTCACCCAGGCGGCTTGGGCGCTGGTCATGCACCGCTACAGCGGCGAGCCGGATGTAGTGTTCGGTGTGACGGTGGCGGGTCGACCGATCAGCCGTCCCGAGATGCAGGACACCGTTGGCTTGTTCATCAACAGCATCCCGCTGCGGGTGCGCATGCCGCAGGCTGGTAGCGTCAAGCAATGGCTGCAGGCATTGTTCGAACACAACCTGGCCTTGCGTGAGCATGAGCATCTGCCGCTGGTGAAAATCCAGGCCTGCAGCCACATCGACAGCAGCCAGCAGTTGTTCGACAGCCTGTTTGTGTTCGAGAACGCGCCGCTGGAGAGCGCGGTGGTCAGCGGTGCCCAGGAACTCAGCGCGATTGCCGACAGCGCCCGGACCCATACCAACTACCCACTGACGGTGGTGGTCTACCCGGGCGATGAGCTGGGGCTGCATCTGTCCTACGACCAGCGCTTCTTCGATGAGGCAACGATTGACCGTTTGCTGCACGATATGAAGCGTGTACTGGGTGCGCTGGTCAGTGGTTTTCATGGCCAATTCTCGGCCTTGTCGCTGCTGTCCGACGCGGACCGCTACCAGTTGGTTGAGGCCTGCAACCAGACTGAACGCAGCTATCCGCTGGACCAGGGGTATGTGCGTCTGTTCGAGGCCAGTGTGGCGCAGTACGGCGAGCGCACGGCCGCCTCGTGCCTGGACCGGCAATGGAGCTACAACGAACTCAACCGCCAGGCTAACCGTGCCGGTCATGGGCTGATTGCGGCAGGTGTACAGATCGACCAGCCAGTGGCTTTGCTGGCCGAACGGGACCTGTCGTTGCTGGGCATGATCATCGGCAGTTTCAAGGCGGGTGCCGGTTACCTGCCGCTCGACCCGCATTTGCCGGATGAACGCCTGTTGCGTTTGCTGGAGTTGAGCCGCACGCCAGTGCTGTTGTGCTCCGCCGCTTGCGCCGAGCGTGCCCGCAGCCTGTTGGCCAGCCTTGCAGTAGAGGTTGCGCCGCGGCTGTTGGTCTGGGAAGACCTTCAGCAGGGGGGTGCTGCGCAGGGCAACCCGCAAATCTACGTCGGTGCCCGCCATTTGGCGTATGCGATCTACACCTCTGGTTCCACCGGCACGCCCAAGGGTGTGTTAGTCGAGCAGGGCGGCATGCTCAACAACCAATTGAGCAAGTTGCCGTACCTGGAACTGGGGGAAAAGGACGTGATCGCCCAGACCGCATCGCAGAGTTTTGACATTTCGGTATGGCAATTCCTCACCGCACCGCTGTGCGGGGCGCGTGTCGATATCGTGCCCAATGACATTGCCCAAGAACCAGCAGCCTTGTTGGCCCATGTACGGCAGGCGGGTATCACGATTCTGGAAAGTGTGCCGTCACTGATCCAGGGCTTGCTCGATGAGCCAGTGATGGCTTTCGAGCACTTGCGCTTTATGCTGCCAACCGGTGAAGCGATGCCGCCGGAACTGGCCCGCCGCTGGTTGCAACGCTACCCGGCAATCGGCCTGGTCAACGCTTACGGTCCTGCCGAGTGTTCTGATGACGTGGCCCTGTACCGCGTGGAAATGGCCGCGACCCAGGGGACTTGCCTGCCCATCGGCAGCCCGACCGACAACAACCGCCTGTACCTGCTTGACGGCCAGTTGCAACCGGTGCCTGTGGGCGCTGTGGGTGAACTATGGGTTGCTGGCGTCGGTGTTGGTCGTGGTTACCTCAGTGATCCGGGACGTACGGCCATGGCCTACCTGCCGGACCCATTTGCCCTGGAGGCTGGTGGCCGGCTGTACCGCACCGGTGACCTTGGTCGTCGGCGTAACGATGGCCTGCTGGAGTACGTGGGGCGCGTCGACCATCAAGTCAAGGTGCGTGGTTTCCGGATCGAGTTGGGTGAAATCAGTGCGCACCTGCTGGAACTGGAGGTGGTACGCGATGCTGCGGTCGATGTCTTCGAAAGCGGCACTGGCAAGGCCTTGGTGGGCTACGTGGTGCCGGCATCGGCCGACCTTGCCCACGATGCATTGCGTGACAGCCTGCGCGACAGTCTGCGCCAGCGTCTGCCCGATTACATGGTGCCGTTGCAGTGGGTGTTCCTTGAGGGGCTGCCACTGACCCCGAACGGCAAACTGGATCGCAAGGCCTTGCCGGCGCCGGATGCCGGTCAGTTGCAACAATGCTTCGTGGCCCCGCGCAACGAACTGGAGCAGCGTGTCGCGCAGATCTGGCAGGACGTGCTCAAACTGGAGCGTGTCGGCTTGACTGACAACTTCTTCGAACTGGGCGGCCATTCGTTGTTGGCCACCCAAGTGATTTCCAGGGTGCGCCATGCGCTGAATATCGAACTGGCGCTGCGTACGCTGTTTGAACACACCACCTTGCACGCCTTTGTCCAGGCCCTGGGCCAGAGCCAGGCTGGTGGCGAGCCGGCGCTGGTGGCGGTGGATCGTCAGCAGCCGCTGTTGCTGTCCTATGCCCAGGAACGGCAGTGGTTCCTCTGGCAACTGGAACCCCACAGTTCGGCGTACAACATCCCGCTGGCCTTGCGTCTGCGTGGAGCCCTGGACGTGGCCGCTCTGACACGCAGTTTCAATACGCTGATCGAGCGCCATGAAAGCCTGCGTACGCGCTTTATCCAGGACCAGCAGGCGCTGCAAATCATTGATGCCCCGCTGGCATTGGCGCTGGTGGCAGAACCTTTGGCCAGTGACGCGCTGATCGCCGCCGCCGTGCAAGCCGAAGCTCAGGCGCCGTTCGATCTGCAGCAGGGGCCGTTGTTGCGGGTGAAATTGCTGCAACTGGCGGCGGATGATCATGTGCTGTTGCTGACTCAACACCACATCATTTCTGATGGCTGGTCGATGCAGGTCTTGGTGGAGGAACTGATTGCCCTGTATGGCGCCTATAGCCAGGGCCAGAGCCTGGAACTGCCAGCCCTGGCGATCCAGTACGCCGATTATGCGCAATGGCAGCGCCAGTGGATGGAGGCCGGTGAGCTGCAACGTCAACTGGCTTACTGGAGCAACCAGTTGGGCGATGAGCAACCGGTACTCGAACTGCCGACTGACCGGCCGCGCCCGGCGGTGCAGGATCAGCGTGGCGCGCGCCTGGAAATCCCGTTGGACGCGGCGCTGAGCGCCGGCCTGCGACAACTGGCACAGCGCGAAGGCGCGACGCTGTTTATGGTCTTGCTGGCGTCGTTCCAGGCCTTGCTACATCGCTATAGCGGGCAAAGCGACATTCGTGTCGGCGTGCCAGTGGCCAACCGGCAGCGGGTCGATATCGAGCGTTTGATTGGCTTCTTCGTCAATACCCAGGTGCTCAAGGCCGAGGTGGATGGCCAGGGTGCGTTCATCGAACTGTTGCGACAGGTCAAGCACACGGCGCTGCAGGCCCAGGCCCACCAGGACCTGCCGTTCGAGCAACTGGTACAAGCGTTGCAGCCGGAACGCAGCCTGAGCCATAGCCCGCTGTTCCAGGTGATGTACAACCACCAGAGTGAGGGCAAGAGAAGCATCGACGTCGACTTGCCAGGGTTGCGGGTCGAAGGCCTGGCCTGGGAAAACCAGACCGCGCAGTTCGACCTGACGCTGGAAACCTACGAATCGCGCGACAGCCTGAGTGCCTCGGTGGTGTATGCCAGCGAACTGTTCGACGCCAGCACCATCGAGCGCCTGGCGCAACACTGGCAGCACCTGTTGCAGGCGGTAGTGGCTGACCCTACGCAACGTATTGCGCAATTGCCGTTGCTGGCCACAGCGCACGAGCGTGTGATTCTCGAAGACTGGAACCGCACCGCCGCAGCTTACCCAGCCGGGCAGTGCATCCAGCAGCTGATCGAAGAACAGGCGGCGCGCACCCCAGAAGCGGTGGCGCTGGTGTTTGCCGAACAACAACTGAGCTACGCCGAACTCAATACCCGGGCCAACCAGTGGGCGCACCGCCTGCTGGAACTGGGCGTCGGCCCGGACGTGCTGGTGGGCGTGGCGGTTGAACGGTCGCTGGAAATGGT